>NZ_KQ960133.1:0-25568 GCF_001553055.1 Olsenella sp. DNF00959 | reverse complement strand
GGGGCCATGGCCTTCCTCGGGCTGGGACGCCTGGATTTCTCGGCCCAGCTGGCGTCGGAGTGTGCTGGCCACCAGAAGTGACGATGAGCCCTTTTCTTGGTCGCCTCCGATCGACGAGAAGAGTGTATGGGCAGCCAACGGCCCAAATCCTGCGCCAAAGCGTAAGTAAAGGGTCACAGTCCTGTGACAGATTTCCCGGGCGCATGCGGCCTGCAGACAAGTGTCGGGCCCCGCACGCGGCAAAGGCGTGTGGGGCCAGATTTGGCACTGCGACGCGAGAGGCTCTTCTCGCCTATACCCTGAGCGTCAGCTGCACGGGGCAGTGGTCGCTGCCGTAGACGTCGTCCAGGATCGAGGCCTCGACGATGCCGCCCGCGGCGTCCTCGCTCACCAGGAAGTAGTCGATGCGCCAGCCCACGTTGCGCTCGCGGGCGCGCATGCGGTAGCTCCACCAGCTGTAGGCGTCCTCTCGGTCGGGGTAGAGACGGCGGAAGCTGTCCACGAAGCCCGCCTCGAGGAGCTTGCCGAAGCCCTCGCGCTCCTCGTCCGAGAAGCCTGCGTTCATGTGGTTGGTGTCGGGGTTCTTGAGGTCTATCTCCTCGTGCGCGACGTTGAAGTCGCCACAGGTGACCACGGGCTTCTCCTTGGCGAGGCCCGACAGGAACTCGCGGTAGCTCCTGTCCCAGACCATACGCTCGTCCAGGCGCAGGAGCCCGTTCTTCGAGTTGGGCGTGTACACGTCCACGAACCAGTAGCGCTCGAACTCGAGGGCGCACACGCGGCCCTCGTCGTCTGCGAACTCGCAGCCGATCTGCCTGATGACCCGCAGCGGCTCCTCGCGGCTGAAGACCGCGGTGCCCGAGTAGCCCTTGCGCTCGGCATAGTTCCATGTCTGATGGTAGCCGGGGAGGTCCAAGTCGAGCTGGCCCTCCTGCAGCTTCGTCTCCTGGATGGCAAAGACGTCGGCGTCCGCCGCCTCGAAGATCTGGGGAAAGCTGGGGTCCTTCTTCATGACGGCCCTGAGGCCGTTGACGTTCCACGAGACGAGCCTCAGCTCGCGCTCCTCGCTCTGTGCCATGCCGCTCCTCCTTGGCGGGGGCGTCGCCCCGCCGGCGTCGTGTCCGTTTGGGCGGGTGTCCGTGCCCGCTCAGGCCAGTATACGTGCTGGTCCAGGATATGGCACCACCTTGGCATCCGTTTGCGGGACGGGGCTGCGGCCAGGGTGCGCGACGAGGACGGGCCAAGGGAGAGAAGACAGCATTTCTCGCAGAATGCTGTCTCTTTTCTCGCTTACCTGGCCTTATGCGAAAAACGACAGCATTTCACGAGATTTGCCGTCTTTGGGCCCGTCCCCGCATGGCGCGACGGGTCTGCGCGACCTCCCGAGCACCGCCCCCTCGCCGTCTCAGCCCTCGATGATCACGTATCCGTCGTCGATGGCCGCGAGGGTGCGCGCGAGGGCCGCCTCGTCTGGGTGAGGTCCCGCGTCGGGCGCCCCAAAGAGGAACTCGCGGTAGCGGGGCAGGTCACGCATGGCCTGGGCATGCCCCTCGTTATAGGCGGCCAGGAGCCTCGCCTTGTCGGTGGTGCCCGAGCTTATGGGCATGTCGTCCGGGTACACGATGAGGCAGCGACCCTCGTCCGCGAGGCGCTCGATGCGCGTGAGCTCGCGGTTGTACCTCTCCCAGCGTGTGAGGAGGGCGTCCAGGAGGTAGGGTCGGCCGTGTGCGATGGCGCGGTAGACGCGGCGCTCCTGCTCGGTGGGAGGCTCCTTGCGGTAGCCGTGCGGGCGGGTCGCCACGAAGAAGAAGCGGTCGTAGCCGCCGCGCTCGGCCAGGTGCAGGGGAAGGCCTGCTCCCTCTCCCAGCCCGCCGTCCATGAAGAGCCGGCCGTCCACCGCCTTGGGGTGCATGACCCCCGGCAGGGTCGAGCTGGCGCGCACCTTGTCCACCATGTCGTACTTGTCGCGCATGTCGTCCTTTGTGAAGGTCACGCTGCGGCCCGTCCGCACCTCGAAGGCCTGGATGGCTACCTGGGCGGGGTTTGCCTGGAAGGTGTCCCAGTCGAAGGGCATGAAGCCGTCGGCGATGCATCCCTCGTAGAGGTAGTCGGCGTTGAAGTAGCCCTTGCCGCGCACCACCGAGCCAAAGCCCGCGATGGGTATGCCCTCGGGCCTCATGCCCAGGAAGGCGTTGCGCGTGCGTGCGAGGTCACGCGAGCAGTAGTCGACCGTGTGGCTGGAGCCCGCGGAGATGCCGCAGACGAAGGGGAAGTGGATTCCCTGCTCCAGAAGGACGCGGGCGATTCCCGCGGTGTATGCGGCGCGATAGCCGCCGCCCTCGAACACGAGGGCGCAGCCCTCCACGTTGCAGCTGAGCTTCTTCATGCCGGTACCTCGCCTTCCTGGTGCTAGAGTCAGAGCCGCTGGCAAACGACGGGAGGCCGCCATGGCAAGGACCATCACTGACCCACGGGAGGCGGCAGCGGCGCTCGGGGCGCTCGTGAAGGGCGCGGGGAACACGGTCTTCTTCGGCGGCGCGGGCGTCTCGACGGCAAGCGGGATTCCCGACTTCCGAAGCGCCGACGGCCTGTACAACCAACACTTTGACTACCCGCCCGAGGTCATGCTTAGCCACGGTTTTTACGTGGAGCACACACGGGAGTTCTTCGACTTCTACCGCAGCCGTATGTGCGCCCCCGACGCCAAGCCAAACCAGGCGCACCTCAAGCTCGCCGAGCTGGAGCGCGAGGGGCTCGTCAGCGCCGTCGTGACCCAGAACATAGACGGCCTCCACCAGGCGGCAGGCTCGCGCAACGTGATCGAGCTCCACGGCTCGACCCATCGCAACGTCTGCCAGCGCTGCGGGCACGTCCACTCGCAGGAGTGGGTCCTCAAGACCGAGGGCGTCCCCCGCTGCGAGGCCTGCGGCGGGCCCGTGAAGCCTGACGTCGTCCTCTACGAGGAGGCGTTGGACGAGGCCGTCATCACCGCCGCCATCCGGGCGATTGCCAGCTGCGACCTCCTTATCGTGGGCGGCACCTCCCTGGTGGTCTACCCGGCCGCGGGGCTCCTGCGCTATTTCGGGGGAGACAAGCTGGCCATCTGCAACCTCCAGCCCACGCCCCAGGACGCGAGCGCGGACCTGGTCTGCGCCTGTGACATCGCCCGGGCCTTCGACTGGTAGGCCGTGGCCCCTCTCGCCCGGAATTCCCGTTCCGGGACTCGCCGGGCCAGGCCGAGCGGAAGGCCGGCCGCCGGGAGTCGCTACAATCACAAAGGAACACCCTGGGGGCGCGGGCGCGTCCCCCTCAGCCTTAGGGGAGGACCCGACCCATGCTTCGACAGGACTACTCGCTTTGGCGTTGCGGCCGTCACGAGATCTCGCTCTCGCGTCCCCGCATCATGGGCATCCTCAACGTCACCCCCGACTCCTTCTCGGACGGGGGAGAGAACCTCGACCCCAAGCTCGCGGTCGAGCACGCCCTCCGCATGCTGGACGAGGGCGCCGACATCATCGACGTGGGGGGCGAGTCCACGCGGCCCGGCCACGAGCCCGTGGCTGCCGACGAGGAGGCCGAGCGCGTCGTTCCCGTGGTCAGGGGCATCCTCGCCGCCGCGCCCAGCGCCATAGTCTCGGTCGACACGCGCCATGCCTCCGTGGCCAAGGTCTGCGTTCGCCTGGGCGCCTCCATCGTCAACGACGTCACGGGCTTCATCGACCCCGAGATGGTGCGCGTCGCCGCCGAGTCCGACTGTGGCTGCGTGGTCATGCATTGGAATCGCGGCAACGGGCAGTCCAGCCGCAAGTCCGTGCGCCTGGACAGCACTCCCGCGCGTGCGGTGGCGGCCCGCAGCGTCCAGGCGAGCGCGCGACGCTTCACCCTGCCCGAGGAGGCCCCCCTCATGCGCGAGATCATGGGCTTCCTGGGCGATCAGGCGCGCTCCCTCATGCGTGCGGGCGTTGCCCACGACCGCATCTGCATCGATCCCGGTCCGGGCTTCGACAAGGCGGCGGACCAGGACGTCGTGATCCAGCGCGCCACCCGCAAGCTCGTCTCCATGGGATACCCCGTGCTCACGGCCGTCTCGCGCAAGCGCATGGTCGGGGCTGTCTCGGGCGTGACGGACGCCCCAGCCCGCGATGCCGCCACGCTGGGCATCTGCCTGAGCGCCATCGAGTCTGGCGCGCGCATCCTGCGCGTCCACAACGTGGCCCTCACGGCCGAGGCGCTCAACTCCTACTGGGCGGTCAGCCGCGCCGACGCGCGGCAGGCCTTCGTCTCGCTGGGCTCGAGCGTGGGCGACCGCATGGACTACCTGAGCCGTGCCGTGGCGCTCATCAACGAGATACCGCTCACCTGCGTGGTGCAGGTGAGCCGCGTGTACGAGACCGAACCCGCCTACGGCATCAAGGTCCCGGTCGCCAACGCCGTGGCCGAGCTTCGCAGCGAGCTGCACCCCAGCGTCCTCATGGACGCCCTCCTCGGCGTCGAGGAGAGGCTCGGCCGCGTGCGCGACCCCGAGCAGGCGGGTCACGGCCCCAGGACCATCGACTGCGACCTCGTCTTCGTCGAGGACGAGGAGCACGCAGGGCGCAAGCTCACGCTTCCCCACGCGCACCTGGGCGAGAGGGACTACGTCCTGGTGCCTATGGAGGACCTCATGCACGACCCCGTCCGCTTCCTGATGCATGCCGGCGTGCCCGTCTATGCCCCCGAGGACCGCGTGGGGCATGTGGTGGGCGAGCTGGGCGAGCTTGACTGGCAGTAGGGGGGCTGGCGTGGGGGAGCTCGAGCTCACGCTGAGGCCAAGGGTGCCCATGGGCTACCTGGTGGCCCTTCCCGCCGTTGCGAGCCTGGGCGTGATGGACGCGCTCGTCGATGCGGGGAACTCCGAGGCGGGTCTGCTCTGGCCGCGGGACGTCGCCCTCGTCCCCGCGGGAAGGCCTGCCTTCGAGCTGGACGGTCGCGGCGGCTACGACGACGGGGGCGTCTTCGTCCGTCTCGCCATAAGGCGTACCTTGGGCGATGGGGACGACGCCGCGATGCCTGACGACGCCGCGATGCCTGACGACGCCGCGATTGAGCGGGCGGTGCGCGAGCGCGTGTCCACCTGGGAGGGGGATGTCGCGGCTGGGAGGTCTGCGGGGGGACCGTGGGCGGCGTTTCTCCCCGACTACTTCGACCATGAGCTCAGGATGGGCCGGGAGGTCGAGGTGACGTATCCCAACGGGCGCGTGATGGCGCGAGGGCGCCTTGCGGGCTTCGACATCTGGGGCCGGGCCACCGTCGTGGACGAGTCTGGACACGAGCTCGAGTTCTCTGCCGAACAGGCGCTCCTGAGGTCGCCCGACCGCGAGTAGGCAGTTGTCGGGCGGGGGCCTGCCCGCGTGGGCCCCAGGCCCTCTGCGGGCAAACGGCCCTTCCTAGCGCACGGCACGCTTGCGGGCGCGATGCTCCCAGATGAGTTTGATGCCGCGGATGGTGAGGTCGGGGTCGAGGGCGTCGAAGAGGTCGGTCGCCTTCGCGATCTCGCGCGAGAGCCCTCCCGTGCCAACCACCGTCGCATCGGGCTCGCCGAGCTCGTCCTTGATGCGCCTCACCAGGCCCTCGGCCTGTGCGGCCGCGCCGATCACGATGCCCGACTGCACGGCGGCCTCGGTGCTGTTGCCAAGGGCGCGTTCGGGCACCACCAAGGGGACGCTCGAGAGGCGCGCCGCGTGCGAGAAGAGTGCCCCGGCGCTCAGCAGCAGGCCGGGCATGATGGCCCCGCCCCTGAAGCGTCCGCGCGCGTCGACCACGTCGATGTTGGTCGCGGTCCCGAAGTCCACCACTATGACCGAATCGCCGTAGGCCTCGCGGGCGGCGACGGCGTTGGCGATGCGGTCCGCCCCCACCTGGGTGGGGTCGGGCATGTCCACCTCGATGCCGCAGTCGCGGCGGGGATCAACCAGCAGCACGTCCCTGGCATCCAGGACGTGTCCCATCATGTAGAGCCATTCCTGGGTGAGGATGGGAACCACGCTGGCAATGGCCACGTCGTTCACCTCGGAGAGGCTGCGGCCCAGCATCATGAAGTAGCCGTAGAGTCGCTCGTGGAGCTCGTCGGCGGTGTCGGTCTTGTCGGAGGCCATGCGCCATTGGCGGGCGAGCTGGTCGTCCGGACCAAAGAGCCCCAACGTGGTCTGGGTGTTACCTACGTCAACGACGAGCAGCATCTCTCCTCCTCGGATCCGCCTGCGCCCAACCAGTGTAGCGTGGCGGGACCGGGCGCCCCGCGCGTGGGCTTGCACCACTTTTCCACAGTCTTGGTATGAGAATGCGACCACTGTGGTAACCTAGCAAGGCTCAATTGTCCTGGCGTTTGCCTCGACACCCCTTGTCTGGTCGGAAACCAGGCCGAAAGAAGGAGTCCTGAAATGAAGCAAGGAATACATCCCGAGTACGTCGAGTGCACCGTTCGCTGCACCTGCGGCAACACCTGGAAGACCCGCGCCACGGTGAGCGAGATGACGCTTGACCTCTGTGACAAGTGCCACCCGTTCTACACCGGCCAGCAGAAGCTCGTCGACACCGGAGGGCGCGTCCAGCGCTTCTCCGACAAGTTCGGTGGAGCCGCCGCGGCCCAGCTTGCCAAGGCCCAGGCCGCCAAGGAGGCCAAGGCAAAGAAGGCCGCCGAGCAGGCTGCCGCTCGCAAGGCCGCTGCCGAGGCGAAGGCTGCCGAGAAGGCCAAGCGTGCTGCCGAGTACGAGAAGAAGGCTGCCGCCGACGCCGCCAAGGTCGTCGAGGAGGCCCCTGTCGAGGCCACCGAGGAGACCCCCGCCGCGGAGTAACCCCAGCTAGACCAGAGCAAAGGAGGAGAGGGACGGCACAGGTCGTCCCTCTCCTTTTGTGTGCCGTTGGGGGACGGCGCCACAAGACCCGAGAGGAGACGCGCATGAGCGAAGCTTCCGGCGAGCATGGCCTCGCCACCATCAAGACCGACGTGCTCATCATCGGGGCGGGCCCGGCGGGCATCTTCACCGCGCTGGGGCTCCTGCGCAAGGGAGACTCGCGTTCCATCACCATGGTGGAGAAGGGGCTCCCCGTCGAGCGCCGCTCCTGCCCCAAGGAGAAGACGGGCCACTGCGTGGGCTGCAAGCCCTGCCGCATCACCACGGGCTTCTCGGGCGCCGGCGCCTTCTCTGACGGCAAGCTCTCGCTGAGCCACGAGGTTGGCGGGGACCTGCCCACGCTCATCGGCGAGCGCCTCGCGCAAGAGACCATCGGACGCGTCGACCAGATTTACCTCGACTTCGGGGCCGACCCCCACATCGAGGGGCTCGAGCACCCGGAGGAGGTCGCCAACATCCGGCGTCGCGCCATCAAGGCGGGCCTCAAGCTGGTCGACTGCCCCATCCGCCACCTGGGGACCGAGAAGGCGCAAGAGATCTATGGCCGCATAGAGCGGACCCTCGTCGAGGGGGGCGTGCATATCCTCTTCCAGCACGAGTGCGACGAGGTCGTCGTGGAAGGGGGTGGCTGCCAGGGTGCCGTGGTGAGCGACGTCCATGGCGTCAGGACCCGCATCGAGGCGGGCGAGACGATCGTTGCCACCGGGCGCCGTGGCGCCGCCTGGTTCGACGACATGTGCGAGGCCCATGGCATCGCACACTCCGCCGGCCCCGTCGACCTCGGCGTGCGCGTCGAGGTTCGCAACGAGGTCATGGACGACGTCAACCGCGTGCTCTACGAGAGCAAGCTCGTGGGCTATCCAGACCCCTTCCGGAACAAGGTGCGCACCTTCTGCCAGAACCCGGGCGGCTTCGTGAGCCAGGAGAACTACGACGGCGACCTCGCAGTGGTCAACGGCCACAGCTACAAGGAGCGCAAGAGCCCCAACACCAACCTGGCCGTGCTCGTCTCGTTCAACTTCCGCAAGCCTTTCGACCAGCCAATCGTGTACGCGCGCAACGTGGGGAAGCTCTGCAACATGCTCGGAGCCGGGCACATCTTGGTGCAGCGCTTCGGTGACCTGCTCGACGGCAAGCGCACCTGGCCCAAGGAGCTCACTCGCTCCAACGTGGTGCCCACCCTGCCCGACGCCGAGGCGGGAGACATCAGCGCCGCCATGCCCTACCGCGCGATGATAGAGATCGTCGAGTTCATCAAGGCCGTGGACAAGGTGGTCCCGGGCTTCGCCGCCGACGAGACCCTGCTCTATGCGCCCGAGCTCAAGTTCTACAGCAACCGCGTGGGCATGGACGAGAACTTCGACACCAACGTCGCCCACCTGCACTGCTTGGGCGACTCCAGTGGCTGGACCCGCGGCCTCATGATGGCCAGCGTGATGGGCCTGCTCATGGGAGAGAGGCTCGCGTCCGAGTAGCACGGACCAAGGGACGGCGTGGGAGGGTGTGGCGTCGGGGTCCCGGCGTCACACCTTTCTCAGCACGAACTCGTCCTCGTAGCGCGCCGTCCTCTGGTAGGGGACGAGCAGGAAGCTGTCTTGGTAGTCGTGGGTGGAGACGAGCGTCGCCGTCGCGGCGGAGGGGTTCTGCGCATTCCCGAACTCGAGCCTCAAGCTCACGCTCCCTCGCACGTCGTCCGCGGTCTCGCAGTCGAAGACGAGGCCGTCGGAGCCGTCCTGGAGCGTGCCCGTGAAGGCCAGGGACTCGAGCGCGGAGTCCCCGTCGCAGCCCGTGCTGTCCCGCTCGGGCTCGGGATGGAAGTGCGCGACGCCGTCCAACGTGCCTGCGATCATGGTGGTGTCGCCGCTCGTCGCGACCTCGTCGATGCTTAGCCGAAGCCCGGCGTCCCGTCCGGACAGGCACTTGTGTCCGCTCGACGACTGGGTTCGGAAGCTGCCGGACCAGCTGCCCTTGAGCGGCTCGTATCCCAGCTCCTTCGCCCCGTCGCTCACGCTGACGTCGGTGAGCTCCCAGACGCCGCTTGCCGTGACGAAGCGCAGGGTCAGGCTCAGGTCGCAGTTTCGCGAGGCGAAGCCCTCCTGCTTGCTGCAGCGGACGGTCATCTTGTCGAGGCGTGCCGCGACGTCGAGCTCGTCGTTGGTGACGCTGGCCTCGCAGTCCCGGTACAGGTTGGCGAGGCTCTCTTCCCCGTCGTCGCCCTGCGAGTCGAGCCTCGCCTCGGCGCGGGTGAGGAGCGCTTCCAGGGACGCGAGCAGCTTCTGATGGTCGGGGCCGGAGGTCGGCCTCCAGCTCGCGGCTTGGGGGACGTCGATGGACTCCAGCTCCCATGACCCGTCGGACCTCTGGTAGAGCAGGATGGCATCCCAGCTCGCCTCGACACTCCCGTCCGAGTAGGTCACGGTGGTGCGGGCGGAGATGCCCCCAGACGCTTCGGTCGACTTCTCCCTGAGCTGCGCGTCCGTGGCAATGAGAACGCCGTCATGGTTCCAGGGTCCCCCGTCGTGCGTGGGGACGGGCGTGTGCGCGAGCGCGTCGGCCCTCACGCGCGTGGCGTCGGGAGTGCCTGCCATGACAGGACTCAGCAGCGTCCCCACCACCACGAGGAGCGCGATGGCGGCGCCGGTCAGGAGAGTGGCCAGGCGATGTGCGGCAAGAAGGGCGCCCGCTCGGGCGGCGCCTGCCCCGGCCCGGGCGACCAGGCCGTCCTCGGGGCGGGGGAGAGACCCCTCGCCCGCCCCATCGCGTCCGCCGGCCCTCGCCCGCGCGTTGGCGACGGTGGGCTGGAGTGCGGTCTTCTGGGCCTCAGCATCCGCGTCCCTCCCATCTGCCTCCCCGCCTTCGGGGCGGAGCCTCCCGCGGCCGTCCTCGTCCATCGCGCCTCCCGCCCTCGAGCCCGCTTCCTCCCCAGTCTGCCACAGGGCTGCCAGCGATGGCATCGTGTGCGCAGCGTGGGACGGGACGCCCGGCGGAATAGCCGCGGGTTTGCGGTGGTAGACTTCGTATCGCTGAACACGAACGATTCGCCCTGGCGGGCTGCGCCGCGGCGCGTGCAAGGAGTGACACCATGCGAGACAAGCTAGAGAAGCTCATCGCCGCGTACGAGGAGCTCGAGAAGAGGATGGTCGATCCCGACGTCGTCTCGAACCCCAAGGAGTACGCGCGCATCGCCAAGGAGCATGCCAACCAGGCCGAGCTCGTGGCGAAGGCCCGCGAGTACGTGCAGGCGCTCGACGACATCGAGGTCGCCAAGGAGATGCTGCACGACGCCGCGGACACTGACGAGAAGGAGATGCTCCAGGACGACATCTCGTCCAACGAGGCAAAGCTGCCCGGGCTCGAGGACCAGATCAAGGTCATGCTGATTCCCGGCGACCCCAACGACGAGAAGGACACCATCGTCGAGATTCGTGCGGGCGTGGGTGGCGACGAGGCCGGCATCTTCGCGGGCGACCTCTTCAACATGTACGAGCGCTTCGCCTCCGCCCGCAAGTGGAAGGTCGAGGTCCTCTCGTCCAGCCCCTCCGAGGCAGGTGGCTTCAAGACCATCGAGTTCAAGGTCACGGGCGACAAGGTCTACTCCGTCATGAAGTACGAGAGCGGAGTCCACCGCGTGCAGCGCATCCCCAAGACCGAGAGCCAGGGGCGCATCCAGACCTCCACGGCGACCGTCGCCGTCCTTCCCGAGGCAGACGAGATCGACATCCAGATCTCCCAGGAGGACCTGAGGATCGACACCTATTGCGCGTCGGGTCCCGGTGGCCAGGGCGTCAACACGACCTACTCCGCCGTGCGCATCACGCACCTGCCCACCAACACCGTGGTGCAGTCCCAGGACCAGCGCTCCCAGATCCAGAACCGTGAGGTCTGCATGCAGATGCTGCGCGCTCGCCTCTACGAGATGGAGCTCGAGAAGCAGCAGGCGGAGCAGGGTGCCTCGCGTCTCGCTCAGATCGGCCATGGCAACCGCTCCGAGAAGATTCGCACCTACAACCAGCCGCAGGACCGCGTGACCGACCACCGCATCGGCTTCAACGGGACCTACAACGGCGTGCTCCTGGGCGACACCCTGCCCAGCGTGATCGACGCCCTCGCGGCGGCGGAGCGTGCGGAGAAGCTCGCCCAGGCGGTGTGACGGGGCAAGGAACAGGAATTGGGTTCGCGTGGCGTCGGCAGGGTCGGCGCCACGCCCGTCTTGAGAGGAAGGACGATGGCGGAAGAAGCCTGGACGGTGGGCAAGATCCTGTCTTGGACCACGGGCTACCTCGAGCGCAAGGGGGACGAGCACCCTCGCCTCTCGGCCGAGTGGCTGCTCAACAACGTGACGGGACTCTCGCGCGTCGAGGTCTATACCAACTTCGACCGGCCCCTCACCCAGGAGGAGCTCGACGGGATGCACGATGCGGTCGTGAGGCGCGGCTCCGGAGAGCCCCTCCAGTACGTCACGGGCGAGATGCCCTTCCGCCACATAGTCCTGCGCTGCGAGCGCGGCGTCCTCATACCGCGGCCCGAGACCGAGGTCCTCGTGGACGTGGCCCTCGAGGGCGTCGACCGCGCGGTCGCGGCGGGCCACTCCGCACAGGTGCTCGAGCTTGGCTGCGGGACGGGCTGCATCGCCTGTTCCATCGCCTCCGAGCGCGAGGGGACGCGCGTCGTGGCGACGGACCTCTCGCCCCGGGCGGTCGCCCTCGCGGCGCGCAACCGCGACGCCCTTGGCGTGGGCCGAAGCGTCGACGTCATCGAGTGCGACCTCGCCTCTGGCGTCGACGAGGACCTCATGGGTGGCTTCGACGTGCTCGTATCGAACCCACCCTACATCCCCTCCGCCGTCGTCCCCACCCTGCCCGAGGAGGTCGTGGGCTACGAGCCCGGCCTCGCGCTGGACGGCGGCGAGGACGGGCTGGACGTCCTCAGGCGCATCCTCGAGCTCGCCCCCCGTGCCCTCAGGCCGGGAGGGCTCCTCTGCGTCGAGCTCTTCGAGGACAACGTCGCGACCGCGGCGGAGCTCTGCCGGTCCCAGGGGGGCTGGGCGTCCGTCGAGGTCCGCGAGGACCTCACCCACCGCCCCCGCTTCCTCGTCGCGTGGCGCGAGGGCAGCCTCGCCGAGGGCGGGGAGCTCTGCACGCCCCGGCGCGTCGTGCCGGTCGACCAGGACGACCCGTCCCCGGACGTGCTCAGGGAGGCCTCGCGCGTGCTCTCTGCCGGCGGGGTCCTGGTCATGCCCACGGACTCGGTCTACGGCATAGGCTGCGCCGCCACGCCGCAGAACCCGGGCCACGGGCGCATCTTCCAGATCAAGGGGCGCGACCGCGCCCAGACGCTGCCCTGGCTCGTCGCGGACGCAGAGGACCTCGAGCGCTTCGGCAGGGAGCTGCCCGCCTGGGCCCTTGCCCTCGCGCGCGAGCTCTGGCCGGGGGCCCTCACGCTCGTCGTCCGCGCGAGCGAGCTCGTCCCGCGGGAGTACGTCCTTCCGGGGGACGACACCATCGCCCTGCGCTGCCCCGACTCTAACCTCGTCAGGCGGCTTGCGCGCGAGCTTGGGGTGCCCCTGGCCACCACCAGCGCAAACACCCACGGCTCGCCGTCCGCCACCAGCGGTGACGCGGTCGAGGCGAGGCTCGTCGCCATGGCGGACCTCACGCTCGACGGGGGTCCCGCGCCCGTCGCCGTCGCGTCCACCATCGTCTCCTGCGTGGGCGAGAGGCCCGTCATCCTCCGCGAGGGGGCCATTCCGGCCGACGAGGTCCTGCGGGTCGCGGGGCTCTAGCCCCGCCGCTGGGCGGTACGGGCGGGCGCGGCGGCGCACGCCATGCCGCCCGCGCGCTATCCTCTCCCCTAGGGCCCCGAGGCGGGCACCCCAGACTTCGAGGAGAGGAGCGCCCCATGAGGGTTGCGATAGCATCTGACCACGCCGGGTTCGACCAGAAGCCCGCGCTGGCCGCCTACATCGCGGGGCGGGGACACGAGGTCATCGACCTCGGGCCTTCCCAGGCCCTGCGCTGTGACTACCCCGACTTCGCCGACAAGGTCGCGCGCAAGGTCGCTTCCGGCGAGGCCGACCGTGGCGTGCTCATCTGCGGCACGGGCATCGGCATGGCGGTCACGGCAGACAAGGTCCCCGGCGTGCGGGCCGCGGTCATCCAGACGCCCCAGTTCGCCGAGCTCTTCCGCGAGCACAACGACGGCAACGTCCTCTGCGTGTCCGGACGCTTCACGCCACTTGCGACCAACGAGGAGATCGTGGACAAGTTCCTCGACACCGAGTTCGCAGGCGGACGCCACGAGGGCCGGGTCGCCAAGGCCATGCGCGAGGACGACCCGAGCTTCGCCGGCGTGCCCGAGGACCTGGACGTCCAGGGGTAAGGGCGTCTTGCGTCCGTGCCCTGGGCTCCACCTGAGATAGAATCAAGCGCGAACACGTTCAGCAAGAGGAGAAGGGTCCCTCATATGGAGTTCGACGAGAAGCGCCTGACCGTCATCGACCACCCGCTGGTGCAGCACAAGCTGCACATCCTGCGCGACGAGAACACGAGCACCAAGCAGTTCCGCGAGCTGGTGAGCGAGCTGGCCATCTTCGAGGGCTACGAGGCGATGAGGGACTTCCCCCTCGAGGACGTCGAGGTCAAGACCCCGCTCGAGACGACGATCTGCAAGCGCATCGCCGGCAAGAAGGTCGCGATCATCCCCATCCTTCGCGCCGGCCTCGGCATGGTGGACGGCATCCTGAGCCTCGTCCCCTCCGCGCGCGTGGGCCACGTGGGCATGTACCGTGACCCCGAGACCCACGAGCCCCACCAGTACTACTGCAAGTTCCCCCAGGACATCGAGAACCGCACCTGCCTCATCGTCGACCCCATGCTCGCGACGGGCGGCTCGCTCACCGCGGCCATCCAGTTCCTGCGCGAGGCAGGTGTTAAGGACGTGCGCGCCCTCACGCTGGTCAGCGCCCCCGAGGGCGTCAAGGCAGTGCTCGACTTCGATCCCGAGGTGCGCCTCTACACTTGTGCCCTCGACCGCCAGCTGAACGAGAACGCCTACATCCTGCCCGGCCTGGGCGACGCGGGCGACCGCATCTACGGCACCAAGTAGGGCTTCCCGCGGCATCCGTGCGCCGCAGGCGGTGCGCTTCACGGTACTGACACAGTTCGGTCGGCATGACATTTTGTATAGAAGCTGGTAGGGCGCCCATCCCACTCCTCGGAGCAGGCAAGGGGCGCCTTTCCCAAAGACAAGGCTCTGGTTTTTCGCAGTGGCAGAGACTAGAATCCAGACGTTTCGCGTTACGCGCCCGGAGGTCGGCCATGGGAGTGCCCATAGCAGCGCTTTTTGGCCTTGCCGTCGGTGCGGTCGGCGCGATTCCGGGCGCTCTGCTGTTTGAGGGGGTGCATCGTTGGGGTAAGAAGCCAGATATGGCACTCGGCGTCGCGGGCGTGCTCCTCTCGTTTGGCACCATGTCCTGCGCCATCGCGGTGGCCTATCTGGTCGACAGGGAGAACGTCTTCTCGTTTGGCGTCAGCGTCGTGGCGACCTTCCTCGCCATCTGGACGGCAGAGAGCGTACGTGCCTGGCACGCGGCAAACCCGCGCGACGGACAAGGCGGGTAGCCGCGCCGGCAGCCGCTGACGAGGCGAGAGGGAAAGGACAGGACAAGTGGACGCGCTTTCCAAGTTGCCCGAGGCCATGGATGAGCTTCTCGACGGCTTCATGACCCATGCCATCGTCGGTGACACGACGGTCGGGCTCACCAACTACATCTTCTGGATGTGCGTGGCCCTCGCCCTCCTGCTCGTCGTCATCTTCGTCTTCAAAAGGAAGCAGGCGTCGAGCCTCGTTCCGCAGGGCACCTTCGTCAACGGCATGGAGTACGTCGTCGAGTTCGTCCGCGACGACATGTGCAAGTCCATCCTGGGTGACACCTGGAAGAAGCACTTCCCCTTCCTCGCCGCCCTCTTCTTCTTCATCGTCTGCAACAGCATCGTGGGGGTCATTCCCGGCTGCCATCCCGGTACGGGCACCATCGGTGTGACCGCCGCGCTCGCGCTCTGCTCCTTCGTCTACTTCGTCGTCCTGGGCTGCAAGCGCCTCGGCGTGATCGGCTACATCAAGAGCCTCGCCCCCGAAGGCGTGTCGTTTCCCATGAACGTCCTCGTCTGGGCCATCGAGCTCGTCTCGACCTTCCTGCGCCTGATCACCCTGGCCGTCCGACTCTTCTGCAACATGTTCGCCGGGCACGTGGTCATGGGGACCTTCGCCATCCTCGCCTCCCTCTTCGTCCAGCCCCTGCTGCAGGGCTTCTCCGCGGCGGCGCTGGGTCAGGCTGGCGCATCCATCTTCTGGGTCCTGCTGCTCCTGATTATCTACATCGTCGAGATTCTGGTGGGCATCATCCAGGCGTACGTCTTCACGCTCCTCTCGGCCGTCTACATCCAGCTCGTCGAGAGCGAGTAGCCCCAACATAGGGCATCCAGCGGGGCCACGCCCGCTCGTGCATAGCAAGTCATGGTACTCGTCCCGTCCCGGGGCGAATGACAAAGGAGGAATCGTGGGAGTTATCGGATACGGTCTTGGTGTTATCGGCGCGGGTCTTGGCATCGGCCTGGCAGCGTACGGCGCCACTACCTCCATGGCACGTCAGCCCGAGGTTCAGGGCCGTCTGTTCACGACGTTCATCCTCGCGTCCGCCTTCGTCGAGGCCCTGGCACTGATCGGCTTCGTTGTCACGCTCATCGCTAAGTAGCGAGGCGTGCCGCAGGTACGCGCAAATCGCTAGTTGGAGGCATTCATGAGCAAAGACATACGGGTTGCCGGAGGAGGGGCGGTCGTCGCCGTCACCGCGGGTGCGGCGACGCTTCTGACGCCCGCCTTGGCTCTGGCGGAGTCGCCCAGCGGAGCCGACCTCCTGCTGCCGAAGCCCGCCGAGTTCGTACCGGCGCTCATCGCGTTCCTCATCATCTGGGTCGTCCTCGCGAAGCTCGCGTGGCCCTCGATCCTCTCGATGATGGAGCAGCGCCAGCAGAAGATCCAGGACGACCTCGACGCGGCCGCACGGTCCAAGGCGGAGGCCGCAGAGAGCGCAAAGAGCTACGAGGCACGCATCCTCGAGGCGAACCACGAAGCCGACGCGATCATCTCCCGTGCCAAGCGCGAGGCGGAGGAGGAGCGCTCCCAGATCCTCGCTCGCGCCCAGCGCGACGCGAGCGACGTCATCGCAAAGGCGCACGGCGCCGTCGACTCCGAGCGTCGCAAGGCGATGATCGAGCTCTCGAGCTCCGTCGTCGACCTCTCGGTCGAGATCGCGAGCAAGATAATCGGCAACGACCTCAGCGAGGACGAGCAGCGCAAGCTGGCCGAGAAATACCTCGCGGAAGTGAGTGCCCCAGATGAGCACTAAGCGCGGCGAAGACGAGAAGATCGAGGCGTATGCCAGGGCCCTAATCGAGGCCGGCCGCAGCGAGGGAAGGGCCAACGCCGACCTCGTCCAATGGCAGCATGCGCGCAAGTTCTCCCCGGAGGTCCTCGAGACCCTGAGCGCCATGCACGAGAGCGACGACTTGGGACTGGTGGACAAGGTAGCCCGGCAGTACAAGGAGATTCTGGACAGCGAGGACAACACCGTCTCGGTCACCGTGACCACCTCGGTCCCGATGGACGACGAGCTGCGCGCAAAGGTCAAGGCGAAGGCCGAGTCCGACCTCAAGGCGCCGGTGTACCTCGTCGAGCGCGTGGACCCCAGCATTCTTGGAGGCATCGTGTTCGAGGCGCGCGGCAAGCGCTTTGACGCCTCCGTGAGGGCCCAGCTTGCGAACATCCGCAAGACGCTCTCCTCAACCTTCATCGGAAGTGATGAGCAATGACAGACAAGATCAGCTCCGTCGAGATCATGGACACGCTGCGAACGCAGCTCGCCCAGATCAACGCGACGGTCGACATGCAGGAGGCCTCGGTCGTCACCGAGGTCGGAGACGGCATCGCGCACGTCTCGGGGCTTAAGACCGCCATGGCGGGCGAGCTCCTGCAGTTCACGAGCTCGGCCACGGGCCGCAGCGTCTACGGCCTCGCCCAGAACCTGGACGAGGACGAGGTCGGCGCCGTCCTCTTCGGTGACGTCGACGCCATCAAGGAGGGTGACGAGTGCCGCACCACCGGCCACGTCATGGACATCCCCGTGGGACAGGCCATGCTCGGCCGCGTCGTGAACCCCCTCGGACAGCCCATCGACGGCATGGGTGCGATCGACACCGCGCATCGTCGGCCCATCGAGTTCAAGGCGCCAGGTATCATGGAGCGCCAGCCTGTCTGCGAGCCCGTCCAGACCGGTCTTCTCGCCATCGACGCCATGGTCCCCATCGGACGCGGCCAGCGCGAGCTCATCATCGGTGACCGCAAGACGGGCAAGACGGCCATCGCCATCGACGCCATCGTCAACCAGCGCGAGACCGACATGGTCTGCATCTACGTCGCCATCGGCCAGAAGGCGTCTACCGTCGCAGCGATTAGGGAGTCCCTCGCACGGAGGGGCGTCCTGGACAAGACGATCATCGTCGCCGCCACGGCAGCCGACTCCGCCCCCATGCAGTACATCGCCCCCATGGCCGGAGCCGCCATCGGCGAGTTCTTCATGTACAACGATGCCAACGGGAACCCCGCCGACGCCGAGCATCCCGGCGGGCACGTCCTGGTGGTCTACGACGACCTTTCGAAGCAGGCGGTCGCCTACAGGCAGATGTCGCTCACGCTGCATCGTCCGCCCGGACGCGAGGCCTATCCTGGTGACATCTTCTACCTGCACTCTCGCCTGCTCGAGCGTGCCTGCAAGCTCTCCGATGCCAACGGCGGCGGGTCGCTCACGGCGCTCCCGATCATCGAGACCCAGGAGGGCGACGTCTCGGCTTACATCCCCACTAACGTGATCTCCATCACCGACGGCCAGATCTACCTGCAGTCGAACCTCTTCTTCCAGGGCCAGCGCCCTGCGGTCGACGTGGGCATCTCCGTCTCGCGCGTGGGTGGTGCCGCGCAGCTCAAGTCCATGAAGCAGGTGGCGGGCACGCTGCGCCTCGACCTCGCGAGCTATCGAGAGAAGCAGGCCTTCTCGCAGTTTGGCAGCGACCTCGACGCGACGACGCAGTACCAGCTCAACCACGGTGCCCACATGATGGAGCTGCTCAAGCAGCCGCGTTATGCCGCACTCGACGTGGCCGACCAGGTCATCTCGATCTTTGCCGCCAAGGAGGACTTCCTCGACGACATCGACCTCGAGCACGTGACGCTCTTCCGCGACAAGCTCGCCGCTTACATGGCCGAGCGCCATCCGCAGCTCCGCGCGAGCCTCAGGGACAAGAAGATCGACGACGAGACGGGCGAGCGCATCAAGGCCCACATCGCGCACTTCAAGGAGGAGTTCCTCCTCGAGCACCCCAACAGGGGTCAGGCGACGAACGTGGAGGAGCTTGCGGAGGACGTCGCAAGCGACTCTGCCGAGCCTTCGTCGGGGAAGACGCGGGGGTAGGCCGGCATGGCGAACCTTCGTGAGATATCGCGGCGCATGAGCTCCATCCGGAGCACCATGCAGATCACGCGCACGATGGAGATGATCTCCACGGCACGCATCCACAAGGCCCTCAGCAAGGCCGAGGAGGCGGGGCCCTACAAGGAGGCCATCACCAACATGCTGGCAAACGTTGCCAGCGCGGGCTTCGACGAGTCGCAGCCTCTCCTTGCGCGTCGTCTGAGCGAGAGGAACGTGCTCTTCGTGCTCGTCGCGTCCGACCGCGGCCTGGCGGGAGGCTTCAACATCCTCCCGCAGCGCTCGGTCGAACGCCAGATGCGCGATCTGCAGAAGCGTGGCATCGGCGCGTCGGTCATCACGTGCGGGCGCAAGCCCACGGAATACTTCACGTATCGCAAGATACGTCCCGTCCTCTCGTTCGTCGGCATGTCGTCCGAGCCAAGCCGCGACGAGGCCGATCGCATCGCCTCCTACGTCATGGACGGTTACGCGTCGGGCAGGTTCGACCGTGTCGAGCTGGTCTACTGGCACGCCAAGAACCGCGTGGACCAGACGCAGGTGAGCGAGAGGCTGCTTCCCGTCACCCGCGAGCAGCTCATGATGCCCAATAAGCCGCGCACTCCGGAGGCGATGAGCAAGGTCGAGCACGCCGCGTACACGGACTATGCGTTCGAGCCCTCCGCCAGCGAGGTGTTGGGCTACCTCATGCCGGCCTATATCAGGACCGTCATCTATCACGCCCTGCTCGACTCCGCAGCAGCGGAGCACGGCGCCCGCAGGCGGGCCATGCAGTCCGCCACGGACAACGCCAAGGAGGTCCTCGGCTCCCTGAGCCGCACCTACAACCGCGAGCGCCAGGCAAGCATCACCACCGAGCTGAACGAAATCATCGGCGGCGCTTCCGCATTGGAGGACAACTAATGTCAGAGACAACAGCGCAGGCGCGCTCCCTCCTCGAGGAGGCCACCTACAACCAGATGAACAGGAGCGTCGGCACCGGCACCATCGTCCGCATTGTCGGCCCCGTCGTCGACGTCAAGTTCGACGGCAAGGTCCCCAGCATCTACACCGCCCTCGTCGTGGATGACATGACGCCGGTGGGCGAGGTGCACACGGTGCTCGAGGTGGAGTCGCAGCTGGCTGGCGGCGTCGTCCGCGCCGTCGCCATGTCCTCGACCGATGGCCTGCAGAGGGGCCTCAAGGTCAAGGACACCGGGCATCCCATGATGATGCCGGTCGGCCCCTCCACGCTCGGCCGCGTCTGGAACGTCATGGGCGACCCCGTGGACGGCAAGGGCGTGCCAGACGACGTCCAGTACTACCCCATTCACCACCCCGCCCCGGCCTTCGACGAGCTCACCACCCAGACCGAGATCTTCGAGACGGGCATCAAGGCAATCGACCTGCTCGAGCCCTACGTCCGTGGCGGAAAGACCGGCCTCTTCGGCGGCGCCGGCGTGGGCAAGACGGTCCTCATCCAGGAGCTCATCAACAACCTCGCCCAGGAGCACGGCGGCACCTCGGTGTTCACCGGCGTCGGCGAGCGCACCCGCGAGGGCACCGACCTCTTCCTCGAGATGACGGAATCCGGCGTCATCGAGAAGACCTGCTTGGTCTACGGGCAGATGAACGAGCCGCCTGGAGCCCGCCTGCGCGTCGGGCTCGCCGGCCTGACCACCGCCGAGTACTTCCGCGACCAAGGGCAGGACGTCCTTCTCTTCATCGACAACATCTTCCGCTTCTCGCAGGCGGGCTCCGAGGTCTCGGCGCTGCTGGGACGCATGCCCTCCGCCGTCGGCTACCAGCCCACGCTGGCAACCGAGATGGGTGACCTGCAGGAGCGCATCACGTCGACGAAGGAGGGCTCGATCACCTCGGTCCAGGCCGTCTACGTTCCTGCGGACGACCTCACCGATCCCGCGCCCGCCACGACCTTCACGCACCTCGACGCGACCACGGTCCTCTCGCGCTCCATCACCGAGCTGGGCATCTATCCGGCCGTCGACCCGCTTGCGAGCTCGTCCTCGGCGCTTGACCCCAGCATCGTCGGCGAGGAGCACTACCGCGTGGCCATGGCTGTCCAGGAGACCCTCCAGGAGTACTCGGACCTCCAGGACATCATCGCGATCCTGGGCATGGACGAGCTCTCCGAGGAGCAGCAGCTCGTCGTCGCCCGCGCGAGGAAGATCCAGCAGTTCCTCTCGCAGTCCTTCCATGTGGCAGAGAAGTTCACGGGCAACCCCGGGACCTACTGCTCCGTCGACGACACCGTCCGCTCGTTTGCCGCGATCGTGGACGGCAAGTGTGACGACCTGCCCGAGCAGGCCTTCCGCTATGCCGGCACCATCGAGGACGTGCGCGAGCGCGCTGCCAAGATGAGCGCGGAGAGCGCGGAGTAGGAATGCACATGGCAGAGCTTAACTGTCAGTTCGTCAGGCCCGACCGGCTCCTCTACGAGGGGCCGGTCTCCAGCCTGGTCCTGGTGACCCACAGCGGAGAGCTGGGCGTCTGGCCCGGCCATGCCGCCGAGATCTGCTCCTTGGGAGATGGCGTGGTGAGGTTGCACGCGACCCCGGAGGATGGTGGGGGAGAGGTGCGCGTCGTCATCTCCGGCGGCTACGCCGAGATTGATGACAAGAGCGTCATCATCCTCGCCGACCATGCACGTCGCACGGACGACATCGAGCCGGACGTCGTCCGTGACACGCGGCAGGACGCCATGGACTCGCGTGACGCCCTTCCCGAGGGAGACCCGCGTCGCGCATACTATGAGAACAAGATCAAGTGGTGCAACCTCCTCCTGAAGCATGCGGCTGGGGACGAAGAGGCTGCCTCATAGCCTGGGAGGGCGCTTTGGAAGTCATCGAGGTCGAGGGGGGCTACCCCATTGCCGGCGAGGTCACGGTGGAGGGGGCAAAGAACTCCGCCCTGAAGCTCATGGCGGCCACCATCATGGCCCCTGGCGTCACGACCCTTACCAACGTGCCCAACATCTCTGACGTCCACGTCATGGGAAAGGTGCTCAAGTACCTTGGCGCGCACATCGACGTCAGGGGCGAGCACGAGCTCGTCATCGACACCTCCGACGTCAACCGCTGGGAGACCCCGTATCACCTCGTGGCCCAGATGAGGGCATCGACGGCGGTGCTCGGTCCCCTTCTCGCCCGCTTCGGCGAGGCCGTCGTCGCCATGCCGGGTGGCTGCAACATCGGCGCCCGCAAGATCGACATGCACATCCTGGGCCTGGAGGCCCTGGGCGTGAGCTTCGACATCGACCACGGGAACATCCACGCCACCACGCCCGACGGCCTGGTGGGGTCTACGGTCACCCTGGACTTCGCGAGCGTCGGTGCCACCGAGAACCTCATGATGGCGTCGGTCCACGCAAGGGGGACCACGACCATAGACAACGCCGCCCGTGAGCCCGAGATCGTCGACCTCGCCAACCTCCTCAACGAGATGGGCGCCAAGGTGCGCGGCGCCGGGTCTCCCGTGATAGAGGTCGAGGGGGTGGGAGAGCTCCACCCCGTCAACCATCGGGTCGTTGGGGACCGCATCGAGGCGGGCACCTTCATTGCGATGGCCGGCCTCTGCGGGGAGCCCGTCACCGTCCGGGGCTTCGAGCCGGTCCACCTCGGGCTGGTCCTCAAGAAGTACGAGTCCATGGGCATCGGCATCGCGCGCGGCGAGCACTGCTGCACCGTGAGCCGTTCGCACCCCCTGCGCTCGGTCGACATCCAGACCCTGCCCTTTCCCGGATTCCCCACCGACATGCAGGCGCAGACGATGTGCCTCCTTGCCCAGGGGAGCGACTCCTGCGTCATCACCGAGAACGTCTTCGAGAACCGCTTCATGTTCGCGAGCGAGCTCCAGCGCATGGGCGCCGACATTCGCATCGAGGGGCACCATGCCATAGTCCATGGCGTTCGGCGATTCTCGGGTGCCGAGGTGCGTTCGCCCGACCTCAGGGGCGGAGCGGCGCTCGTCATGGCCGGCCTTGTCGCGGATGGCATCACGACGGTGTCCGACATCCATCACATAGACAGGGGCTACGAGAACTTCGTTCCCAAGCTCCAGGCGCTCGGCGCGCGTGTCAGGCGTCTTGCGGTAGAGAAGCCGGACGGCGACGAGGAGTAGCCGGCGACCCCGCTCGCTTGCCCGCCGAAGCCCCGGACGACGCCTTCGTCCGGGGCTTCGGCTTTGCGTCGGGTGGGCTCTCGGCCCGCTCGGCCGACTCGACGGTCGCAAAAAATGGCCCCAAGGCCGACAATTGGGTATAAGTCAGAAGCGTCTAAGTCTTAACGTCGTCCCCACTCGCAACGGAGGGCAGCATGCCAAGACCCACTGAAGGCGAGCGCCACGCGCTCACGATGGCCAACGAGGACTACCTCGAATCCATATACCGCATCATGACCGAGACTGGCGAGACCGAGGGCGTCCGCTCCGTCGACGTCGCCGACCAGCTCAAGGTCTCCAAGGCGAGCGTCAACAAGGCCATCGCCACCCTCAAGGAAGCCGGCTACGTGGAGCAGAACCGCTACGGCCGCGTCCAGCTCACCAAAGAGGGCACCGAGTACGCCGCCCACGTGTGGAAATGCCATCGCATGATTCGAGCCTTCCTGCAGCGCGACCTTGGGGTCGATCCCGAGAGGGCTGACGCCGAGGCCTGTCTCATGGAGCACGCACTCTCGTATGACACCCAGCAGAAGTGGCTGGGATACCTGGAGAAGCAGGGCATCTCCGTGGAGTAGTCCCGATCGTCGCAAAAACCGTCATCGAAAGGACAGGCAGATGAAGGCAGTCATACCGGCAGCAGGACTGGGGACGCGCTTCCTTCCCGCGACGAAGAGCATGCCCAAGGAGCTCCTGCCGGTGCTCAACAAGCCCGTCATCCAGTACGTCGTCGAGGAGGCGCTGGAGCCCGAGGGCGTGGACGAGGTCGTCATCATCAATTCCAAGGAGAAGCCCCAGATCGAGGCCTACTTCTCCGTCGACGGCGGCTTCGAGTCAATGCTGCGAGAGAGGGGCAAGGACAGCGAGGCGGACGCCGTGCACCAGGCAGGCAGCCTTCCCGTTTCCTTCGTGTACCAGAACGAGGCCAAGGGGCTCGGGCACGCCGTCCTCTGTGCGCGTGATGCCGTGCCGTCGGACGAGCCCTTCTTCGTCCTGCTCGGCGACTACTTCGTGCCCGACCGCAAGATGTGCGTGAACATGGCGGAGGTCTCGCGCGCGCATGGTGGCGCCTCGGTCATCGCCGTCGCCCCCGTGCCGGCAGACCAGGTGAGCCGCTACGGCATCGTCGGTGGCGAGTGCGTCGGGTGCCTGCCGGGCTGCGACGCCTCCGGCGAGGAGGAAGGGGCCGTCTGGAGGGTCACGGGCATGGTTGAGAAGCCCGCGCCAGAGGATGCGCCCAGTCACCTCTTCATCGTCGGCCGCTACCTCCTGAGCCCTCGTGTCATGGAGCTCCTCGCCACGCAGGGTCCTGGCGCTGGCGGAGAGATCCAACTCACCGACGCCATGGTGCGCCTTCTCGAGAAGGAGGAGATGTACGCGCTGGTGGTGGACCCGAGCGAGGGTTGTGATACGGGCACGCCTGCTGCTTGGGCCGCGACTAACGCGCGCGTCGCGCTCGCCGACCCCGCTTCCAGGGCGGCGTTCGTGGAAGCGCTCGGCCCTCGTGCCGCAAAGTCCCTGGCCTAGGGCAAAGCAGGCCACATGCGGCAGGTGCATCTGGGTCCCAATGGCTGGTTGGCCAGATATGACGAGGGGTTTGACGAGACGGGCGTAGCCCGTCTCGTGGGAGGGCTCGGCCTCTTTTGGGCGAGCGCCTCTCCCGCGGCGACGGTCCTCGTGGGCTATGACTCGCGCAGGGATTCGCCCGAGTTCGCCCGCCTTGCAGGTGGCGTCCTGGCTTCGTTCGGACTCAACACGGTTGTGTCAGACGCCCCCTGCCCCCTGCCCGCGCTTTCATGGGAGGCGGCGCGTAGGAAAGGCTGCGTCGGCGCGGTCATGGTCACGGGGAGCGAGGCCTCCTGCGAGTACGGTGGCATACTCGCGCGGGGCGCGGACGGTGGCCCCCTTGCGCAGACGTTCGTGGAGGAGGCCGACGCGCTCGTCACGTCCATGCCCGCCTTCGACTTGGGCAAGACGACGAGCGGCGACTTCACAGAGGCCTATCTCCTCGCCCTTCGGTCTCGCATCGACCAGGGCAAGGTCTTGAGCTCGCGTCTCAAGGTGGTGGTCGACCCCATGTACGGTCCAGGCCGAGGGGTTCTTTCCGGCCTGCTCCACTCGCTGGGCTGCGACGTGAGAGAGATTCACGCGGAGGAGTCCGAGACGATTGGCGGAATCCATCCCCGTGCCTGCGAGCCATGGGTCGACGATTGCGAGGCTGCGGTCGTCGATTCGGAGGCGGACCTGGGAATAGTGCTCAATGGTGACTGTAGTCGCTGCGCGATTGTCGACGCGGAGGGCAGGCTGGTTTCGCCTCATCACATGGTTCCGCTCGTGCTCGAGCACCTCGTGCACGACAGGGGCCGGCGAGGTCGTGTTGTGGGAACCCTTTCCTGTTCCGCGCGGCTTGAGCGGCAGGCGCGTCGGCTCGGATGTCCCTTCACCTTGGTTCCGGTCGGCTTCCAGCGAATCTACGAGGAAGCGCGCGAGGGCGACGTGCTTCTTGGCGTGGAGGAGTATGGGGGAATGGCGTTCCCCTCCTTCTTTCCGGGCAGGGATGGCCTGCTTGCCGCGCTCTATCTCATAGAGATGGTTGCAACGCGCAAGGTTGGCATCAGAGCCTTGGTAAACGAGCAAGTGGAGAAGATCGGCCATATGGACTACCGAAGGAAGGACCTGCGGCTCGAGCCTGCGGCGGTCCAATCGTTCAGGAATGTCTTGCCAGGACTCAATCCACACGTGGTCTGTGGCGAGGTGCCTCGCGAGGTCAGCCACGCAGACGGGCTGAAGCTGACGTTCGCCGACGACTCCTGGCTCTCGATTCGCCCCTCAAGGTCGAGCTCGGTGGTTCGCATCTGCGCCGAGGCGAGTGACATCGTCCGCCGGGACGAGCTGATCGATGCGGCATGCGAGATTGCGAGAAGGGGCATGCACTCGATGGAATGACGCCGCCGACCAGCGACGGGCATTCGACAGGA
>NZ_KQ960131.1:0-642 GCF_001553055.1 Olsenella sp. DNF00959 | reverse complement strand
CGGCATGGTCGAGTCCATCCTGCCCTCCGCGGAGGCGTAGGAGACACCAGGCGGCGCACAGGCAGACAGAGCTAGGGAGGAAGAAAGATGGCAGGCATGACTGAGGCACTGGGCATGATCGAGACCAAGGGGATGGTCGGGGCCGTGGAGGCCGCCGACGCCATGGTCAAGGCGGCGAACGTCCGCCTCGTCGGCAAGGAGCGCGTGGGGGGCGGCCTCGTGACCGTCTTCGTCCGCGGCGACGTGGGGGCGGTCAAGGCCGCGACCGACGCCGGCGCGGCGGCGGCCCAGCGCGTGGGGGAGCTCCTCTCCGTCCACGTGATCCCCCGCCCGGACGGCATGGTCGAGTCCATCCTGCCCTCCGCGGAGGCGTAGGCGATGGCAGCCCGCAAGGCCGAGGGGGACGGCGCGCCCAAGCGTCGTCCCTCCCGCAAGGGGCCGGACAAGCCAGCGGATTCCGCGGCGGTCCCCGCGGCCGCCCCGGCCGAGGACGCACCCGCCCAGGTGGAGCCAGACGAGAAGGTCCCGCAGGAAGGCAAGACGGCGGCACAGCCCACGAAGGGCGAGCCGAACACCAACAAGGAGGCACGCGCGATGGCAAACGTAGTTGAGGCACTGGGCATGATCGAGACCAAGGGGATG
>NZ_KQ960130.1:890-1183 GCF_001553055.1 Olsenella sp. DNF00959 | reverse complement strand
GGATTACCAGTCAGAACGACACTGCTCCAAAACATCTTCGAGAGGATGGAGAACGGCGGGTTGGTTGGATTACCAGTCAGAACGACACTGCTCCAAAACTGGCGCATGGTGCTGTTGGCCATCCTGCGCGTTGGATTACCAGTCAGAACGACACTGCTCCAAAACGAGGACGGCCGAGATCAGGGCCGAGTACGGGTTGGATTACCAGTCAGAACGACACTGCTCCAAAACCGTGCCGTCGCTGGGCCACTGCACGCGGTCGTTGGATTACCAGTCAGAACGACACTGCTCCA
>NZ_KQ960130.1:0-790 GCF_001553055.1 Olsenella sp. DNF00959 | reverse complement strand
TACCAGTCAGAACGACACTGCTCCAAAACCACTCGAGGGTATCCTCGCCGTATCCCAGCGTTGGATTACCAGTCAGAACGACACTGCTCCAAAACGCACACCACGTCTGCGGGCTGGATGGCCGAGTTGGATTACCAGTCAGAACGACACTGCTCCAAAACCCGGATTTGCTGGGGGACAAGTGGCGGGCTGTTGGATTACCAGTCAGAACGACACTGCTCCAAAACCCATGGCGACGATGGCTTCCACGGCCTCGTCGCTCGGGTAGCCCCTGCTGCGGAGTAGCTCCTTGCGCCCGTCCGTCACCGTGACGGTGGGCAGGTAGTCGATATGCTCGTACCTCGCCGCGCACGGGCGGTCCTCTATGTCGACGACCTCCGGCTCGACGCCGGCGTCCCTCAGCTTCGGCACGAGGTCCGCGAGCGTCGCCCTGCACGGGGCGCACCACTTGGCGTGCCATATGGTCACAGCGGGCATGGTCTCCTCCGCTCTCGCCGCACCACAGAATCTGGTATACTCATTTGTGAAGGGGTACACCCGCCCAGCTAATTGGGAGGGCAAGGCCCCTTTTCTATTGGCGGGCGAGGAAGATAGAGCTGGTCCCGTCCCTGGATACGTAGATCACGTTCACGGCATATTTCCTCATCCTGCGCCTTATCTCGTCAACAATGTCCCGCTCGTCACGCGTCGCGCCATACGACGTGATTACTATCCGAGCTTCGGAGTCTGCGTCCAGGCCGAGCCGCGTCCACTTGTGGGTTGGATTACCAGTCAGAACGACACTGCTCCA
>NZ_KQ960128.1:232580-443242 GCF_001553055.1 Olsenella sp. DNF00959 | reverse complement strand
CGGCATGGTCGAGTCCATCCTGCCCTCCGCGGAGTAGCAGGGACCCCACCGTCCATCCCATCAGCTAGTCGGAAAGAGACATGATGCAGGAATTCGACTACGACCTCCAGAGCATCCAGGCCGCGCGTGACCTCGCCCGCAAGGGCCAGGTCGCCGCGAACCAGATCGCCAACTACAGCGTCGAGCAGATCGGCCGCATCCTCCGCGCCATGGTCGAGGTCGCGGAGAAGAACGCGGAGCAGCTCGCGAAGATGGCCGTCGAGGAGACGACCTTCGGCAACGTGCATGACAAGATCTACAAGAACCACATGGCGTCCGGCCTGCTCTACGAGCAGATCAAGGACAAGAAGACCATCGGCGTCATCGACGTGGACGAGAAGAGCCAAGTCATCACCATCGCCGAGCCCGTGGGTCTGGTCATGGGCATCGTCCCCTCGACCAATCCCACCTCCACGGTCCTCTACAAGTCCCTGATCGCGCTCAAGTCGCGCAACGCCATCGTCTTCTCGCCCCACCCCAAGGCTGCCAAGTGCACCAACCTCGCCATCAGGCTCATGTGCGACGCGGCCGTCGCCGCGGGCGCGCCGGAGAACATCATCCAGGGCGTCTCGCTTGCCACCATCGCCGCGACCAACGAGCTCATGCACGCCCCCGAGGTCAAGATGATCATCGCCACGGGCGGCCCCGGCATGGTGAAGGCCGCCTACAGCTCTGGCAAGCCGGCCCTCGGCGTCGGGGCGGGCAACTCTCCCTCATACATCGAGCGTACGGCCAACGTCCGCCAGGCAGTGCGCCAGATCATGGCGTCCAAGACCTTCGACAACGGCACCATCTGCGCCTCGGAGCAGAGCGTCATCTGCGAGACGGTGAACCACGACGAGGTGGTCTCTGAGTTCAAGAGGCAGGGCGGCTACTTCATGAGCGAGGAGGAGTGCAAGAAGGTCTGCGCCATCCTCTTCCGCAACGGCCACTCCATGAGCCCCAAGTTCGTGGGCCACTGCGCGCTCGACATCGCCCAGGCCGCCGGAATCCACGTGCCCGCCGACACCAAGGTCCTCATCGGGGAGCAGTACGGCGTGGGCGACGAGTGGCCCCTCTCGTTCGAGAAGCTCACCACCGTCCTCGCCTTCTACACCGTCGCCGACTGGCATGAGGCCTGCGACCTCTCCATCGCGCTGCTCCAGAACGGCATCGGCCACACGATGAACATCCACACCGAGGACAAGGAGATCGTCCGGAAGTTCTCGGTGAAGCCCGCCTCGCGCATCCTCATCAACACCGGCGGAACCCAGGGCGGGACGGGCCTCTCCACCGGTCTCGAGGTCGCCCTGACCCTGGGCTGCGGCACCTGGGGCGGAAGCTCGGTCTCCGAGAACGTGGGACCCCAGCACCTCATCAACATCAAGCGCATCGCCAACGGCACCGTCGAGCCCGACCAGGTGGCGGCCGCCGACGAGACCTTCGCCAAGTGGCACCCCGAGCTGGCCGCGCAGTACGGTTGCGCTCCCTGCGGCCAGGCCGGTGCAGTCTGCGAGCACTCCGGGAGCGTGGCCGTCCCCGAGACCCACGAGACGGGCATCGAGATGCCCGTGGGCCATGGCACGAGCGGCATCAGCTACTCCGTGGGCTGCAACGGATGCGGCAGCGCCCCCGCCCAGGCGCAGCCCCAGGCTCCGAGCGACGCGATCGACGCCGAGGAGCTCAAGAAGATGGTCAACGAGCTCGTCGCGGCATTCCGCGGGGAGTAGCCAGGCAAAGCTGTCGGTGGCGCTGGCAGCCACCGCCAAGGCAAGGAGCTGAACTATGAACGAGGCACTGGGAATGGTCGAGACCGTGGGCTGCGTCGGCGCGGTCGAGGCCTCTGACGCCATGGTCAAGGCCGCCGAGGTCACCCTCGTGGGCAAGGAGAACGTCGGCGCCGGGATCGTGACGACCTTCGTGCGCGGCGACGTCGCCGCCGTGAAGGCGGCCACGGACGCGGGGGCGGCTGCCGCCGAGCGCGTGGGGGAGCTGCGCGCCGTGCACGTCATCCCGCGCCCGCATGCGGACGTCGAGCTCATCGTCCCTCACCTGAACGCCTAGGGCCTTGGAGCCGTCGGCCTTCTACTCCGAGCTCGACCGCCTGTATGGCGAGCCGGGCTCGGACGTCGCGGGCTTCCTCCGCGAGGCGCTGAGGCGCTCCCGGCTCGCCGATGACGATGCCCTCGAGGCGGCGTCGGCCAGCGAGCTGGGGAGCGTCCTGCGCCTGCGCGGCGAGCTCGACGAGGCCGAAGGGCTCTACGGCGAGGTCCTGGACGCCCTGGACCGCCTGGGGGCGGACGCGTGCTCGCGGGCGAACGCCCTCATCAACCTTGGTGACGTCTACGTTGCCCAGGGGCGAGGCATCGCGGCGGTCGACGCCTTCGACCGCGCGGAGTCGCTCCTGGGGAGCGCAGGGGAGCACCCGCTCGAGCTGAGCGCCATCTGCAACAACCGCAGCTCGGCGTATCGGAGCCTGGGACGCCTCGAACGGGCGCGCTCGGAGCTGAGAAGGGCGGGGAGGCTGCTCGAGCAGGTCCCCGGGTCCGAGGGCAGGCGGGCCACGAACGCCATCAACCTCGCCCAGGTCCTGGTGGACGAGGGGAGGCTGGACGAGGCGGAAGAGGTCCTCTCGCCCGCGCTGCGGGCGTACCGCACGCTCACGGGCGGCAGGGACGTGCACAGGCCGCACGCGCTCGCCACGGCGGCCCGAATCTCGTACCTGAGGGGGCGCTACGCGCAGGCGGCCGTGCTGCTGCGGCAGGCAGCCGACCTCCTGCGCGACAAGATAGGGGGCGACTCCCCCAACCTGCGAACGCTCGAGCGCGAGTCGCGGCGCATGGAGGGGCTCGCCTCCCGAGCGGGGCAAGGACGGACGACGGAGGGACGGTGAAGCGCATGAGGGGCCTGGAGCTGGCACGGCGCTACTTCGGGAGCTTCGAGCCCGCCTTCGTGGCGGGCCTGCCGTACTCCGTCGAGCGACGGCTGGCCTTCGGCCTCGTCGGGCCGGGGTCCGAGTGCCTGGGCTTCGACGACGGGCTGTCTTGCGACCACGACTTCGGCCCCGGCTTCTGCGTGTGGGTTCCCCGCGACCTCTACGCGGAGTGGGGAGAGGAGCTCGCGCGCCGCTACGAGGCCCTGCCCAAGGAGTTCATGGGCGTGCGCAGGGTCGCGACCCCGCTTGCGGGCCAGAGGGTGGGCGTGTTCGAGACGGAGGCCTTCTATCGTGGCTTCATAGGCCTCGAGAGGGCACCCCAGAGCGTCTCCGAGTGGCTGCGCATCCCCGAGCAGCTCCTTGCCACCGTCACCTGCGGCGAGGTCTTCTGCGATCCCAGCGGGCAGTTCACGGGGGTGCGCCGGGCGCTCGAGGCGTTCTATCCCGACGAGGTCCTGCGGAAGAAGCTCGCCGCCGACATGGCGGTCATGGCGCAGGCGGGGCAGTACAACCTCGGGCGCTGCCTCCGGCGCGGGGAGCTCGTGGCGGCCGACGCCGCCCGCACGGAGTTCCTTATGGCCTCCATGGCGGCGCTGCACCTGCTCTCGCGCCGCTACATGCCGTTCTACAAGTGGTCGTTCCGCTCGCTCTCGCAGAGGGCACAGGCTCCCGCCCCGGTCTGCGGCCTGGTGGAGGGCATCGCGTCCGCCCCCGTCGAACGGGTCTCCCTGGACGACGTGGAGCGGCTCTGCTCCGTGGTGCTGGGGGTCGCGCTGGCGCTCGGCTGGACGACGACGGAGTCCAACTTCCTGCTCGATGCCGCCACGTCCATGTGGCAGGCGATCCCGAACGACTACCTCAGGACGAGGCCGCTCAACGAGGGGGCGTATCGCTGATGGCAGGTGACCGCCATGGCGCCGAGGGCCTCTGCGGCTCCTACGGGAGGCGCCTTGGGCGCAGGAGGGGGATGAGGGGGCTGTTCTCCGCTCCGGCGGTCGTCGGGCTGCTCGAGGGCGAGGGGCTCGACGCCGCCGCCAGGGAGACGCTCGAGCGCGTCGTGTGCCTCGAGTGGGAGCTGTTCGACGGCGTGAGGAATGCCGGCGGCCGCGCGAGCTGCCAGGATGACCTGCGCTCCTTCTTCTCGTACCGCTGCGCGCAGTACCTCGCCTTCCCGCACGAGATCGTCCCCCGGGTGCTGGGGGAGCTCGAGCGGGCGGAGCTGGAGGGGAGGAACGTCGTGCGCGAGAAGTACGCCCGCATGATGGCGGTGACCGACCCCGAGGCGTTCGGCAGGGAGTGGTCCTCCCTCCTCGCCCCGCCCTCTCCCGTCAAGTCGGAGGCCCTGAGGCAGCTGCGCCGCCTGCTCGTCCCCGCACTCGAGGAGGCCGCCGCCGCGCTTCCCGTCTCGCACGGGCACGCCCGTCCGGACGAGTCCTCCGCAGGCCACGTCTCGGCTCTCGACTACCTCGAGGCGGAGGTCTGCTCGTACTCCCTTGGCACGATCTTCGCACTGAGGGACGCGCTCCGTCGCCAACTTGGGCACACTAACCCGATTGCACGGAGCTACGTGCTCTCAGGAAGGCTCCACGACGCAACGGAGGTGATTGAGTGAGCTCACGCAAGCAGGGCGGCGGGGACGACCGCCTGTACCAGATTGGCGAGGTCAGCAGGATGGGAGGACTCTCCCAGCGCATGCTGCGCCACTACGACGAGCTCGGACTCATGGAGCCCGACGTCGTGGGCGAGAACGGCTACCGGTACTACAGCCGGCAGACCATGCTCAAGATCCCGGTGGTCAACTACCTGAAGATGATGGGCTTCTCGCTCGACGAGATAGCCTCCATGCAGCGTCACTCGAACCTCCTCGAGGCGCGCAAGCTCCTCGGCAGGCATCTGGAGATCTGCGAGGACGAGGCGCGCAGGCTGTCCGAGAGGCGCGAGGCCATCGTCGACTGGGCGGAGCTCGTCGAGGAGGCGAACACCGTCCTGAGGGTGCGTCCCAGCGCCGTGAGCGTGAAGTTCCTCTCCTCCTGCGAGCTCCTCTGCCTTCCCTCGCGCTTCTCCGGCAGCTTCGCCGACGCCATCGTGAGCCTCGACTTCGCCTCCTTCGTGAGCGACGTGAAGAACGTCATCACGGGTCCCGTCATCCTGGGGTTCGACTCGGTGGACGACGCCGTGCGCGCCGCGTCCGAGGGCAGGGAGTGCGACGTGAGGCTCCTCCAGAAGCCCATGCACCCCATCTCGGGCGAGACGAGCGCGTCGCTGCCTGCGGGCATGTACCTCTCCGCCTACCACATCGGGGCCTTCGAGGACATGGGCAGCACCTACCGGCGCGTGCTCCAGTTCGCCCAAGAGAGCGGCTACCGTCCCTGCGGCATGGCCTACGAGCGCTTCGTGACCGACTTCTGGACCACCTCCAACCCCGACCTCTTCGTGACCGAGGTCCTTCTGCCAACCGAAACGGAGTAACGATGAACGAGTTCTACCTCAAGACCAAGCTGTTCTTCGGCGCGCGCGCCGTCGAGCACCTGCAGTCCCTCTCCCGCGCCAACGTCCTCGTGATCACCGACGGCTTCCTCCAGGAGTCCGGCATGGTGGACAAGATGACGCAGCACCTCCCTGTGGGCTCGCAGGTCCACGTGTACTCGAACGTCAAGCCCGACCCCAGCCAGGAGCTGGTCGACGCCGGCGTGAGGATGATCTTCGACGTCAGGCCCGACCTCGTGATCGCCTTTGGTGGCGGCTCGTGCATCGACGCCTCCAAGGCCATCCTCTACTTCGCGGCGGAGCAGGGCCTCGAGCGCCCGTACTTCCTCGCCATCCCCACCACGGCGGGCACCGGATCCGAGGTCACCAACTTCGCGGTCATCACCCGCGGGTCCACCAAGGTGGCGCTCATCGATGACGCCCTCATGCCCGACGGGGCGCTCCTCGACGCGGGCTTCACCCGCTCTGTCCCGCCCAAGATCACTGCCGACACGGGACTTGACGTGCTTACCCACGCTCTCGAGGCGTACGTGAGCAACGCCGCCACCACCTTCACCGACGCCATGGCGACCAAGGCGCTTCGCATCGTGTTCGAGGACCTCCCCGTGGTGTTCCGTGACGGGGACGCCATGAGGGCGCGCGGCCGCATGGCAGAGGCGTCCTGCGTGGCGGGCATCGCCTTCACCAACGCGGGCCTGGGCATCAACCACAGCCTCGCCCATGCGCTGGGCGGCCGCTTCCACGTCGCCCATGGCAGGCTCAACGCCATCCTCCTTCCCTACGTCATGCGCTTCCACATGGCGGAGACGAAGTACCGCGAGCCCTACGAGCGCCTCGCGGGCGAGCTGGGCATGGCGGACGCGGACGAGCTGCTGCGGCGCGTCCTCGACCTGCGCCGCGCCCTGGGCGTCGAGGGGAGCCTCTCGGAGCTGGACGGCATCGACGCCGCGAGCTTCGAGGCCCATGTGGGCGAGATGGCCGAGGCGGCGGCAAACGACCGCTGCACCCCCACGAACCCGCGCCCCGTCTCCAAGCAGGACCTCGTGAACCTCTACCGCGACGCCTGGCGGGGGTAGGGACGTCCGGCCCTGGCCTCGCGCCAGCACGGCGAGGCCAGGTGCATCCGCCCGCTGGGAAGGCGTCGCATCCCGCCCGCCGGACCACCGCTTGACACTGACAGCGAGTGAGCCCTTAGGACGGTAGCGAGGCAAGGCAGTTCGCATGTGATTGGAGGTCGCGAGCGTGGACGACGGCCAGGGACAGATACGCGTCGTACAAGAGACCGTCTCGGGCAAGGAGATCACCCTCGCCCACGTGATCGGCGGGCCCGAGCCCATCATCTACACGAAGCTGGGGCTCAACCCCTCGGTGGACTACGGCTCGAGCGCGCTTGGGATCATGAACATCACCCCGCCGGAGTCCGCGGTCATCGCGTCCGACATCGCGATAAAGAGTGCCGACGTCTACCTGGGGTTCGCCGACCGTTTCACGGGGACCATGATCATCACCGGCGAGATAGCGGACGTCACCTGCGCCATCGCCCGGGTCGTGGAGTTCTTCCACGACACCCTGGGCTACGTCACCTGCCGGGTCACGAAGCGCTAGGGGGTGCCGTGGGCGAGAGGGTCACGCGCAAGGAGTTCTTCGACCAGCTCTTTGGCGGGAGGCTGCGTCGCGACGAGCGAGGCGAACTGCGCATCACCCGTGTGAGGGTGCCCGGTCGCGAGATAGACCTCGCGCATGTGATGGGGAGTTCCCGCGAGCCGGTGTGCACGACCCTGGGTCTCGACATCGGGGTGCACGAGGGGGAGGACCACGCCGGGGAGGCGCTGGGCTTCATGCGCTTCACCCCCTGGGAATCCGTGGTGGTGGCCGCGGACATCGCGGTGAAGCACGGCTCGGTGGGCATCGGCTTCATGGACCGCTTCAACGGGTCGCTCATCCTCACGGGCCAGATCTCCGAGGTCGAGAGCGCCGAGCGGGAGGTACTCGACTACTTCGCGCACGTGCTCGACTTCCACGTGTGCAAGATGACGCGCAGGTAGGGAGGGGGAGAGGTGAAGAGGCTGTTCCTGATGGGCCGCAGCGAGGCGGGGAAGACCTCCCTCACCCAGGCGCTTCGCGGCGAGAAGCTGCATTACCACAAGACGCAGTACACCTATGCCGACGGCGAGACCATCGACACGCCAGGCGAGTACGCCGAGTCCAAGCAGGCCGGCGTCGGCCTGGCGTGCTTCTCGTTCGAGTCTGACGTCGTCGCCATCCTCATCGCTGCAAACGAGCCGTTCACCGTGCACGCCCCCAACGCGAACGCCTTCCTCAACCGTCCCCTCATCGGCGTCATCACGAAGATCCACGCCCCCAACGCCAACATCCCCATGGTCCGACAGTGGCTGGTCGACTGTGGATGCGAGAGGGTCTTCCTCGTGGACAACAGCACGGGAGAGGGGGTCGGCGCCCTCAGGGCGTACCTGGCGGAGGACAACCCCAGGATATCGCTCGAAGAGGCGAAGGAGCGCCAGCGCATGGGCCTGAGCGACTGGGCCCCGCTGCCCCAGGGGGCATAGCGCCGGCCCGTGACGAGCAAGCTCCATTCCGCGAGGAGGGACCACGAACATGGACACGCACTTCGACTTCGGGGGCTTCGTCCCCTCCGAGCGCATCTCCAGGCTCAAGGCGGCGTATCTGGACGCGCGCCCCAGCATCACCATAGACCGCGCCCTGGCCTTCACGCTCGTCGCCATGGAGCAGCCCGACCTCCCTCCCCAGCTGCGCATCGCGAGGAGCTTCCGCAAGGCCTGCGAGACGGCGCCGCTCCTCATCCAGGACGACGAGCTCATCGTGGGCCACCCCTGCGGCAGGCCTCGCGCGGGGGCGCTCTCTCCCGACATCGCCTGGGAGTGGCTCGACGACGAGCTGGACGAGATTGGCACGAGGCCACAGGACCCCTACTACGTGAGCGAGGAGGACAAGAGGACCTGCCGCGAGGTCATCTTCCCGTTCTGGAAGGGCAAGTCGCTCGCCGAGGCCTGCGAGGAGCGGCTGCGCGCGGCGGGCTTTTGGGACTATGCCGCCGACGCCTGCATCACGGACGTCACCTACCACGTGACGAGCGGCGGTGGTGACACCGCCCCCGGCTTCGACATCATCCTCTTCGAGAAGGGCATCGACGGCATCGAGGCCGAGGCCCGACGCCACCTCGCGGGACTCCCTGCCGAGAGCGACGACGTCGAGGGGCGCCGGGTCTACTACGAGGCGGCCATCGAGACCTGCGAGGGGGTGAAGGCGTACGCCGGGCGCCTGGCGGACCATGCGGAGGAGCTCGCGGGGAAGGCCGAGGACGCCAGCCGCAGGGAGGAGCTCCTCAGAATCGCAGAGGTGAACCGCAGGGTGCCCGCCAACCCTCCCAGCAACTTCTGGGAGGCGCTGCAGTCCCTCTGGACGGTGCAGTCGCTCTTCTCGCTCGAGGCGAACCAGTGCAGCACCTCCCTGGGTCGCGTCGACCAGTACCTCTATCCCTACTACGCGCGCGACGTCGAGTCCGGGGCGCTCTCGCGCGAGCGGGCCTTCGAACTCTTCGCCTGCTTCACGATCAAGTGCTCCGAGGTCATCTGGTACACACCTGGTGCGAGCGCCAAGTACTTCGCCGGCTACATGCCGTTCATCAACATGTGCGTCGGTGGCGTGGGCCGACACGGCGGAGACGCCACCAACGAGCTCACCTACCTCATCATGGAGGCCGTTCGCAAGGTACGCATGTACCAGCCGACGCTTGCCTGTCGCGTGCACAACCTCTCGCCCCAGCGCTACCTCGAGAAGATCGTGGACGTGATACGGGCGGGGGGCGGGATGCCCGCCGTGCACTTTGACGACGCTCACGAGAAGATGATGCTGCGAAAGGGCTACGACTTCGAGGACGCCCGCGACTACAGTTGCATGGGCTGCGTCGAGCCCCAGAGGAGCGGTCGCGTGCACCAGTGGACCTCGGGCGGCTTCACGCAGTGGCCCATCTGCATAGACCTCGCGCTGCACAACGGCGTGCTCAACAGCTATGGACCTCGACAGTGGCTCGCGACCGGCGAGGTCGAGGACTTCAAGAGCTTCGAGGACTTCGAGCATGCGGTGAAGGCCCAGCTCGACCACCTCATCGACGTCAACTGCAACGCCTCCAACATCGTCGAGGAGACCTACCGCGAGGTAAATCCGACGCCGTACATGTCGCTGTTCGTCGATGGCTGCATGGATAAGGGAAGGGACGTCATGGACGGGGGAGCCGTGCTCTATGCCGGTCCCGGCACCATCTTCGCCGGCCTCGGCACCTATGCCGACAGCATGGCTGCGGTCAAGAAGCTCGTCTTCGACGACCACAAGTACACGCTTCCTCAGCTCAAGGCCGCCATGGATGCCAACTGGGTGGGCTATGAGAACGTGAGGCGCGACTGCGTCGAAGCCCCCAAGTACGGCAATGACGACGACTACGCCGACCACTTCGCGGCGGACATCGTCGACTACACCGAGCAGCGCATGAACGCGCACAAGTCGCTGTACGCCTACCACATCCACGGCACGCTCTCCCAGTCGTTCAACACGCCACTGGGCGAGATGGACGGTGCCACACCTGATGGCCGCGCGGCGTACGCTCCGCTCTCCGACGGCATGAGCCCGTCGCAGGGCATGGACAAGAAGGGCCCCACCGCCGTCATAAAGTCGGTCTCCAAGATCAACGTCGAGGAGATGAGCCTGGGCATGTCACACAACTTCAAGTTCTCGCCCGGCTTCATCGACAAGCCCGAGGGCCGCAAGGCCGTCGTGGCTCTGCTCATGACGGCGTCCCTGCTCGGCAACGCCCAGATGCAATTCAACTGCGTCGACAACGCCGAGCTGAGGGACGCCAAGGCCCACCCCGAGCGCCATCGCGACCTCATCGCGCGCGTGGCGGGCTATTCCGCCTTCTTCAACGAGCTCTGCGAGGAGGTTCAGGACGAGATCATCAGCCGAACCGAGATCGACCGGGCATAGCGCACCTGTCGTCGCTCGTCGGTCTCTGGATTGCTGGCTGCGCCCCCTTCCCTCGGCCTTCCGGAGGCCGACCCCTCGCCCACGGGTGACGGAGGCCTGGCCCGGGGGATGGTATGCTGGAGCCCCTGGATGATGGCGAGGAGCTTGGGGCCAACGCCGCGACGCTCGATCGCATGCTCTCTGGGGACATCGAGACCCAACAGGCGTCAGGGAGGAAGTGCGGCATGAGGAAGGTCGTCGTATTCGGTAGCCTCAACACCGACATGTCCATCGAGTGCGACCGGCTTCCCGAGCTCGGGGAGACCGTGCGCGGGTCCGGCTTCGTGACAGTGCCCGGCGGCAAGGGGGGCAACCAGGCCGTCGCCTCCGCGCGCATGGGGGCGGACACCTTCATGGTGGGCAAGGTCGGCAACGACCCCAACGGGCGCGAGCTCGTCTCGTCCCTGGCCATGCACGGGGTGGTATGCATGAACGTGAGCGCCACCACGCGCGCGCCGACGGCGACCGCGGTCGTGCTTCGCACCAAGGGCAACAACCACGTCATCCTGGACGCCGGCGCCAACGAGAAGATGACCTACGAGGAGGTGCGGGCCGCCATCCACGGCCTGCGCGGCCTCGGAAACATCTTCCTGACCCAGCTCGAGTGCGACTTCGACGTGACCATGAAGGCGATATCCTGCGCGAAGCGCAACGGGCTCTACACCGTGCTCAACGCATCGCCCGCCCGCGAGCTGCCCGACGAGATCTACCCCCAGCTCGACCTCCTCTGCGTCAACCGCACCGAGTGCGCCGCCATCAGCGGGATCTGCCCCGAGGACGACGAGTCGGCCAAGGAGGCGCTGCGCTTCTTCGCCGGCAAGGGCGCCCGTGACGTCATCGTCACGCTGGGCTCCGAGGGCTCCGTGGCGCTCAGCCACGGCAAGTTCGTGCGCATCGACCCCTTCCCGGTGGACGCGGTCGACTCCACGGGCTCCGGGGACGCCTACCTCGGGGAGGTCGTCGCCCACCTCGCCTTCGGCGGCACGCTCAAGGGCGGCATGGTCTATGGCTCCGCCGCCGGCGCGCTCTGCGCCACGAAGGTGGGCGGGCAGGACACCATGCCCAGCTGGGCGGAGGTGGAGGCCCTCGCCAAGGACCGCGTGGCGGAGCTTGGCCCAGGCGCCTAGCCCCTCGGCACGATCGGACGACCAGGGAGCCCGGGGGCCAACGCCCCGGGCTCCCCTTATGCTCAGATGCTGGAATGTCGCCGGCAGGCCTGCCGCACGCCCTGGCGTGTGAGAGACTCTAGAGAGCTGTGCGTGCGTCCGCGGAAGCTCCGCCGGCGGCGCCAGGAATCCCGAGCGAGCGATTGGACTCTCATGGCCAGGCATTTCTCCGACCTCCAGCAGACGATGGGACGGGGCTTCGCCCGTGTGGGCGAAGATGGCCCCAAAGGGGGCCCGGAAGGAGGGGAGCCAGGCTCCAGCCATGTCGTGGCCGTCGTGGTCGTCTGCGCCGTCGTCTGCCTCCTGGCGCTCATGGCCGTGGGAGGATGGCGCCTCTACGTCTCGGCCCAGAGGGTGAAGGCCGAGGCCCAGCAGGTCGTGGGCAGCGTGGACGGGCTCAAGGCCGCGCTCAAGGACGGCGACGCGGAGAGGCTCTCGTCCATCGCCGCCGACGTCAACGGGGCGGCGCACGGCATGCAGAACGAGACGTCCGGCCTCCTCTGGGCCGCCGGCTCGCTCGTTCCCGTCGTGGGCAGTGACGTCTCGAGCGTCCGGAGCCTCGCCAACGTGCTCGTCGACCTCTCTGACAACGCGCTCACCCCGCTTGCCGCGAATCCCGATGCCCTTCAGCTCAAGGGGCTCGTGAGCGATGGTGCCGTGAACGTCGAGAGGGTCAAGGAGCTGGCCGCCCTCGAGCAGCAGCTCTCTCCCGTCGTCCGCCGCAGCGTCCAGACCATCGCTGGGCTGCCCAAGGCCCACCTGTCCCAGCTCGCCTCCGCCCTCGACAAGGTCCAGGCCAAGGTGGGCAAGGCGGACGAGGCCCTCGCCAAGGCGGACGCCATCGTGCCCCAGCTTCCCGCCATGCTCGGCGCCGACGGCCAGACGAGGAACTACCTCGTCGTCGCCCAGAACAACGTCGAGCTGAGGGCCACAGGTGGCTTTGCCGGCTCATGGACGACGCTCAGCGTCACCGACGGCGTCATCCAGATGGGGGACTCCCTCACCCTCCAGCACGCCGCGAACTTCCCCTTCGACTGGAGCGACGAGGAGCGCGCGGTCTTTCCCATGGTCAGCGTGGACGACCCCAGCGGCGTCAACTTCACGCCCGACTTCACCCGCGCCGGCGCACGCTTCGCCGAGGCGTACCAAGACAACACGGGAAGCCGCGTCGACGGCGTGGTGGGAATCGACCCGGTCTTCCTCCAGAGGCTGCTCTCGCTCACGGGTGGCGTCGTCGCCTCGGACGGGACCGAGGTGAACGGCGACAACGCCGCCGCAGAGCTCATGAACGGCGTCTACTGGCGCTACCCGGACAACCCCGACTACCAGGACGCGTTCTTCGCCGAGGTCGCCGGCCTGTCCTTCCAGAAGGTCCTGGGGGGGTTGGGCGACGTCGACGTGAAGAGGCTCTCCGACGTCATCGAGAAGTCCGCCGACGACCATCGCCTTCAGGTCTGGATGGCCGATGCGGACGAGGAACGGGCGATGGACGGCCTGGGCATGTCCGGGGGGATCGGACAGGACGAGGCCACCCCCGTCCTCGGGGTCTACCTCAACGACAACACCTGGTCGAAGATCGACTGGTACCTCTCCTGCGAGACGACCGTGGGCGAGGGCGTGCGAAACCCCGACGGCAGCACGACCTACGAGGTGGTGACCTCCCTGACGAACAACGGCAGCGAGGACGAGTTCGCAGGCATGCCCGAGTACATCTCGGGAAAGAACCCTGACAAGTGGAGCGTGGGTGACATGATCACCATCCCGCTGGTCCTGGGGCCAGCTGGCGGCCACGTCGACGGCCTCATCGTCTCTGACGGCAGCAGCCTCGACGAGCACACCCTCTACGGCCTCGACGCCTGGACGGGCACCCTGCACGTCGGTGCCCAGCAGACGGTCCAGCTGAGCTACAAGGTCACCGTCTCCCCGAAGGCGACCGCGCCGCTTGCCGTGCGCACCACCCCCCTGGCCCAGGAGTAGAATCCAAGGCCGCGTGCCATCGCGCGCACGTCCATCCGACCACCCATGGAGGTAAGTTCGTTGCTTTCTGTCGAAGAGCAGCTCAAGGTCATCACGTCCGGAACCATGCAGATCGTCCCCCTGGACGAGCTCAAGGTGAAGCTCGAGAAGGGCACGCCCCTCAACATCAAGCTGGGCGTCGACCCCACCAGCCCCGACCTTCACCTGGGGCATGCCGTCCCCCTGCGCAAGATGCGCCAGTTCCAGGACCTCGGCCACAAGGTCACCCTCATCATCGGCAACGGCACGGCGCTCATCGGCGACCCCTCGGGCCGCGACAGCACCAGGCCGCCCCTCACCGAGGAGCAGGTCGAGGCGAACGCCAGGACCTACGTCGAGCAGGCAATGAAGATCCTGGACCCCGAGAGGACGACCATCGTCCATAACGGCGACTGGCTCAAGCCCCTCGACCTTGCCCAGATGCTCAAGCTCATGAGCCAGTTCAACGTGGCGCGCATCCTCGAGCGCGAGGACTTCCACAAGCGCTACGCGGGCGGTCAGCCCATCGCCCTGCACGAGTTCATCTACCCCGTGCTCCAGGCGTACGACTCCGTGGTCATCAAGGCCGACCTCGAGATGGGCGGCAACGACCAGATCTTCAACCTCCTCGCCGGCCGCGACCTCATGCGCGCCATGGGCATGGAGCCCCAGGTAGCCCTCACCATGCCCCTGCTCGAGGGCACGGACGGCGTCAAGAAGATGTCCAAGAGCTATCACAACTACGTCGGCCTCACCGACGAGCCCGCAGACATGTTCGGCAAGGTCATGAGCATCACCGACGAGATGGTCCCGCGCTACTACCGCCTGTGCTCCACGCTCACGGTGGACGAGATCGACGCCATCGACGCCTCCTTCGCGGATGGCAGCGCCGATCCCTACCAGCTCAAGCGCGCCCTGGGTCGCAACATCGTTGACCTCTACCACGGCGAGGGCGCGGGAGCGTCCGCCGAGGCCGCCTTCGACGCGCAGTTCAAGAAGAACGAGGCGCCCGAGGATACCCCCGAGTTCCCCCTCTCGCTGGTCCAGCCCAACGACGAGGGCAGGGTCTACCTGGCCAAGTTGCTCGTCGACCTCGGGATCGCCAAGTCTGCGGGAGAGGCGCGTCGCCTCATCGACGGCGGTGGCGTCAAGGTCGCCGGGCAGCCCATTGCCCCCAAGGACTACAACGTGGCCCCCGAGCTCTTCGAGGCGGGCTGCTACGTACAGGCGGGCAAGAAGCGCTGGGCGCGCCTGGTCTAGGAGGCTCGGGACTCGTCCCTTCGAGCACATGATGCGGGCACCTACCATGCATGGTAGGTGCCCGTTGCGTCAGATTGCCTCCATCCGTGCGGTCATGTCGATGGGGGGCGCGTTGAACGGTGCCGTGGTCACGATGCCGTCGACGCCCGTCGCGGCGTAGGACTCGGCGTTCCCCTCGTTCACGCCCCCTGCGGCTATCAGGGTCAGCTGCGGGTCCGCCTCGCGGAGTCGCAGCACCAGGTCCGCCAGCTGGTCGACCGGGATCTTGTCGAGCTGGATGCCGTCGACGAGCCTCCTGCCATCCAAGCCGCGCGCGAGCTCCAGGGCCTCGTCGGGCCCTGCCTCGACGAACAGCTTCTTCTCGACGCAGGAGCCCCTGACCTCCGCGAGCCTTCGTGCCAGGCCGTCCATCCCGTCCAAGAATGCCACGTGCTGAGAGAACACGAGGACCGTCTCGGAGAGGCCCAGGCGATGCGGCCAGGCGCCACCCGCGTGGACTGCGAGGGTGAGGAGGTCCTTGGCGCCCGGCAGGCTCTTCCTCGTCGTGAGGACCTCGCAGGAGGGGTTGGCGCGGTGTGCCGCGTCGACCATCCGCCGGGTCTTCGTCGCCACTCCCGAGAGGTGGTCGAAGAGGTTGAGCGCGACCTTCCAGCCCATGTGCAGCTGGCCCGCCGCGCCCTCGACGACCATGAGGGTGCCGCCGGCCGCGATTCTGCTCCCGTCCGGCTCGAGCGAGACGACGGTGGCGCCCAGGCGTTCCATGACGCGCGCCGCCACGTCCCCGCCCGCCAGCACGCAGTCCTCGCGGGTGAGGTACTCCATGCGCCCCCTCCGCCCTCCGATGCCCAGGAGCTCGCAGGTGAGGTCGAGGTAGGGGATGTCCTCGGATATAAGCTGGTCGATGCGCTGGTCAGGAATGAATGTCATGCGGATCCTTCTTAGGGTTGGATTCCAAGAAAACGTGCCACGTCGTCCTCGTGGGTGGTGCGGAGCAGCAGCGTGGAGTCGACCACGGTCCTGAGCCTGCCGTCGAGGACGATGCCCACGCGCTCCGACATCTCCTGCGCCTCGCTGAAGTCGTGCGTGACGAACAGCAGGGTGCAGCCGAAGTCGCGGACGACGCGCCTCACGGCGTCGCGTATGTCGCCTCGTGTGGTCGGGTCCAGCGCGCTGAACGGCTCGTCCAGGACGAGCATCCCCGGACGCGTCGCCAGAGCCCGGGCGAGGGCGACGCGCTGCGCCTCGCCTCCGCTGAGCAGGTTGGGATGCGCGTCGGCAAGGTGGCCGACCCCCAGGAGTTCGAGGAGCTCCTGGGCTTGCCACCGCGCCTCGTGTGTCCCGGCACCCATCCTCTGCGGGCCATAGGCGACGTTGTCCACCACGCTGAGGTGGGGGAACAGCAGGCAGTCCTGGTACAGCAGCCCGATGCGACGGTCCCTGGGATCGAGCTCGCGGACGTTCGTCCCGTCGAGCTCGATGCTTCCCTCGCTGACCTCGCACGCGCCGGCTATGCTCTCCATGAGGACCGTCTTGCCTGACCCCGTCCGTCCGAGCACGGCGAAGGACTCGCCGGGGGAGATGCTCAGCCGCGGCACCCTCAGGACGAACTGCCCCCTACGCACGACGAGCCCCCTGATCTCGATTCCGATGCCCATCAGACCTCACGAGCTCCTTCTGCGCGCGAGACGGGGTGCCCGCCCAGGACGTTCGCCGCCGTCAGGGCGGCCGCAGAGACGAGGAGCATGATCATCGCGGTCGCCATCGCCGTGTCCGTGTCTCCCGTGGAGATGCTCAGGAAGATGCTCCCGGGCAGCGTCTCGGTCCGCATGCGCGTCACGCCGACCAGCATGAGCGTGGCGCCGAACTCACCCATTCCCCTCGCCCAGGTGAGGACGAGTGCCGAGACGAGCTGGTTTCGGCACAGGGGCAGCGTGATGGTCCTGAACACGTCCCACGAGCCCGCGCCCAGCGTCCTCGCCACGAACTCCATGCGTCGGTCGACCCCGCACAGGGCGGTTCTCGACATGCGGAGGGCGAAGGGCACGTTGACGGCCATCTGGGCGAGGACGATGCCCGCGGGCTGGAAGACCACCGAGACGCCATGGTCTCGCAGGGCCACCCCGAAGGGGGAGGAGAAGATTACCAGGAGGGCGAAGCCCAGGACGATGTAGGGCAGCGACAGCGTGAGCTCCACGAGGGTCTCGAGCGCGCGTCGGCAGGGGAGGCCTCCCCTCGTCATCGCCCAGGCGCACGGGAGGGCGAGCGCCATGCACAGGGCGGTCGAGAGGGAAGACGTCATCACGCTCATGCGGAGAGAAAACATGACCTCTTCGGACGAGAGGGCAAGGCCCAGATGGGCGATTCCGTTCGCCGCGATCGCGAGGATGGTGGTGCCCATGAAGAGGACGAGCACCGCGCTCGTCGCGACGCACAGGACCGGGAACAGCTCTCTCCTCCGAGTGGTCGCCAGGTGAGAACGATGCATCCCTAGACCGTCTCGTAGCCGTGGGACTCCCAGATCTTCCGAGCTTCGTCGCTGGTCAGGAACCCGACGAACTCCGAGAGTGCCTCGCTGTCGGACGCGCCTGACAGCTCCGCCGCGGGGACGGTCTTGGCGAAGGGCTCCATGTCGGACTCCGCCACGATGGAGACCCCCTCCCCGACGTTCTCCTTCCATACGATGCCGGCGTCCCCCTGCCCGTTCGCGAGCGCGGCGGAGATCTGCGGGGCGGTGGTCGTGGTCGAGACCCTTCCTTGCACCTCGTCCCAGATGCCGGCCTTCGTCATCGCCGCCCGAGCGACCTTTCCGATGGGGGTCGACTCGGGGTCGCCTATGAGTATGGCGTCGGCGTTCGCGAGGTCGACAATGGACTGGATGTTCCTGGGGTTCGAGCTCGGAACGGCGAGGACGGGGATGTGCCGCACGAGGTCCGTGCTGGCGGCCAGGGCGTCCCCCAGCCTCTCCGTCTCCTCGACGGAGCCGGCTATCCACAGGTCGCCCGTGCCGGACTCGCGTATCTGCGTGGCGATCTGTGCCGCATTGGCGTAGGTGACGTTCATGGTGCAGCCGGTCTCGTCCTGGAACCTCTGGGCTATCTCCTTGAACGGTTCGGCCATGCCGGCGCCGCAGTACACGTTCAGGGACTTGCCGGAGAGGGGAGCGGATGAGGCGACGTCCTTGCCCCCATTCGTCCCACCGTCGTCCGCCCCGTTCCCGGAGCAGCCGGGGAGTGCCCAGACGGAGAGCAGCGATGCGGCCGCCCCGAGCCGTAGCAGTCCGCGTCGGGTGATTGCTGGGTGGGTAAGCTCGTGCCTGAACATGGGTCTCTCCAATCCTTTGGTGGCTGCGCCCGGCCATAGGGTGGTGACTGCCCGCGGTCCCCCAAGGCTCCCGCCGCGCCCGACCTGCCGCCGGTCCTTTCCACCCGTTATAACTTATCGTGGATATCGATATTGCGAGCTAATCGCATTCCATAAATATAATAAATTCTTATATTTAATTATGTACAAAATATATCGACTGGCGATGCATGGTGGCATGGCGGGCCAGGCGACCTGGACGCATGGGCCTGGATCGTGCCCCCCGGCCCACCATCACGCCATCGGGGCACGTCCCCCGCCTCGTCCCGCACGTACGCGTAAGCAGCGTCGCGTGCGTGGCCTCTGCCTGTGTTCGCTTCTTTCTGGCGCCGTCCAGCGCCCCCCTGGGGTAGAGTCTCTCCCGTCTTTGGAGGGGACGTCGACGAGGATGGGCATGGGGACGTTCGGATCGGGGAAGGCTGCGCCGGCGGAGGCGCAGGCCAGCAGAGCCTGTGAGTCGATCGAGGGTGTGGCGGCGGGTCGCCCCCACATTCCCGCTGTGCCGCACAGCTTTCGCGAGAGGCACGGCGTGCCCGAGCTTCTTGCGCCCGCAGGCGGTCCCGAGCAGTTCAACGCCGCGTTGGCAGCCGGTGCCGACGCCATCTACTGCGCCCTGGGCAGCGACTTCAACGCCCGCCGTGGCGCCCATAACTTCAACTACGAGACCTTCGGGCGCGCCTGCCGCGACGCGCATCTGGTCGGCTGCCGCGTGTACGTGACGGTCAACGTCGTCATCCGCACCGACGAGATGCCTCGCGCGCTTGCCCTGGTGAGAAAGGCCTGGCTCCTGGGCGCCGACGCCTTCATCATCCAGGACTGGGGCCTGCTCATGGAGGTTCGCCGCCGCTTCCCGCAGATGGAGTGCCACGTCTCGACTCAGGCCAACGTCCATGACGCCCGCGGCGTCGCCTGGTGCCGCGACCTTGGGGTGGGCCGCGTCACCCTCTCGAGGGAGCTCTCGGTTGACGAGATAGCCACGATCGCCCGCGAGGGCGTGGAGCTCGAGGGCTTCGGCCACGGTGCGCTCTGTTTCTGCTACTCGGGCGTCTGCATGATGAGCTCGCTCAAGGGGAACCGCTCGGCCAACCGTGGCCTCTGCGCCCAGCCTTGCCGCCTCCCCTACGAGCTCCTGGACGGGCGGGGGAGGGTCGTCTCCGCCGAGGGCCGTGGTCGCCCGCTCTGTCCCAAGGACTACTGCACGGTCGACGACCTCGCGCGCCTTAACGACGCCGGGCTGGGCTCTCTTAAGGTCGAGGGCCGCATGAAGGCCCCCGACTATGTGCACTCGGTCGTCTCGTCCTATCGCCTCGCCCTCGACGAGCTCGCGGCCGGGCGCACGTCGACCCCGTCCGAGAGCGACCTGATCCACGACCGGCTCCGCCGCGCCTTCAACCGCGACTTCACCGACAGCTACCTGGACCACCGCTCGGACGACGACATGATGAGCTACGAGCGCTCGAACAACCGGGGCGAGCTCGTGGGAAGCGTCGTGGGCAGCCGTGACCTGGGCGGCGGAAAGGTGAGGCGCGGGGGGTCCAACGGCGGTCGCGAGCGCCTCCGCAGCAAGACCTTCGCCGAGATCGACGTCCTGCTCGACCGCCCGGTCGGTGCAGGCGACCTTCTGGAGCTCCGTCCCCAGGACGATTCCAGCCAGTTCCTTACCGCGCACGCCCCTTCGGACGCGCTGCCGGGCGACACCATCAGCTGCCGCGCCACCCGCGTGCTGCCTCGGGGCAGCGCCGTGCGCGTGATTCGCTCGAAGCGTGCCATGGACGACGCCGCGCGCGCCGCCACGGGCGAGCTCAGGCCGCGACGCGGCGTAGACGTGCGCGTCGTCTCTCACCTGGGCCAGCCCTTCGCCGTCGAGCTCGTCTGCTGCGACGGGAGCGCATCGGCGCGGGCGGAGGGCTTCGTCGTCGAGCCCGCGCGCACCCGTCCCGTGACGCGCGAGGACCTCGTCGAGCACGTGGGTCGCATGGGCTCGTCCCCCTTCGAGCCCCGCTCGTTCGAGGTCGAGCTGGACGAGGGCTGCGGCATGGGGTTCAGCGCCGTCCATGCGCTGCGCGCCCGGGCGGTGGAGGAGCTGACGCGCCAGGTCGAGGCACCCGTCAGGGCGCGCGCGGAGGGCCTCGCCACGGTGCCCGACCTTCGTGACATCGAGCTCGAGCTGGGAAACCTGAGAGGCGCACCAGCCACGCAGGGTGCGGGAGCGGCCGAGGTCTGCGCCCTGGTGGACGACCTCGACTCGGCGGAGGCGGCGGTTAAGGCAGGCGCCACGCGTCTCTATGCCACGCCCGAGGCGCTGCGGGACATGGATGGGCTCGTGCTGCCCGGGGGCTGCGTCCTGGTTCCCTGGCTCGACGAGGTCTGCCGCGAGTGCGACCACGAGCGCCTCGATGCCCTCGTGAGGCCCGGGGCGCCCTGCGCGGTGGGCAACGTGAGCGAGCTCGCCCTCGCCGCCCGGAGGGGTGCCATGGCCGAGGTCCGCGATTGCATCCCCGTGCACAACACCAGCGCCGCGGTCGCCCTCGAGCGCGCCGGCGCCGCGGGCATCTGGCTCTCGCCCGAGCTCACGCTGGAGGAGGGCTGCGCGCTCGCGCGGGCTGCCTCGGTGCCCACGGGCCGCATGGTCCTTGGGCGCACGCGCGCCATGACCAGCGAGCATTGCGTCCTCCAGGTCGCGGACCGCTGCATACACGACTGTCCGCGCTGCGCCCTGAGGAGGCGCCCGCACAGCCTGAGGGCGACCGACGGAAGCCTCATGCCCGTCCGGACCGACGTGCACGGCCGTAGTCGCATCTATGCCGCCACGCCCCTGGACGCCACGCCTGAGCTGCCGGAGCTCCTCGCGGCGGGGATGACGCGCTTCATGGCCGACTGCACGCTCCTCTCGCCCGACGAGGCCGCCTCCGCCGTCGGCCGCGTCGCCGCCGCGCTCAAGGCCGTCCAGGCGGGCCGACCTCCCCTCCGTCGCCTCGCAAACCACGACTCAGGCCACCTCTTCGAGGCGATCGACTGACGGCGATGGTCACTTCTGGGTTTTGTGGGGCGTCCTCGGAGTCTTGCGGCGAGGTTTGGGTAGACTCAGCAACGTAAATGGAATCGATGTGGTGGGAATTGCCGCACGAGGAGAGGAAGAGCATGGCAGACGAGCAGAGGACCCCGGTCAACCGCGAGCTCCTGGACGCGACCCTGGGCGTCATCCGCCAGAGCCTCCAGGCCGATGGGGGCGACGTGGTGCTGGTCAACGTCAACGACGAGGGCGTCGTGACCCTCGAGATGCAGGGCGCCTGCGCGGGCTGCCCGCTCTCGAGCTACGACATGAGCGAGGGCATCGAGCGCATCCTCAAGGAGCACGTGCCCGGCGTCACCAAGGTCGAGCCCGCCATGGCGTGGTAGCACCTGTAGGAGCGTTCGACGCTGCGGTCCCGGGAGGGGCCGCAGCCATTTTTTGCCCCGTGGGCAGGCGAGAGGAGCCTTCATGTGGCTTGATGCCATCTACCAGGGACTGAACCCCATCGCGTTCACGCTGGGCCCGCTCTCGGTCCGCTGGTACGGGCTGGCCTACTTCGCGGGCTTCGTCTGCGCTGGCGTCGCCATCTGGAAGGTTTCTAGACGCTGGGGCATAGAGCTCAGCCTGGACGACCTGACGGAGGTCATGGTGGGCATCGCCCTCGGGGTCATCCTGGGCGGTCGCCTCGGCTACGTGCTCTTCTACGGGGACGGCTTCTACCTGGCCAACCCGCTCAAGATCCTTGCCCTCTCCGAGGGCGGGATGAGCTTCCACGGGGGGCTCGTCGGCGCGGTGCTGGGAGGCTCGCTCGCCTGTCGCAGGCTGCACCTCTCCATCCCCACGGTCGCGGACCTCGCGGTCATCGGCGCACCCCTGGGGCTCTTCTTCGGCCGCTGCGCCAACTTCGTGAACGGGGAGCTCTGGGGCAAGGAGACGAGCCTGCCCTGGGGCGTCATGTTCTGGAACAACGGCGGTGGCCACGTGTACCGCCACCCCTCCCAGCTCTACGAGGCCCTGCTCGAGGGCGTCGTGATGTTCTGCGTCCTCTATGTGCTCTCGCGTCGCAGCCCGGTACGTCCCCAGGGGACCTTCCTGGGAACCTTCCTCGCGCTCTATGGCTGCTTCCGCTTCCTCGTGGAGTTCGTGCGCCTTCCCGACGCCCAGCTGGGCTACCTCCTGGGGACGGGTTGGCTCACCATGGGTCAGTGCCTCTCGCTTCCCCTGGTCGTGCTGGGGGTGGGGGTCCTCGTCTGGTCGCGCAGGGCGGCACGCCCGCAGCGGGGCAGGTCGTAGGGTCTGCCGAGGCCCCTTGCCCGGCCTCGGGACGGCATCCCAGCTGCTAGAATGATGCCCAACTGAAAAGACACCGAGGGCACGGTCCTACAGCTGCAAAGCCTAGGAAAAAGGATTCCGGTTCGACTCCGGACCAGCGGGAACTGTGTTCCAGGGAGAGGCGCGCCATGCGTGCGCGCCGTCTGGCGGGCGCGTGCGGCGCCTCCATCCTGCCTGCCCTCTTCGTGCCCTTTGGGGCGAGAGGAGCGGGAATGCGCTTTCCCACACCGGTCAAGCTGGCCCAAGGCGGCCTTGCGGTCGTGCTCTCTCTCGGCCTGGCGCTGGGCGGCGTCCCCGCCCAGGCCTGGGCCGAGGTGGCATCCGATGGGGGAGGGGCGGCTGCCGCCGAGGCCGTGGCCCAGCCAGGCCTCGAGTCGGATGGCGCCCCAACGTCAGGGCCGTCGGACAAGGGCGGCGCCCAGGCCCAGGAGCATCTGGACCAGTTCCTGAGGGACACCCGAATTATCTCCGGCGGGGGCGACGCCGTCCAGAAGTCTGCCGACGGACTGAGCTACGACATCGGCTACAAGACGAAGAACGGTAGCCCGAACACCTCCCTCAACTTCCGTCCCCTGGTCAACGACAAGACGTATTCCTACGCGCTGACCGTCGAGCAGAACGCCTACGTCAGCGCGAGCAGGGGCATCACGAGCGGCAGGTTCAACATCGTCGGGCGTCCCGTCGGCGGCGACGCAACCGTAGCGCTCACCATACGGGCCTACGCGCCCGGCACGAGCGCTTCCGCCATGGAGGACGGGAACGCCAGGGAGCTGGCGCACGCCACGGTCACCCTCGTGCTCGAGCCCGGTCCCACGACCTACCAGGTCGACCTTTCCCCCGTAGACGCTAAGACGGGCAAGAGGGTCGACGCGACCGCGGTCAAGGTCAACGAGGGCAACTCTTGGGGTAGCTCGGTCCGTCCCAACGACCAGGGGCTCTACGAGCTCGACTCCACCAAGACCTACTACGTGAAGGTGACGGCCGACGGCTACGAGGACTACGAGGACGGCAGCTTCAGGCCTGCCGGCAACGGCTCCGCGGGCATCAAGCTGAATCCCCTCGCCTTCGTGGACCTCTCCTTCAGGGCGGTCGACGCAACGGGCGCCCAGATCAAGGGTGCGAAGGTCGTCGTGAGGAAGGGCGGCTACTCCGGTCAGGTCCTCTCTCCCCAGCCCGACGGCAGCTATCGCGTCGTCGTCGGGCAGAAGCTGCAGGTCAGCGCATCTGCCGACCACTACGGTCAGGCAACGAGGACCCTTTCCGTCACGGAGGGCATGGCCGCGTCGCAGGACGTCCAGCTGAAGCTCAGCGAGGTGGTCGTGAGCTTCGTCGGCATCGACGCCGACGGCAGCGTTGACGCCGGCGCGAAGGTCACCGTGACCCATGTCGAGGAGGACCCCTACGGAGAGGACGAGGACGAGACGGTGACCGACCGGCCGGGAGCCGACGGCCGCTACGCGCTTGCGCTCTCGGACGGCCCCTACGCCGTCACCATCACGGGCTCCGACGGCTACAAGGCGCGCACGACCTACGAGCCGGACGGCAGCAAGGCCGAGGACCTCGTCCGCCTCAAGCTCTATGACGACCCCAACCAGGCCAGGGTGGACGCCCTGGCGAGGGCCCTGGATGACGCGCTTGGCGCACTCAGGCCGTGCTACCGCAAGGACAAGAACGCCAACGAGCTCGTGCGCAGCCTGCTCGCGGAGAAGCTGGGCAAGCCCGCCCTCGAGGGAGTCACGGTCTCCGTCGCCTCGACGGCAGACCCCCAGCGCGTCGCGGCCGACGGAAGCATCGGCTACCGGAGGTCGTCCCTCGACGGCAGCTTCCACAACCCCAACGTAAGCTGCAGCTTCGCCTTCGCGGCGGACGACTGCACGGCGGTCTCGAAGCCCAAGAGCGTCACCATAGGCTGGGATCAGGATTACTTCCACAGCCAGATGGAGGTCGAGGGACAGGCGCTCGACACGGAGTCCATCCTCGGGGGCAATTCCTCTCTGGATTCAGTGGCCTCCGACCTCGCGCTGCCATCGAGCCTGCAGGCAGACCAGCGCAAGGCGTACTCCAGCGTTCGTTGGTCGAGCTCCGACGAGGCGACGGTCGACACGGCGGGCAAGGTGACCCGCGGTGCCGTGGACAAGAGGGTCACGCTCACGGCGACGCTCGTCCCCAACGACTCAAACCTCAACGCCAACGTCGAGAGGGCGGCGGACTTCGGCAGCGTGACCAAGGTCTTTGAGGTCACGGTCAAGGCCGATCCCGAGAAGGTCGCCTCTGAGTCCGCGCGCCTGCAGTCGGCACTTGACGACAGGTTCGTCTACCCGAACCTGAGCTACTCGAGCGGTGGCCCCATCCCGGCGAATGGGGAGGGCATAGACGCCGACCTGCAGCTTCCCACGACGCGCACCCTGGGCGTGGACGGCAAGCTGGATCGCGTGAGCTACTCCAGCTCCACTGACGCGATCAAGGTGAACGGCTATGCCGCCCGGGTCGTGCGCCCGCTTCCCGGGGAGCAGGAGGGCGAGGCCGAGCTCACCTGCACCATCCAGAGCAGGGAGAATCCCGAGGTGAGGGCCAGCAAGACCCTGCGACTTTCCGTCAAGCCGCTGGACTCCCAAGAGGTCGGCGCCGCCCTCGACCTGATGGCAAGGGTCAAGGCGGGTTACGCGGCCGCCCTCGCGGCCGGGCAGTCGCCGCTCGGCATATCCAAGAACCTCTCCACCTTCCAGAAGGCGTACCTGGACGACTCGGGCGAGCTGCGCTGGGCGCGCAACGTCTCCGAGTCGTCGGCGCACGCGGGCGTCGTTCCCGAGCAGTTCCCCGAGTACGACAGCATGGGCAGCTACGACCAGGCGCGCACCTTCCGCTCGAGCAACACCAAGCTCGTGCTCAACGAGACGCTGCAGCTCGCCTGGAACGCCGACAACAGCACCATGCTCAGCCTATTCAGCCCCCAGCCCACCTACAACCAGGAGGTCACCGTCAGCTCCGTGCTGACGGACGAGCGCTACTCCGAGCTTGCGAGGCTCCGTGGGGACGACCCCGTCTGGGGAGAGAGGCTCCGCTCCCTCGTCTCGCAGCCGGTCTCCGCGCAGCTGAGGGTGCTGGGCACGACCGGCGTCGACGCACCCAGGCCACAGGTCGAGGTCAAGGCATCCGTCATAGGAAGGGATGCCTTCGGAAGCCCCGAGGTCTGGGCGCGTGAGGCCAGCTACGCGCTGGACGAGGGCTCGACTGCAGATGTGCTCACCGAGAGGATGCTCCAGGGGACGGGGCTCGCCCACGAGTCCCAGAACGGCCAGTACGGCTACTACCTCTCGACCATCAGCTCGCCTGACGGGAGCCGCAGGCTCAGCTACGACCAGGCCTCCGGCAGGTATTGGCAGCTCTTCGTGAACGGCGTCGCCGCCGACGAGGGGGCGGGCGGAATCACGTTGAAGAAGGGTGATTCCATCGTCTGGTGCTACTCGGCCTACGGTGACAAGCTGCCCGAGGACGACAAGAGGATGGTCACGGCCAAGGTCCGGGTCGTGGGGCCTGGCGCGGGGGGCGCAGACGTCAGTTGGGTCTCTTCCCGCGAGCTGGCTGTGCCCGAGGGAACCACGGCGGCTCAGCTCTCCAAGCAGGTGCTGAACGACGCCGGCTTCGACGTGGACGATGGCATCTACACCATCTCCGCCCGCTCGGGGCAGACGCTTCCCAACGGGACATCGCAGCTTGGAGCAGTCCAGGGACAGGACGGCGGCTGGAGCTGGTGGCAGTTCTTTGTCAACGGCGAGATGTCGAAGGAATACGCGTCCAACTACGTCCTGGGCCCAGGAGACGAGATCGTCTGGGCGTACGGAACGGAGAAGAGGGAGTACCCAAAGAACGACGTCACCGTCGATCCTGGCCTCAGCCTCCCGGACTGGCCATCCGAATGGCCGGGCTTCAGGGGCGAGGGCGAAAAGGGGTCCACTTCCGCGGCAACCCCCGTCGAAGGCGGCGAGGCGCAGTGGACCTTTGCTCCGAGTGCGGGCGAGGGGGCGCCAAGCGATCCCGTCCTTGCGGGCGGTAGGGTCTTCGTCGCGAGGGGAGACGTCCTCTATGCGCTTGATGCCACCACGGGGAAGGAGCTTGGCAGTGCCCAACTCCTCACCTCGGTCGACTCCACGGCACGCCTGGTGTACGACGGCGGTCTCGTAGTCGTTCCTCTGCACGGTGGGCGCCTTCAGGCCGTCGCGGCAGACAGCCTGAAGACCAAGTGGGCGATAAAGGACGCCCTCCCCGGGTCCAACGGCCTGCCCCAGCAGTCGCTGAGCACCCTGACGGTGCAGGGCGGCTACCTGTACTACGGCACTGCCGCAGCGGACGCCGGTGGCGGTTCGCAGGGCGGCTACCTCCTCTGCGTGAGCCTGCGGGACGGTAGCATTCGCTGGAGGAGGGAGAACTCCCAGACGGGCTTCTACTGGTCGGGCGTCACGCTCGTCGGAGGTCGTGCCATAGTCGCGGATGACTCCGGTGCCGTTCGCGTCCTCGACGCATCGGACGGCAGGGAGCTGGGGACCCTCGACCTGGGGGAGTCATCTCGCGCCGGCGTCGTTGCTTCCCCCGACGGCAAGGTCATCTTCGTGGTCACCAGGGACGGAGTGCTTCACCGCCTCGCCCTGGGTGCAAGCGGCGAACTTCGCGAGGAGGACCGGGTCAGGTTCAGCGACTACAGCACCTCGACGCCCACGCTCGTGGGCGGGAGGCTCTACGTGGGTGGCAGGAGGCTCCTGAACGGAAGGTATGCGGGGGGCATCTACGAGATAGACGCCTCGTCGATGAGGGTCGTCTCCAAGGCCGAGGTCCTGAAGTCCGGTGCGGCGCTTCCCGGAGAGGTCAAGTCTAGCCCCCTGGTCCGCACGGGCGAGGACGGGACCTACGTCTACTTCACCTGCAACGCACTCCCAGGTGGCGTCTACCTGTTCAGGGCCGGTGATTCCGGGGCGACGCTCCTGTACCAGCCCGAGGCTGGCCGGCAGCAGTTCGGCATTACCTCGGTGGTTGCCGGAGCTGACGGCAGCCTCTACTACGGCAACGACTCGGGCATGCTCTTCAAGCTCGTCGGCGGCGGCCCGATTGAGCAGCCGAAGCAACGCGATCAGGACGGCTCGGGTGGCGCGAGTGACAGGCGGGGCTCTGGGGCGCACGGCAACGGTGGTGGCGCAAGCGCGTCCGGCGAAGGCTCCGGCGGAGCCACCTCGTCCGGCGTTGGGGTCGGAAGTGGAGGCGGCACCTCCACGGCTGCCGGCGATGGCAAGGGCGCGGCGTCGAAGTCCACGGGCAAGTCCAAGGATGCCAGGTCCGCCTCCGAGGATGACGCGGCATCCCCCCGCGCGCGGAGGCTTCCGCTCTGGCCCATCGTGGGCATGGCGGGCGGCGTGGCGGTCCTGGCGCTCTGCCTGGCGTGGTGCAGGCGCGGTGACGAGGGGGAGCGGGCATGAGCGCACGTAGGCAGAAAGTCGTTCGCGGCGCTCTCTCGGCCGTCTCCGTCCTCGTCATAGCCTTCTGCGCGTGGTCCATGTCCCAGTACGCGAGGGGAGAGGACCCGCTGGCATCCCTGACGGCCGTCTCCGGACCCTCGCTTGCCACGACCCAGGAGGCGGCTGCCGGTTCGGGCATGGCAGCCGCTGCCTCGGAGTCCAGCTCGACGGGCGAGGGCCCTGCCAGCGCAGGCGATCAGGGGGAGTCCAGCTCGGAGGGGCGGTCGTCGGACACCTCCTCAGAGACGTCGGCTGCACCGCAGGACAAGCCTGCGGAGGGCTCTGAAAGGGGGAGTGACGAACCGGTCGAGGGTGCCTCGTCGGATTCGTCCGCGGGCGCCCCGTCCGAATCGACGGCCTCGGCGCCTTCCACGGACGACGGCCTCATCTCGGTCACCGTCTCCGTCAACGGGCGCGCCTCCACCGTCCGCGTGCGCGAGGGTGCCACGGCATATGACGCGCTCTGCGCCGTGGCGTCGGTGGACGCGGGCGCGAATCCCTATGGCTCGGGCAGCTGGGTCTACGTCATCGACGGCGTGGGGAGCACGGACATGTCCGGGGGCCACGGCTGGGTCTACGCGGTCGACGGCTCCAGTCCCAGCGTCATGAGCGACGAGTGCCCCGTGTCTGATGGCTCGGTCGTGAGCTGGAGCTACGTCTAGCCCATGGCAGCCTCAAGTCCATACCGCCCCTTCTCAACCTGCCACCCGGTGGTTCCCCTCGCCTGCGTCCTGCCCACGCTGCTCATGGCGATGCTCGTCGTGCAGCCGGTCTACGTCGGCATCTCGCTGGCGGGGGGCCTGCTCCTCTCGTCCCTCGTCCTCGGTCCCTCGGCCATCCTGGCCCGCCTGCGCTGGCAGCTGCCGTTCCTCGCCCTCATTGTGCTTCTCAACCCGCTCTTCGTCAGGGCGGGATCGACCGTCCTCTTCGAGCTCGGCCCCCTCGCGCCGAGGCTGGAGGCGCTCCTCTACGGTCTCTGCATGGGCGCGACCCTCGCCTCCGTCCTCCTGTGGTTCGAGTGCTGCGGCCAGGTCCTGGACGCGGACGGCGTGCGCGACGCCTGGGGCGGGCGCCTTTCTAGCCTCGCCCTCGTCACGTCCATGACGTTCCAGCTGCTGCCGCGCCTGCTGTACCGTGTGCGGCAGGCGGAGGGCGTGCTTGCCGCCTGCACGGCGGCGGAGGGGACGGGCGGCGCCCCAGGCGAGCCCGTCGAGGAAGGTGGCCCGGCCACGCACGCGCACTGGGCGCTCCCGGTGCGCCGCAGGGTCCGCTCCCTGGGCGTGGTCCTCGGCTGGGCCCTGGAGGACTCCCTCGAGCGTGCCGACTCGATGCGTGCCCGAGGCTGGGGAGCCCTGCCTCACAGGAGCTTCTACGCCCGGCAGCGCCTGCGCGCTGCGGACGTGACGCTGGCCTTGGCATTCACTCTGCTGGGGGTGCTGAACGCCCTCCTCGCCCGGGTGGCGCTCGGCCAGTGGCACTTCTATCCCCAGATGCCCCGGCTCATGGCCTGGTGGGGCTACCTTCCCTTCGTGCTGCAGGTCCTGCTGCCCAGCCTCGCGGTCCTTGCGGACAGAGTGTCTTGGAGGTCACGCTGATGCCCAAGGCCCTGCGCATGAGCCACGTCGGCTTCGCCTATCCCGATCCCGCCAGCGAGGGCGCCTGCCTGCCCCCCGTGCTGGGGGACGTCTCCCTCGAGCTCGACGAGGGAGACTTCGCCGTGCTCGTTGGGGCAACGGGTAGCGGCAAGTCCACCCTCCTGCGCCTCGCCAAGCCCCAGATGGCCCCTGTGGGCAGGATCGTGGGGGAGCTCGAGGTCGAGGGCGTACCCGCGGCGTCCCTCGCCAACGACGCGCGCCTTGGCGTCTCGCTCGTGGGGTACGTGTCCCAGGACCCCCAGGCCCAGCTCGTCTGCGATGGAGTTCTGAGGGAGCTGGCGTTCGGCCTCGAGAGCCTCGGCGTCCCCCAGCCGGAGATGCGCCGTCGCGTGGCGGAGACGAGCTACTTCCTGGGCATGGGGCCTTGGCTCCACGCCCGCTGCGCGGAGCTCTCGGGAGGTCAGCTGCAGGTGCTCGCCCTCGCCTCCGTCCTGGCCATGCGTCCGCGGCTGCTGCTGCTCGACGAGCCCACGGCGATGCTCGACCCCGTGGGGGAGGCGACCTTCGCGTCCCTGCTCGGGAGGGCCAACCGCGAGTTGGGCATCACGGTGCTCGTGGCGACGCATCGGCCGGCGCCCTTCGCGGGGTCGGCCACCAAGGCCCTCCTCCTCGAGGAAGGCCAGGTGGGGGAGCTGTCGCTCGAGGCGCTTTCCGGGCGAGAGGCGCTTGGCCTTCGCCCGTCGGGGCCCCGGCCCGACCACGAGGGGGGTGCCGCCTGCCTCGACCTGGCCGACGTGTGGTTCCGCCACGCGCGCGGCGCGGAATGGGTCCTGCGCGGACTCGACCTCTCGCTCGCGCGGGGGGAGTGCCGGGCCCTCGTGGGCGCCAACGGCTGCGGGAAGTCGACGCTCCTCTCGCTCGCCGCCGGCCTGCTGCGTCCCCAGAGGGGCAGGGTCCGCAGGGCCCGCGGCCTCACGCAGGCGCTGCTTCCCCAGAACCCCAAGGCGCTCCTCTCGCTTCCCAGCGTGCGCGAGGAGCTCATGGAGTGGGCGCCACGTTGTGGCTACTCGGAGGGGGATGCCGTGCGCGCCTTGCGCGAGCTGGGGCTGGGCGAGTCCCTCTGGGAGACGCACCCCTACGACCTCTCGGGCGGCCAGCAACAGCTGGTCGCGCTGGCAAAGCTGCTGCTGGCCAGGCCCGGCCTGCTGCTGCTGGACGAGCCCAGCAAGGGGCTCGACCTCGCGGCACGCCGCAGTCTGGGCAGGGCCATGCTCGCCGCGCGCGAGCGCGGGACGGCAGTGCTGGTCGCGACCCACGACCTCGCCCTGGCGCGCGAGCTCGCGGACACGGTCACCCTGCTCTTCGACGGGGAGGCAGCGGTCACCGAACCCAGCCAGGAGTTCTTCGAGAGCTCCTGGCTCTGGCGCTAGCCGTTGTGCGCCTGGGGGCCGGCTGCGCGCAGGAGGAGGCAAGCGGGAGGCACCGTCAGCTGCGCGCCAGTGCGAGCGTGCCGTGAGAGGTGCGAAGTGGGCGGTTGTCCTCCGCCAAAGATGGCCGGAACCGCTCACTTCTCGCACGCGGCGGCGGACGAACCGCCCACATCGACTCTCTCGTGGCAGCGTCGCCGTCGGTAGCCGACCGGGCGCTCGCGCCGCGCTCCCACGGCAGTGTCGTCGGCGGCACTTGGCGGCTGGCGAGGCGTGCGCCTCCCGGGGGAGAGGTCCGCTACTCGAAGCTGAGGAAGACCTCCTCGTCCACCTCGTCCTCGTCGTAGGGGTCGTCGTGGTCGTGGTCGTGCGCCTCGTCGGCGTCGTTCGAGACCCAGCTATAGGCCTCGGCGTCGTCACTTCCGGCGGGCAGGACCGAGCTGATGAGCGAGAGCCCGTCCACGGAGGGGACCACCTTGGTCCATTGGGTGATGAGCGCCTCGGAGGGGGCGGCCTCAAGCTCGACGAGCGAGTCGAGGTTGATGCGCGCCGCGCCCTCGAGGAGGTCCGAGCCCTCGTGCAGCTCCTGCAGGGCGTGGGCGATCTTGGTGAGGGCCTCCTCGGGGTCCGCCGCCTCCACCAGCGCGGGCATGAGGCAGTAGTTCTCGGCGGAGTCCGCCTGGTCGCTGTAGCTGAAGTTGCCAAGGTAGAGCATGGTCTTCTCCCCTCGTCGAGGACTCCTTTGCTCCGCTCTAGACCACTTGCCCGTGTCAGCCCGCCCTGTCGGCCGGACGGTCCCGCGAAGGCGACGGGTGCTATTCTGGACGAATCGAGGAGGGGAGGCGCGCATGGCCGGCACGGAAGGGATGGTGGCCCGGCCCGTCCGGGCCAGGGCGCTTTCCGCGTTGGAGCCCCTCTCGCTCGCGGCGGTGCCCCTTGCCATGGCGGCCTGCGCGATCCTGGGGGTCGAGGCGAGCGCGGGGCTCACCATGCTCGTCCTCGTGCTCTGCCTGACGCTCTTCCTCGCGGGCTACGAGGCCTCGCGCCCGACGCTCCGCCAGCTCGTGCCGACGGCGGTGCTCGCGGCGACCGCAGCGGCGGGGCGGGTGCTCTTCGCCCCCTTCCCGGACGTGAAGCCCGTCAGCGCCATCGCCATCGTCGCAGGCGCGGCCCTGGGCAGGAGGGAGGGTTTCATGGTGGGGGCCCTTGCCGCCCTCGCCTCCAACGCCTTCTTCGGCCAGGGGGCGTGGACTCCCTGGCAGATGTACGCGTGGGGCCTCGTCGGCTACCTTGCCGGGGCGCTCTTCGAGCGCGGCATGCTCGGTCGGCGCGGGGCGCTCTACGCCTTCGGCTTCGTGTCGGCGCTGCTCTACGGGCTCCTGCTCAACGGATGGTACGTGCTGGGCTTCGTCCGGCCCCTGACCTGGCCGGGAGTGCTTGCCGCCTTCGCCGCCGGGCTGCCCCTCGACTTGGTCCATGGCACGTCGACCGTGGCCTTCCTGCTTGCCATCTGGCTTCCCTGGGGAAGGTCCATCCGCAGGGTGGTGGCGAAGTATGGCCTCTAGCGGGACGTCGCGCGCGTCCGTGCCGGCATGCCGGGACCGGAAGGGAGGGCTGCCATGCCGAAGCACCTAGGGGCTCGGGGAGGCGGGGGAGAGGGTCGTCGCCCCCTGGCCGCCTTGGCCGTCGCCTTCGTTCTGTTGCTCGCGATGCTCGCCCCTCGCCTCGTCTCGCAGGTCGGGACCCTCGCGGCGGGCGACGCCCCAGAGACGGGCGGCGCCGGTCCCGACGCGCGCGCGGGCTTCCCGGGTGACTCGGCCGCGACGGCCACGGTCAATGACCCCAGTGCCGGCCAGCCGCAGCCCTCGCCCCTCGCCGACATGCTTGCCTCGGGGGAGCTGGGCTCCATCCGCCTCATAGGGGACTCCATCACCGCCGGCTACCTCTGCGACGGATGGGATGCGCCCTCGGACACCGGCGTCATCGTCTACCAGGGACGGCAGGGGAGCTACGAGGAGGTGGCGACCACCGTCGGCTGCTGGGCCAACGACTTCAGGGCCTGGGCGGGCGAGAGGGGCGTCTCGTTCGTGAACGCGGGGGTCAGCGGGTTCAGGATGCAGTACCTGGCGGAGGACCCCGACGCGTGGCTGGGGGACGGCGCCGACGTGGTCGTGGTCATGCTGGGCACCAACGACGCCGCCAAGGAGCCCCTGGGGGACTTCCGCTCGTGTGCCCGCGACGCCCTGGCGGCCGCCGCGGCACGTTGCCGCCTGCTCGTGGTGGTCTCGCCGCCCGCGAACGAGCGCACCGACGCGCACAACCTCTATGGCATGGACCAGGTGGACTCCGTCCTGGCTGAGCTCTGCCGGGAGGAGGGCTACCTGCACGTCTCGCTCCTTGACGCGCTCGAGCTGGGGACGGGCGACTTCAATCCCGACCAGGTCCACCCCACCAGCTCGGGTTCCCACAAGCTCTGGTCCGCGCTCTCGGGGCAGTTGGGGATTGACCGGGTCGACGCCAGCTGACCGTCTCGCCCGCGTGTCGTGCTTCTGTAGATGCGGGTGCCTCCCTTGTGCGTCCGCCCTGGGTTTGTGTACCATTCGTATGTTTGTTCCAATGTCAGAAGGAGAATCCATGTCCGGACACTCTAAGTGGGCCACCACCAAGCACAAGAAGGCCGCCATCGACGCCAAGCGCTCGGCCCTCTTCTCCAAGCACTCGCGCAACATCACCGTTGCCGCCCGCAACGGGGGGGACCCCAACCCGGACAACAACGCCTCCCTCGCCGCCGCCGTCGCCCGCGCCCGCATGGTCTCGATGCCCAACGCCAAGATCCAGGCGGCCATCGACAAGGCCTTCGGCACCGGCGCCGACGCCGTGGTCTACAAGGAGGTCACCTACGAGGGCTACGGCCCCGCGGGCGTGGCCGTCTACGTCGAGTGCCTGACCGACAACCTCAACCGCACCGCGGCCGACGTGCGCTCCTCTTTCACCCACGCCGGCGGCAACCTGGGCACCACGGGTTCCGTCGCCTTCCAGTTCGAGCGCAAGGGCTCCATCGCCATCGAGAAGGTCATCGTCAGCGACGACAAGAAGGTCGCCGACAAGGAGAACGCCGTCGACGAGGACGAGTTCATGATGGCCGTGGCCGAGGCCGAGGGCGACGACTACGAGGACGCCGGCGACCAGTGGATTGTCTACACCGCCTACGACAAGATGCAGTCCGTCGAGGCCGCCCTCAAGGCGCAGGGCATCGAGGTCAAGGGCTCCGAGCTCACCATGGTTCCCACCACCCCGACCGAGCTCGACCTGAACGACGCCAAGAAGGTCCAGCGCCTCGTCGACCGCCTCGAGGAGCTCGACGACGTCCAGAACGTCTACACCACCATGAGCGTCTCGGACGAGGTCGCCGCCCAGCTGGACGAGGACTAGTCCCGGAAGTGTCCCCCTTGGGGCGCCCATAGCCCGTGGATGCGGCGGCCCCTCGCGGCCGTCGCATTCTTTTGGGGGTCGGGCACGCAGCGAGCGCGAGCAGGGAGTCGCACATGAGGCAGGACATGACGCAGGCACAGGCCGAGGAGGCGCTCGAGCTTCCCGATCGCTACGGCAAGGCGGAGCTGCGCGCCGCCTTCAAGAGGCTCGCCCAGGAGTACCATCCCGACAACGCCGCCAAGAACGGGATCAGCCCGAGGTTCGCACAGCGCAAGATGACCGAGGTCAACAAGGCCTATGCCGTGCTGAAGCCCCTCTTCGAGGGCGACCGCGCCACCGTGCAGCGCGACCTCGTGGGCGGGAGCGTGGGCAGGCACGGCGTGGGCGTCCACTTCGACCCCGCCGGACGGAACTCCACCCGCACGCAGGTGGACGACAGCCTATTCTGGGACGAGGAGGGCAACCCCAGGAGCGCCGCCGCCGAGCGGGACGCCAACGCCGCCGCGGACGCGCCCGGCCACGGCCTCAGACGCCTCCTCCTCGGGCCCTGGCTCATCCGAAGCCTGCTCGTCCTCGCCTTCGCCCTCCTCTGGTACCGGACCTTCCCCTTCGTGGGGGGCAACGAGGCCCGCTTCGACCTGGGCCCTGCGGCGGGCCTCGGTGACTGGGCGCGCACGGTCGCGGCCTGCGTCTACCCCAGCTACCTCCTGCTCTACGAGCTCTTCGCGGGGCATCTGAGCGGGACCCTGCGCGAGGCCGCCAACGGCCTGGTCAGTCACGTCACCCGCATCCACGTCGAGGTGCGTCGGCAGGGGGCCTACCAGTCGAGTCTCGCCGACCTCATAGAGAAGCAGTGGTACGGCATCCTCATGCTGCCGCTGGTGCTCGTCGTCTGCGACTGGGCGCTGGCGCGGCAGGACGCGGCCCAGCGCATGGCCATCCTCGTCCTGGCTGCCCTCCTGGGCCTGGACGCCCTCCTGAGCTGCTTTGGGAGCGGCGTCGCCAACGGCATCGCACGAAGGCTCGCCCAGGCGGTCGAGAAGCGCTACGTCACGGCTCGCATGGAGCTCCTGCGCCGATGCGGCCAGTGGTCCTCCGGGCGCCACGCCGCGCACGCCAGCTAGGAGGGGCCGCGCGCGGCGGCGGGCGGCGCGTACCCGCACGTTCGGCGGACGCGGCGAGATGCCCGCCCCGGCCTGTCAAGGGCGGGAGGCATAGTAGAATGGCGAAAGGCAGAAATACGGGCGGCGGCGGAGCCGTGGTCCAGCGAGGAGAACGCACATGCACAACGTACGCAAGGTAGCGGAGGACACCTGGTGGCTCGGTGCCTCCGACCGCCGCATCGAGCTCTTCGAGAACATCCACAGGGTGCCGGAAGGCATGTCATACAACAACTACCTCGTCCTCGACGAGAAGACCTGCCTCCTGGACGGCGTGGACGAAGCGGTGACCACGCAGTTCTGGGAGAACCTCGACTTCGCCCTGGGCGGGCGCGACCTCGACTACATGGTCGTCGACCACATGGAGCCCGACCACTGCGCCGTCATCCCCGACCTTGTGAGGCGCTACCCCCAGCTGAGGCTGGTGGGGACCGCCCAGGCCTTCAAGCTCATGGGGCAGTTCTTCGACTTCGACGCCGAGTCGCGCGCCATCAAGGTCAAGGAGGGGGACACCCTCGACCTCGGGCGCCACACCCTCCAGTTCGTCTGCGCCCCGATGGTCCACTGGCCCGAGGTCATGGTCGCCTACGACCAGCTCACGGGTACGCTCTTCTCGGCTGACGCCTTCGGCGCCTTCGGTGCCATGAGCGGCTGCATCTTCGCCGACGAGGTCGAGTGGGAGCGCGACTGGGCCGACGAGGCGCGCCGCTACTACGCCAACATCGTGGGCAAGTACGGCATGCAGACCACCGCGCTGCTCAAAAAGGCGTCGAAGCTCGACGTCAGGCTCATCTGTCCCCTGCACGCCCATCTCTGGAGGCGCGACTTCGACCAGATCCTGGGCCGCTACGCCAAGTGGGCCTCCTACGAGCCGGAGCTCCGCTCGGTCGCGATCTTCTACGGCTCCGTGTACGGGCACACGGCAAACGCCGCCGACATCCTGAGCCGCCAGCTCGCCGAGCTGGGCGTGCGCGACGTGCGCGTGTATGACAGCTCCAAGACCGACGTCTCCGAGCTCATCTCGCGTGCCTTCCAGTACTCCCACCTGGTATTCGCCTCGTCGACCTACAACATGGAGATCTTCGACGGCATGCGCGACCTCTTGCTCGACCTGGGCAACCACGGCTTCTCGAAGCGCACCGTGGGCGTCATCTACAACGGCTCCTGGGCGCCCGCCGCAGGCAAGCTGATGCTCGCGCAGCTGGAGGCCGCGAAGGACGTCGAGGTCCTGGAGCCCGTCGTTCACCTCGCCTCGTCCGTGAAGGAGGAGACCGTGGGGGAGCTGGACGCCCTGGCGCACGCCCTCGCCGCCTCGGTCAGGGGAGAGTAGCCAGGTCCGGGCGGGGCGAGTCCCCTCCGCGCGCAACGACCGCGAAGCCCCGTCGGTAGCTGTTGCCGGCGGGGCTTCCGTCTCCCGTCCCGGCGGCGCGACGTGCGCCCCACCCGCCTATGCGGGAATGGGACATGGCTGCCGGATGTTTATCTATATGTTTAGTTCTTGTTAGGTAGATAATGCAGGAGGCGTTCATAGGTCAGCTTCGTCCCTGGGAGGAATCATGGCAAACCGCTTCGTCCTCAACACCGTCTCGTACCACGGCTCCGGTGCGATCAAGGAGATCCCCGGCGAGATCAGGCGCCGGGGCTTCAAGAAGGCCTTCGTCTGCTCCGACCCCGACCTCGTCAAGTTCGGCGTGACCGCGAAGGTCACCGACCTCCTCGACGAGGCGGGCATCCCCTGGTCCCTCTACAGCGAGATCAAGCCCAACCCCACCATCAAGAACGTCCAGGACGGCGTCGCCGCCTTCAAGGGGTCCGGCGCCGACATGATGGTCGCCATCGGCGGCGGCTCCTCCATGGACACCTGCAAGGCCATCGGCACCGTCGCCGAGAACCCCGAGTTCGCCGACGTGCGCTCCCTCGAGGGCGTCGCCGACACCAAGGCCCATGCCACCTTCACCATCGCCGTCCCCACCACCGCCGGGACGGCCGCCGAGGTCACGATCAACTACGTGATCACCGACCCCGAGAAGGTGCGCAAGTTCGTCTGCGTCGACGTCAACGACATCCCCGAGGTCGCCGTCGTCGATCCTGACATGATGGCCTCGATGCCCGCCGGCCTCACCGCCGCCACCGGCATGGACGCCCTCACTCACGCCATCGAGGGCTATACGACCCGCGGTGCCTGGGAGCTCTCGGACATGTTCCACTACAAGGCGATCCAGCTCATCTCCCGGAACCTGCGCGACGCGTACGCGGAGGCGAAGAGTGGCGTGCCCGCGAGCGGCCGCGAGGGCATGGCGCTCGGCCAGTACGTCGCGGGCATGGGCTTCTCCAACGTCGGCCTGGGCATCGACCACGCCATGGCCCACACCCTCTCGGCCCACTACGACACCCCCCACGGCGTGGCCTGCGCGATGCTGCTGCCGATCGCGATGGAGTTCAACAAGCCCGCCGTCACGAAGCGCCTCGCCGAGGTGGCCGTCGCCATGGGCGTCGACACCTCCGGCATGGGCGAGGACGAGGCCGCGGACGCCGCCATCGCGGCGGTCAGGCAGCTCTCGGCCGACGTGAACATCCCCAAGACCTGCGACGGCCTGGTCGAGGGTGACCTGGACCGGCTCGCCGATGACGCGCTCGCCGACGCCTGCTACCCCGGCAACCCCCGCAAGGCCGACCACGAGGCGGTCAAGGGGCTCTTCCGCAAGATCATGGCGTAGGCCTCGCCACCATCGTCACCTGCGAGGGGGGCGGTCCATGGGGCCGCCCCCCTTCCCCACGGCGTGCCTACGAGGCCTCGAGGGTCGCGAGCAGGGCGAGGTGATCGCTGCCCGCGATTTGCAGGGTCTCGAGCTGGCCGACCGCGATGCCCGCCCCCTTGCTGTAGACGATGTGGTCTATCTCGATTAGGGGAGGGATGACCGAGTTGGCGGGAAAGCTCAGGTGGAGTCCCTCGCCTGCGGCCTCTCCCGCGTCCAGGAAGCTGTCCCCCAGAAGCTTTCTGAAGCCGACGTGGTCCCAGGTCGCGTTGAAGTCCCCCATGATCACGTAGGCGTTGTCGTAGCCTGCCAGCTCCGACACGCTCGCCAGTCCCTCGCTCCAGAGGCCCTGCCCTCCCAGATGGGGCGAGTTGGGGTGCGTGCTCACGAAGCGGAGCCGACGCTCGCCCAGGGTCACGGTGCCCGCGGCGAGGGCAGAGGACTCGGTGGGCATGAGGTTCGAGCTCGTGTGCGAGAGGGGCTGCAGCGAGAAGATCGCGTTGATGCCGCCGTTGTCCGTGGCGGAGGCCTCGCCCAGGACGTAGTGGGGGAGAAGCTCGTGGATGCCCGACTCGCCCAACTCGTCCAGGAAGGTCCAGCTCACCTCCTGTAAGGCGAGCACCTCGACGCGCCTCTCCCTGACGGCCCGGACCAGCGCGGCCGCATCCGCCCTGCCGTTCCTCGTGTTGAAGGTCATGAGCCTGAGGTAGTCGTCGTCCGCGACGGGGGCGTCGACGTCAGAGGGGCTCGTGGCCTCGACCGCCGCCTCCGACACGGTCTGCGTGGGGAGGAAGTAGCCCAGGTGCCAGACGACCACCAGGGCCGCAGCCGCGAGGGAGAGCGCGGCGAGGTTCCTGCGCCGCCAGAGGAGGGAGAGCGCGAGGACGAAGGCGAAGGCGGGAAGGGTCCAGATCACGAAGGAGGTCAGCTCGGGGACGGCGCGTCCCTGCGCGTGGCTCAGGGGCAGCATGCGCAGGACCAGGAGCCCCAGGAGGGGCAGCATGAGCATCCAGAGCAGGAAGCTCAGGAAGTTGTGGCGTCCCCCTCGTCCGCGCCTCATGGAAGCCCCTCTCCCCTCGCGCCCATGGTCTGGCCCTCTCCCGTATCCTTGCATTCTAGACGTGCCAGGGCGCCGATCGCCCCTGGGCGCGGCCGTCTCCCGTCTGGGGCCGGCGCGCGGCCACGACGGCGCCCCAGGGGCAAGAGCCAAGACGGGCCGCCTCCGTCTTGGGGGCCACGCGGGCGAAGGCGACACAAGAGGGGGCAGCGCATGTTCCACATGAACGACTATCTTGCCTGGAGGGGCGACCTCCGCTTCGACGAGCGCCCCCTCAACGAGGTCGACGCGCTCGTGCTCTCGTGCCTGAGCTACCTCGACTTCACGGGGTTCGTCCCCGGGCCGGGAGCTGGTGGCGTGAGCCTCTCTGCCGCCTGCCTCGCGCTGGCCGACGAGGCGGGCGAGGACGTGTCCGGCCGCGTGCGCTCGCTTGCCACGCTGGACGCGGAGTACCTCCGCCGCCTCGCCTCGTCGAGGCGCTTCGGCGACCTCGTGCTCCACGACTACGTGGACCAGATCGACGAGGGGAGCTCGCTGCAGTTCGCCGCCCTCCGCGCGACGCTTCCGGACGGGGACGAGTTCGTGTCCCTGCGGGGGACCGACTCGACCCTCGTGGGCTGGCGCGAGGACTTCATGCTGAGCTTCACGGTGACCGAGGCCCAGAGGCGCGCGGCGGCCTACTGCGCGGAGGCCCTGCGCGGGCTTGCGGCCCGGGGGAGGGACGCCTACCTCGGTGGGCACTCGAAGGGCGGGAACCTGGTCGCCTTCGCCGCCCTCTCCTGCCCCGAGGGGCTACGCCCGCGGATCCGCGAGGCGTACAGCTTCGACGGCCCGGGCATAGCGCCCGAAATCATGCCCCAGAGCCCGTCCTCGCTCCTCGGTGACCGCTTCCATCACGTCTGTCCCGAGCACAGCGTCATAGGCATGCTCCTCTCGCGTCCCGAGGACCCCCACGCGTTCGTGCGAAGCGACGGGAGCGGCATGCTGCAGCACGACCCCATGACCTGGGAGTGCCTGCCCGACGGGCTGGCGAGGGCGGAGGGCCTGGACGACGACGCGAGGAGGGTGGACGAGGCGATCGCGGCCTGGGTCTCGCAGATCGACTTGGACCACCGCGCGGAGTTCGTCTCCGAACTCTTCGGCGTGCTCGGCGCAGGGGGTGCCGCCACCTTCGACGAGGTGCTCCAGCCGCCGAGCATCCAGGCGGTGCTCGCGGCCGCGGTGTCCGTCAGCGACCAGAGCCGCGAGCTCGTGCGCAGGCTGGTGGGGGCGACCGTGGACGCCTACCGGACGTCGGCGGGGGAGCGCGTCGCCGAGGCGCGGGAGGCTGCCGCCCGCCAGGCCCGCGAGCTGGTCCGAGACGTCGCCGACCACCTGGCGCTCGCGGGCGAGGAGGGGGAGGCCGAGGCCCCGCGGAGGCAGCCGCTCCTGCCCAGGGCGAGGGGGACGCGCCCGGACGACGACGCCTAGCGCAGCCCGGTCACGCCGCCCACCAGGCTGGCGACGACGCTGATCACGATGGCCCCGAAGAACGCCGCGCCGAAGCTCGAGATGAGGATCCCCGCGTGGAAGACGTTGCGCGAGAGGTAGCTCGCGAGCTCGAGCATCAGGGCGTTGATTACCAGCGAGAAGAGGCCGAGCGTCAGGAAGTTGAGGGGAAGCGAGAAGAACGTCGCCACGGGCTTCACGGTCGCGTTGACGAGGGCGAGCATGAGGGCGCACATGGCCGGGCCCATCCAGCTGCCGCCCACGGCCTCGATGCCGGGGACCAGCGCGATCGCTGCCATGGTGGCAATTGCGGTGACGAACCAGGTTCCGAGAAATGACATGGTTTCCTCCTTCTGATGGCTTGGTTATACCCAGGTCCGGTTCCTGTCATGCCTCGTGCCAAGGCCCCCTCTCGCTTTAATGGAGTAAAGTAGGCGGCCAGGGGAGGCCACGGATGTCCTGCCCATGGCGAAGGGCGGGGCGCATGGCTCGGAGTGCGGGCGAGAGGATCGGAAGCGCGGACGCGGAGCGGCTGTACCAGGCGGTCGGCCTGGTGTCCGACCCCTCCGAGGCCCGTGCCTTCCTCCAGGACCTCCTGAGCCCGAAGGAGGCGGAGGAGCTGGCCCGCCGCCTGCAGGTCGCCACCATGCTGAGGGACGGGGCGTCCTACCTCGAGGTGTCCCACCAGACCGGGGCGTCCTCCACCACCGTGAGCCGCGTCTCGAAGTGCCTGAACGGCGAGGCGGGCGGGTACCGCCGCGTGCTCGCCCGGATGGACGGGGAGTAGGGCGCACCGCCATCCGGCACCGCCATGGGCCCGCGGCTCCCTGCCGCGGGCCCATGGCTTGACGTCCCACCCCCGCGCTACCATGTGCCCGTCGGCACGGGCGACGAGGCGCGGCCGTTCGGTTCGAGGAAGGGGAGGGCACATGCCACTCAAGCTCATACGCACGGACGACCCCCGGCTCCTGGGCGCCCCCGTCATGCGCGAGCTCGGCGCCACTTCCGCCGTCGCCGAGGCGACCCTCCTCGTGCCCTCGGTCGATCAGGCGCTCGCCTGCAGGAGGGCGCTTGCGGACGACCCGCGCGCGCCCCACCTCCTGCAGGTGGCGACCCCCGTCGCCTGGGCGGAGGAGCGCTGGGGGCTGTGGGGTGACGGACGCCGCGTCGTCGACGCCACGGCACGGCTCGCGCTTCTGCGCGTCCTGCTCAACCGCGCCCGGTCCCAGGGCGCCCTCGAGGGCCTTGCCGGCACCAGCGGCACGCTGGACCTCCTCGCCCGCCTCTGCTCCGAGCACCTTCCCGAGCTGCCGCCGGATCAGGGCGACCCGCGATGGAGGGCCCTGGGGAGCGCGGAGCGCAAGCTCTGCGGGCTTGTGTGCGAGTACGGGGAGGCGCTCCGCCGCCGTGGCCTCGTGGAGCTCTGCGAGGCCATGTGGCTCCTGCCCGACGCACTCGCCGAGGCTCATGACAGCCACCCGCGCGTCGTCGCGGCGGGGTTCGACCAGGCGCCCCCCTCGGTCCTGCGCCTCCTCGCGCGCCTCGCGGGCGCGGGGGAGCTCGTACTGGTGGTGCGTTCGGACGGGGGTCCCGCGACGGCCCTCGCGGAATCGTCCGCGCGCGCCGTCGTGGCGCTCTGTCGCGAGCTCGGCGTCGAGGTTGCCGAGGAGGAGTCGGTCGAGGGGCATCGCGCGCCGGCGGCAGGCGAGCTCCTGGGACTGCGTGCGCGGCTCTTTCGCATGGGCGAGCCCTCCATGGGCGCGCTCGAGCCATCGGGCAGGGTCGCGCTCCTCGAGGCGTCGGGCCCCCTCAGCGAGGGGGAGCTCATGTGTGCCGAGCTCCTCGAGCGGGGACGTGCCCTGGCGGCCGATGCCGGGACGGCGAGCCTTGCCGTGGTGGTGCCCGACGTAGGCCGCGCCTGGTCCGAGCTCGCGCCCAAGCTCGCCACCCGCGGCGCCTGCGTCCGGGCCAGCATCCCCGTGCGCCTGGACCGCATCCCCCAGGTTCGTGCGTTCCTGGGCTTCGCAAGGGAGCTCGCGCGCCTTTCCGAGCTCGACCTCGGCTGGCCCGGGCCCGTCCAGGGTCCCGACGGCAGGCCACTGCCCCAGCTGGGCGACATGTCCTGGTGGCCCCCCCGGCCCATCGTGGACTTCCTGCTGAGCGACGCGAGCGGGATGGGACGGCAGCAGGCGTGGGAGCTCGACCGCCGCTGGCGGGGGAACCGCTCCCTCACCCCGCGCCAGCTGCTCGAGTCCCTCGGCCGCAAGCGCAGCACCAGTCCGGAGGTCCAGCAGGCGACGGCGGCGATACTCCGCGGCCAGATCGGTCACGCCGCGGGGCTGCTCGCCCATGCCATGGAGGAGGCGGACCAGGCCCAGGCCGACCTCGCACGCTCGCGGGGGGAGGGGCCGGGGACGCCTGGCGAGTCCCGGCTCCGCGGCATCGACGGCCTGCGCTCCCTCCAGGCGGTCTCCGGTAGCGTCAGCGAGCTCGGCCTGGGCCGCGGGAAGAGCAAGGGGCTGGCGCCGGCCGGCATGTCGCTCTCCGAGCTCTGCGACCTCTTCGTCGAGCTCGCGGGGAGGCAGGCGCTGCGCCGCCGCCTCGTCCTGGGGGACGAGGCGGCCCAGGTGGGAGTGAGGCTCCTCTCCCGCCCCGAGGCGGCCCGGCTCGAGCCCGCCTCCCATGACCTCGTCCTGGTCTCGGGGCTCACGGCGGCGGAGTACCCGCTCGCGCCCAGGGACGACGCGTACGAGGCGCTCCTCTCCAAGCTTGGCCTCGGCGGCTCCGACGACCCGCTCGAGCTCGCGCGCTCGCAGTTCGCCTCCGCCGTGGCCGCGGCGCGCAGCTCGCTTCTGCTCGAGCGCGCGACCCATGCCGCGGACGCCTCGGTCGGCTATCCGGCAGTCATGCTCACCGAGGCGCTGGCCTGCTACGGCTTCGAGGGCGAGGGTCCTTGTCCCCTCCGCGTCCGCGGCATGGGGGAGGGCGAGGCGAGCCTCTGCCTCTCGGGGGAGGGCTCGCGTCCCGCCCCGCAGGGCTCGCGCGCGGTCGCGGCCGGCTCGATGCTCTCGCCGGGGTTGCGCGGGATGATCGTCGTCCCCCGCCCGGGCGAGGCCGAGCTGCCGGGGGGCCGTCCGTCCCTCTCCGCCTCCCAGATGGAGTCCTACCTGGAGTGCCCCCACAAGTGGTTCACCCTCAGGAGGCTCGGCCTGGACCGCGTGGACGCCGGCTTCGGCCCGCTCCAGATGGGAAGCTTCGCCCACCGCGTCCTGGAGGTGTCGCACCGCAGGCTCGCGACGGAGGCCGCCCGCGCCGCCGGGCTCCTCGGGGATGGCGGGGAGGCCGACTTCGAGCTGCTGGGGCAGTCGTACGTCCCGGGAACGCGGGTCACGCCGCAGAACCTCGAGCACATGCGCGAGCTCGTCTTGACCGAGGTGGACCACCACCTCGCCCACCAGCTTCGTCGGGCCACCACCGTCGCCGCGCAATCGCTCGTCCCGCATGACAGCGGGGAGCGCCTGCAGCTCGACTTCCTGCGTCGCGACCTCCTGAGCACCGTCGAGTTCGAGCTGGGGGTGCTCGAGGGCTTCGAGCCCCGCCACTTCGAGCTCCGCTTTGGGGGGAGGCGTCCCCAGAGCGTGCACGTGAGCTATGCCGGCGCCGACTTCGTGGGCAGCGTCGACCGGGTGGACGTGAACGAGCACGGCTGCGCCGTGGTGATCGACTACAAGCACAAGGGCGCTGCGGGCTTCGCCGCCGAGTACGACGTGTTCGGGAGGGAGGGCTGTCCCGGGCCGGGGGGGCTCAGGCTCCCGCGCAGGGTGCAGGCCCTCATCTACGCGCAGGTCATCCGCCGCATGATGCCCGACCTCAAGGTGGTGGGGGCGATGTACCTCTCGACCAGGGGGTCGCGCGCGGACCAGCACGAGCTCGCGGGGGTGGTCGACGCCAACTTCGCCGACCAGGTGCTGGGGCCCGCGAGGCAGGCCCGCCTCGACTCCTGCTGCTGCGGCGGGCCTGGACAACTGGGCTTCGAGGAGCTGCTGGACGCCACCGAGGAGCAGGTCGCCGCGGCGATAGGGCGCATGCTCGCGGGTGACGTCCGCGCCGACCCCGTCGACGCCAAGGCCTGCCAGTGGTGTCCCGTCACCAACTGCGAGAGGAGGCTGTCCTAGTGGCACGCCGTCTGACACCGGAGCAAGAGCGCATCACGCGGACCCTCGACAGGCCGCTCTTCGTGGCTGCGGGGGCCGGGTCGGGCAAGTCGTCCACCCTGGCCGAGAGGGTCGCGTGGGCCCTCACCCCCGGCTCGGGCGAGGGAGGGGCGCCCTACCTCGACAGCCTCGACGAGGTCCTGGTGATCACCTTCACGCATGCGGCCGCGGACGAGATAAAGGAGAAGATCCGCGCCCGGCTGCGCGAGGGGGGCATGGCAGGCCATGCCCTCGAGGTGGACTCTGCCTGGATCAGCACCATCCATGGCATGTGCTCGCGCATCCTGAGGAGGCACGCCCTCGCCCTCGGCCTGGACCCCGGCTTCAAGGTCGCGGGGGAGGGCGTCTCGGCGGACCTGGTCGAACGGGCGGTCGACGAGGTGTGCGGCATCGTCCAGGACGACCCCGCCTACGCGGAGCTCAGGCGTAGCTTCGAGCTCAGGGGGCGGGCCGGAATCGACGGCGCCGCTACGGTGTTCGGCATGCTCAGGACCCTTCGCGACGCGGCGGGATCGGCCCTGGAGGGCTTCGACTCGGTCGAGTTCCCGGGGACCGCCCCCGACGTCTTCGGGGAGCTCTCGCTCTACCTCGACTGCGTGCAGAGGGCGCTCGTCCTGGGGCAGGAGGCAAAGGCCTTCTCGTCCAAGGCCGGCGAGGCGGAGCGCGCGAACCTCCAGAACTCCCTCGAGGTGGTGGGAAGGCTCCTCTCGCTCCCGCCCTCGCAGCGCGACGCGGCGCACGCCGCGGAGGCCTTCGGGCGCATAAGGAAGCCCGGCGACGCCTACAGGTCGAAGAAGATGAGGGAGCTGGGCGCCCAGATCAAGGCCGCCTATGCCGACTGCGCGCTCGCCGTGCAGATGGCTGGCGCGATGCGCTTCCGCACCCAGCTCGTCCAGCTCGCGCGCGAGGTGGACCGTCGCTACGCCGGGCTCAAGGCGGGGCTCGGGGTCCTCGACAACGACGACCTGCTCTCGCTCACCCTGCGCGCCTTCCGCGAGCATCCGGAGGTCGCGGCAGAGTACGGTCGGCGCTTCCGCCTGGTCATGGTGGACGAGTTCCAGGACACCAACGCCCAGCAGGTGCGTATGATCGAGCTCCTGAGCGGGCCCGGTGCCTGCCACCTCTGCACGGTGGGGGACGCCCAGCAGTCGATCTACCGCTTCCGTGCCGCCGACGTGCAGGTGTTCCGCGACCGTCAGGCGTCGCTGCCCCCCTCCTCGGTGGTGGAGCTCAAGAACAACTTCCGCAGCCACGACGACGTCCTGCGCTTCGTGGCACACGTCCTCGGACGCGGCCAGGAGGGAGGAGGGGGACTCCTCCCGCGCTTCATGGACCTCGTCGCCTGGGAGGGGCGCGCGAGCGGCTTCGCGGCGCGGGGGCTTCCCCGCGTCAGCGTGGAGCTCGTGTGCTCGAGGCGGCAGGGGAGGGCGCAGGTCTCGTCCCAGGACCGCGCCCGCGTGATGGCGGACAGGGTGGCCGAGCGCCTGGCGAGCTACATCGACGCCGGCCAGAGGCCCTCCGACGTGGCCCTCCTCCTGGGGCGCATGAGCAGGCTCGGCAGCTACCTCGAGGCCCTGCGCTCCCGCGGCATCGAGTGCGTGGTGAGCGGCGGGTCGACCTTCTCGCAGAGCGAGGAGGTGCGCCTCGTCTCGGCGCTGCTGCACCTCCTCGCCAACCCCAGGGACACCCAGGACGGGCTCTACCCCGTGCTCACGAGCCAGATGTTCTGCCTCTCGGCAGACGACCTCCTCCTCCTCGCGACCCGCGACCAGGAGGAGGTGGACGCCCTTACGAAGCGGGGGATAGACGCCGGCCTCGTGTCGTTCGACCTCCCCGCGGGCCTCGAGCCCTCTCCCGCGCTGCGCTCAGCCCGCGAGCTGGTCGTGCGCGCCTTCCGGAGGCTGGGGAGCTGGCCCGTGCGCGACGTGCTCGCGGCGATGCTCCGCGAGTCCGGCCTCGTCGCCCGCCTCGAGGACGGCGGTCCCGACGGCCAGGCCCGCCTGGCAAACGCCCTCGCGGCCGTGCGGCACGTGGGCGAGCTCGTGGACGAGGGCGGCCTCGGCGTCTGCGAGGCGTCCGTCGAGTTCGACCGCTGGCTCGAGGTCTGCAAGCTCGGTCCCGCCTCGCTCGTGGGCGGGGGTGGCGGCCCGGTGCAGGTCATGACCGTGCATGCCTCCAAGGGCCTGGAGTTCCCCGTCGTCGCGGCGTGCGAGTGCTGGGGCAACGACGCGCCCCCCTCCAAGGGCGTCTGCTGCGAGAACCGCTCCGGCTCCGTGCTGGCCGCCCTGATCCCGCCCGAGGCGGACTCGTCGTGGCTCCGCCGGGACGCCCCCGAGGACGACGCCTCCTGCACCGACTGCGTGGACTGGGCGAGGAGGCTCTTCACGAGCTCAGAGGAGGGCGAGGCGGCGGAGCGCGCCCGGCTGCTCTACGTCGCCCTCACGCGCGCGAGGGAGGCGGTGGTCCTGGGGGTCTCGGCCCAGATGTCGAAGGACGGGAGCCCGAGGCCGCTCCTCGCCTCCGGGGTGTGCCGCGCCCTCTTCGGGGAGGGGCTGCCGGAGCCCGGGGAGCACGACGGGCTCGTCGAATACGGCGGCAGCGAGCCCGCCGCGCTGAGGGTGACCTCCCTCGTGCCGGGACCCGAGGGGGGCTGCCTGCTCGACGACGGGGGGGCCGAGTCCCCCCGCGAGCTGGGTGCCCTGGGGGACGGCCCGAAGGCAGGGGAGGAGCCGTCCCCCTTCGTCAGCTACGACGTCGCCGTCGAGGACGGTCTCGCCGTGCGGGGCGAGTCGGCGCGTGGCTGGAGTCCCCGGGAGGGCGTCTTCAGCTATTCCTCCGCCCGGCGGCAGCTTGACGCGCTGGGGGGAGGGGGGCGGGACGAGGCCACCGCGCTCCTCTCCTGCGACGTCGAGGGGAACTGCGAGGAGCCTGGCCCGTCCGATGGCGCGGAGGCCGATGCCGACCGGGCGACGAGCCTGGGCTCCGCCTTCCACCAGCTTGCTCAGGCCATGGTCGAGTCGGCCTCGTCCCCCTCGCCCGAGCGCGTCGCCCAGACGGAGCGTTACTGGCGGCTCTCGCCCCGGCAGTGCGACAGGCTCGAGGCAGCGCTCGAGCGCTGGGAGGGGTCGGACATAAGGCGCGAGGCCCTCTCGCACGCGTGCCTCAGGGCGGAGCAGCCCTTCTTCAGGAAGGTCGAGTCCAGGTTCGGGAGCTACGTGGAGGGCGCCATCGACCTCCTCTGCTTCAACCCCGGTAGCCCCCGGGCGCTGGTGGTCGACTACAAGACCGGAGACGCGGGCCTCCCTTCCCAGGAGCTCCTCGAGCGCCACAGAATGCAGGCGGGCCTCTATGCCAACGTGCTCCTGGGGGAGGGCTTCGACGAGGTGGAATGCGCCTTCGTCTGCGTGGAGCTCGAGGCCGGCGGCGGCCAGCCGCTCGTCCTGCGCTACGAGTTCGGGGGAGGCCCCTCTCCCCTGAACTAGGCCCGACCGTCCTGGCCCATCGGCTATCATGGGTGGCCAAAAGCCACGCCGACGCCTCCGGCGGCAAGCAGAGCAGAGGCGCACCTTACCCGAGGCCTCGCGACCCTCGCGCGTCCGTCACCGTTCGCCCTTGGTCACGAGGCAGTCTGGAGAGCAGCAACCATGGCGTTCGTCCACCTGCACAACCACTCCGACTTCTCCATCCTTGACGGCGCCACCCGCATACCAGACATGGTGAAGCGCGCCGTCGACTTCGGGATGCCCGCCGTCGCCCTCACGGACCACGGCTACCTCTTCGGGATCCCCAACCTCGACCTCGAGTGCCGCAAGTACAACGACGGCGCCCTGGGCATGAGGCAGTGGAAGCACGACATCGAGTGCTTCCAGAAGGGTTGGGAGCTCGAGGAGCCCGAGGCGGACGAGCCCGGTGCCGCCGCCTGCGACCTGCCCCATGCGCAGTGGGAGTCCGACTGCAGGGTCTGGGAGGAGTCGGGCCATGACATCGCGGCGGTGAGGGCGAACCGCCCCGAGCTGAAGGTCAAGCCGATCTTCGGCTGCGAGGCGTACTTCATCACGGACGACTGCATCGAGCGCGGCACCAAGCAGCGTCGTTACCACCTCATACTCCTGGCCAAGAACGAGACCGGCTACGTCAACCTCATCCGCTGCATGTCGAAGGCCGCGGGGCACGAGATGATGTACTACAAGCCGCGCACCACCCTGGCCATGCTGAGGGAGTTCCACGAGGGTCTCATCTGCCAGAGCGCCTGCGTCCAGGGGATCATCCAGCAGTGCGTGCTGGACGGCGACTTCGACGGCGCGCGCGAGTGGGCGCGCACCTTCAAGGACATCTTCGGCGACGACTTCTACATGGAGATCCAGGACCACGGCCTGAGCTTCCGCAACGGCTGGGACGACCGCAGGCTCGACGAGTACCTGGTGAAGATGGCGCGCGAGCTGGACGTCAAGGTCATCGCCACCAACGACTTCCACTACCTCTCTCGCGAGGACGCCCCCACCCAGGACATCCTCTCGTGCATCGGCAAGGCCACCACGCTCGACGACGCCGGCCGCATGCGCATGGACGGCACGGAGTTCTACATGAAGAGCGAGGAGGAGATGCGCGAGCTCTTCTCATGGATCCCCGAGGCCTGCGACAACACCCTCGAGGTCGCCGCCAAGTGCGACTTCGAGATCGACTGGGCCAACATGTATCTGCCCCAATACCCCGGACTTCGCGAGGGCGAGACGGCCGAGGCGCGCTTCAGGGAGGAGTGCGAGCGCGGCCTCGCTAAGCGCTACGGCGACGACTGGGAGAACGTGGTCATCGGCGGCATCAACGTGCGTGAGCGCTTCGAGTACGAGTACAAGATCATCTGCGACAAGGGCTTCGCCAACTACTTCCTCATCGTCCAGGACTACGTGCAGTGGGCCAAGGACAACGGCATCGGCGTGGGCCCGGGCCGCGGCTCCGCCGCCGGGGCCATCGTCGCCTACGCCATGAACATCACCTCCTTCGACCCGCTCGAGAACGGCCTCATGTTCGAGCGCTTCCTCTCTCCCCAGCGCTCCGAGATGCCCGACATCGACATGGACTTCGACGACGAGCACCTCCAGGACGTCCTCGCCCACGTGCGCGAGGTGTACGGCGAGGACCGCGTCTGCAAGGTCATCACCTACTCCACGATCAAGGCGAAGCAGGCCATCAACGACGCGGCGCGTGTGCTGGGGTTTCCCGTCTACGTGGGCCAGCGCCTCTCCAAGATGCTCTCCAACGACCCAAAGCTGTCGCTGCCCTGCGCCCTCCACAAGACCGAGAAGCATCCCGACCAGTACTCGCCGGACTTCGAGGAGGCCTACCAGAAGGACGCGGACGCCCACCGCATCATTGACGCAGCCCTCTCGATCGAGGGCATGACCCGCGGCGAGGGCGTGCACGCCTGCGCGACGCTCATCGCGCCGACTCCCGTCACCGACCACGTGCCCACGAAGCTCGACACCAAGGGCAACGTCACCATCACGCAGTACGAGGGACACTCGGTCGCGGACATGGGCCTCCTCAAGATGGACTTCCTCGGCCTGAGGACCCTCACCGTCATCAACAAGGCCCTGGCCAACATCAGGCGCAGCCATCCCGGCCTCGCCAGCGAGGAGGACATCCCCGACGCCGTCCGCGCCTGCCTGAGGGACGGGGCGACCCACGTGGACATCGACGTGGACAAGATCGACTTCTCCGACCCCAAGATCTACGAGCTCCTGGGCTCGGGGCACACGGCCGGGGTCTTCCAGGTCGAGTCCGCGGGCATGACGGCGACGATCAAGAACATGCAGCCCAAGGAGTACAAGCAGATCGTCGCACTCATCGCCCTCTACCGTCCCGGCCCCCTCGGCGCTGGCATGGTCACGAGCTACATCAACCGCATGAACGGCAAGGAGCCCGTCGTCTTCTACGACGACCGTCTCTCCGACATCCTGGACGAGACCTATGGCACCATCGTCTACCAGGAACAGGTCATGCAGATCTCGGTGAAGATGTCCAACTTCTCCGCCGGCGAGTCCGACTCGCGCATCCGCAAGCCCGTGGCGAAGAAGAAGATCAAGCTCCTCACCAGCACCGTGTTCCACTGGGACAACGGCAAGGACGAGACGACCTACGACCACTGGATGAACGGCGCCGTGGAGAATGGCTACGAGAGGGAGACCGCCCAGCGCATCTGGGACGACGTCCTCGAGTTCGCCTCCTACGCCTTCAACAAGTCGCACTCGGCGGGCTATGCCATCCTGGTCATGCAGACCGCCTGGCTCAAGGCGTACTTCCCCCGCGAGTACATGGCGTCGGTCCTCACCAGCTACATGGGCAAGACGGAGAAGATCGTCCACTACGTCAGCTCCTGCAGGCACGAGGGCATCCAGGTCCTGCCGCCCGACATCAACGAGTCGGGCAAGGACTTCACGGCGACGCCCGAGGGCATCCGCTTCGGGTTCGCGGGCATCCGCGGCGTGGGCGAGGGCGTGGGCGACGCGATCATGGCCGAGCGCAGCCAGGGGGGACCCTTCAAGAGCCTCCACGACTTCGTGGACCGCGTCGACTCGAGCCAGGCCAACCGTCGCGTGGTCGAGGCGCTCATAAAGAGCGGCGCCTTCGACTCGACCGGCTATCCCCGCAAGCAGATGATGAGCTTCGTGGACAAGAACGACCCCAGCAACATCATCGACGCCGCCGCCAAGCGCCAGAAGGACCGCGCCTGCGGACAGAGCTCCCTCTTCGACATGTTCGCCGACGTCGAGGGCTCGGGCTTCGAGGACGAGGTGCCCCCCGCGAACGGTGACGAGTGGGACCGCCACACCAAGCTCGCCCAGGAGCACGAGGTGCTGGGCATCTACGTCTCGGACCACCCGCTCAGGCCCTTCGAGTACGCACTCTCGAAGGCGCGCGACTACACCATCGCCGAGATAGAGGAGTCGGAGGAGGTGGTCGACCCCTTCACGGGCGGCAGCTCCACCCGCTTCCGAGTCCCCGAGGGCAAGCCCATCCGGCTCGCGGGGATGGTGCCCACGGGCGGCGTAGCCAAGAAGGTCACCAAGAACGGCGACCAGATGGCCATCGTCACGCTCGAGGACATGGAGGGCGAGATATCCCTCGTCGTCTTCCCCAAGACCTACAAGGAGTGCGCCGCGGCGCTGGAGGGGGACGTGGACCCCGAGACCGGCGAGCGTATGGGCGACGTCTTCATCAAGGTCACGGGCAAGCTCGAGCGTGGGGACCGCGGCAACCAGATCATCGCGAGCTCCATCGTGTCGATGGAGCTCAGCGAGAAGACCAACCGGCCCAAGGTGATCGAGGTCAGCATGAGCTCGCGGATGCTCTCGATGGCGCGCATGGAGCAGCTCCAGGCCATCCTCGCCCGCTATTCCGGGATGGATAGGGTGGAGCTCCTGGTCGAGGCGGTGGGAGGTGACCTGATGCGCATGGAGCTTCCCGCCCGCGTCGACGCGCGCAACATGGTGCTCATGGCCGAGGTCGAGGACCTGGTGGGCTCGGGCGGGGGAGTGCGCGTCGCCTAGGGGGCCATGCCAATAATGTTATGAGATTACTGACATTTCTTGCGCATAGCTGCGTGCGCGCGGGGGCATAATGGAAGCGATGCCCGAGGTGGTAGGGGCCACCTGCTCGACGAGCGTGGGCAGAGAAGAGAGGATGAGCCATGCCTGAGGCCAAGTTCTATCGCTGCAACACCTGTGGGAACATCGTCGCCCTCATCAGGAGGGGCGGTGGCACCCTCAGCTGCTGCGGCTCCCCCATGGAGGAGCTCGTCGCCGGCTCCACCGACGCCGCCACCGAGAAGCACGTCCCCCAGGTCAGCGTCGAGGGCGACCAGGTCGTCGTCACCGTCGGCTCCGTCGAGCACCCCATGCTCGAGGAGCACTACATCCAGTTCATCGCGCTGGCCACCGAGGACGGCGTCACCGTCAGGTACCTGAAGCCCGGCATGAAGCCCCAGGCGACCTTCGCGAAGCCCGCCGGCGCCTTCACCGCCTACGAGTACTGCAACCTCCACGGCCTCTGGAAGGCCGAGGCGTAGGCCAGGCTCTGGCAGCTGCAACGTCGGCGCGGCGGCCTCGCATCGGGGTCGCCGCGCCTCCTTTTCGCCGCCCAGTCCCAGGCGGCCGGGAACGTGATCGGAGGTAGGTCGGATGAGGATGGGAATCGCCCAGATGGGAAGCAGGCCGGGCGACCTGCTGGGCACTCCGGGCAGGGTGGCTGCCCTTTCCGAGCGTGCCGCGGCAAGGGGCGTCGACCTCCTGCTCTTCCCCCTGCCCCTGCTCTCGGGTCCGGAGGGCACGACCGCCCCCGCCGACCAGGAGCCCTTCGCCTCAAGCCTTCTGCTGGCGCTCTCCGACCTCTCCCGCGAGGTCGCCTGTCCCTGCGTGGTGCCCGCCGTCATGAGCCTCGGCGACGTCTCCCAGGCCGAGGCCTTCCTCCTCGAGCGGGGCCGCGTGGTGCCGCTCGGGGCGCCCGCCTGGTCGGGCGACGCCTCGCTTGGGGTGCCAGGTGGCGCGTCGGAGGAGGCGTCGACGTCGGCGGCGCCTCCGGTGCTCGAGCTCTCCGGCCTCCGCCTGGGGCTCGCCCTGAGCTACGAGGACCTGGACGACTACGACGACCATGACCGCGACCTGGACGCGGTGGTGTTCCTCTCGCCCTATCCCTATGCGGCCGACGACCCCAGCTCCCCCCTTGGCGCAAATGTCCTGGGAGGGCGCTTCGCCGCCGACGCCGCCGCCACGGGCGCCTGGGTCGTCGCCGTGGGCGGGCTCGGGGGCTATGGCGAGCAGGTCTACACGGGCGGGAGCTTCGTCATGACCCCCGAGGGCGAGCTCGCCGCCCTCGCCCCCTCCTTCGAGGAGCAGCTCCTCGTGGCGGAGCTGCCCGCGCGGGGGGACGAGGTGGTCCTGCGGAGCCCGGCCGAGCCCGAGCTCTTCGACGAGACCCTCTTCATGTGGCAGGCCCTCTGCCTCGGACTCCGTGACTACGTGCGCAAGCTGGGGCTTCCGGGGGTCGCCCTCGTCCTGGACGGCAGCCTGGGCTCGAGGCTGCTCACCACCCTCTCGAGCGACGCGCTCGGCCCCCAGAACGTCCACGCCCTCCTGCCCTCCCTTGGGGGAGAGGCGCGCGAGCGCTCGTGCAGGAGGCTCGCCCGTGAGCTCGGGGTCGACCTCGTCGAGCTGCCCGGCATGGCCGGCCGCGGCCGGGAAGGAGCCCTCCCTCGCCTGCTGCCCTTCGCGCAGCTTGCCGCATATGCCCAGGAAGGGGGGCTGTTGCCTGTGGGCTTCCTTGACAAGACGGGCCTCTCGCTGGGCGGGGGCACGTCCCAGCCCGGTGTCCTCCTGCACCCCCTGGGAGACGTCTACCTCTCTGACGTCGTCGCGCTCGCGCGGCTGAGGAACGCCATCAGTCCCGTCTTCGGCGAGCTTGCCCTCACGGAGGGGGAGCTGCCCCGCGTCGAGGGCGTCGAGCCTCCCCGGGGCTCCCGTGCGCGCGAGGACTGGGTGGCGCGCGTCGACGCGGCGCTCTGCGAGCGCATCGAGTGGATGCGGCGCCCCTTCGAGCTGGCCGAGGCGGCAGGGGTGGACGATTCGTTCGCACGCGCCGTCCTCGCCGCATACGAGTCCACCGCCGCGTCACGAGCCGTCCTCGCCCCCTGCCTGGGCGCCAGCACCTGCCCCGTGGAGGACGCCGCGGCCCCGCTTCCGTTTGCCTGGCACGACGCGGCGGGTCCCGTCGAGTCGCCCCTGGAGCTGGCGCAAAGGCTCTTCTCCCCGCGGGACGACCCGAGGGGCGGGCGGACGGCCGCCGCGTCACCACGCGCGGCCGACGGCGAGCCGGCTGGGCCGGCGGCCGAGGGGGACGACGAGGCGCACGCGCAGGAGGCCCCCCGCGCCTTCGACGAGGCGATCTCGTATCTGAGGGACTTTGGCGTGGACGCCGGCTTCGGGATCGTCGACGACGCGACGCCCTTCTCCGGCGGGCGCCAGGGCGGGGGACGTGCCGACGGGAGACGCGAGTGGTCCGGCCCCTTCTCGGACAACTGAGCTCTGGGCCGGGAGGCCGCGTCCGCTCTGCTATCATAGAACGCACGTTCTAGATTGGAGTGCGGATGGTGATAATGGGCATCGACCCCGGGCTCGCGAACACCGGCTGGGGTATCGTCGAGACGCGGGGCCCGGTGTGCCGCGCCCGCGCGTACGGCTGCATAAGCACCCCCGCCTCGGAGCAGCTCGACCGTCGCCTGGGCAGGATCTATGCGGAGATATCCGACGCCATACAGGCCTACCAGCCGTCCCAGCTCGCCATAGAGAAGATCTTCTTCGGAGAGAACAGCCGCTCCGCCATCGCTACGGCCCATGCACGCGGGGCGGCAATCGTCGCCTGCGCCCGGGCGGGGCTCGAGGTGGGGGAGTACACCCCCATGCAGATCAAGCAGGCCGTGGTGGGCACCGGCTCGGCAGACAAGTACCAGGTCATCTACATGGTCCGCACCCTCCTCGCGCTCGACCACGACCCCAGGCCCGACCACTGCGCGGACGCCCTTGCTGCGGCGGTCTGCCACGCCAACCTGACCCGTACGCGCCACATCGTGCAGGACGGGGCGAGCGTCCAGGTGCTGGAGCAGCTCGAGGCGCAGGCCGAGGCCGACCGCGAGGAGGCGCGCCAGGTCACCGCCGCCGCGACGGCCGCCCACGTGGCGGGCGCTCGGGGTGCGTCGGGGATGGGCCGCTCCCGTCAGAGTAGGAGGAACTCCCAGTGATCTCTCAGCTTACGGGCAGCCTCTTGGAGGCCCTTCCCACGCGCGTCGTGCTGGACGTGGGCGGGGTGGGCTACGAGCTTGGCGTCTCCGCCACGACGGCGGCGTCTCTGCCCGCCGTGGGCGAGGCGGGGGTGACCCTGCTCACGCGCCTCCTGGTGAAGGAGAGCGCCCTCGAGCTCTACGGCTTCGCCACGAGGGAGGAGCGCTCGGTATTCGACCGCCTCGTCGCCGTGTCCGGCGTCGGCCCCAAGCTCGCGCTGGCGGTCCTCTCCACCTATTCCGCCGCATCGCTCGCCACCATCGTCGCCACCCAGGACGCCACGCGCATGGCGCAGGTGCCCGGCGTGGGCAAGAAGAAGGCACAGCGCCTGCTCATGGAGCTGCAGGACGTATTCGCGAAGGATGCGGAGCTCAGAGGGCTCGTGGGCATGTCCGAAGCGCCTGCCTCCGACGTCCCGCTGCCCCAGACGAGCGAGTCCGTCAGGGACGAGGCCGGCTCTGCCCTGCTGGCCATGGGCTTCACCCCCCAGGAGGCGGAGCTCGCCCTCCAGGGGCTTGGCGAGGCTGGCGTCACCACGATCGAGAAGGCCGTCGCCTACGCCCTCAAGAGGCTGGGGGGTGCTGCCTGATGTGGGAGAACGGGCGAGACGACCTCTTCGACGACGTGGCGGACCTCGAGCGAAGGGCGGGCGGCCCCCGGTCGGTGAGCGGCGAGCTCACCGAGGACGACCTGGACGTCGAGCGCAGCCTGCGCCCCGTGACGCTCGACGAGTACTGCGGCCAGGAGCGCGTGCGCCAGAACCTGCGTGTGCTCATCGCGGCGGCGAAGGACCGTCACGAGACCCTCGACCACGTGCTCTTCTCGGGCCCCCCGGGCCTTGGCAAGACCACGCTCGCAAACGTGGTGGCCCATGAGATGGGCGCCAAGATCAAGACCACTTCCGGTCCCGCCATCGCGCGCACCGGCGACCTCGCCGCCATCCTCACCAACCTCGAGGAGGGCGACGTCCTCTTCGTGGACGAGATCCACCGCCTGAACCACCAGGTCGAGGAGGTCCTCTATCCCGCCATGGAGGACTTCTTCCTTGACATCGTGATCGGGAAGGGCCCCGCAGCCCGTTCCATCCGCCTGGACGTCCCGCACTTCACCCTGGTCGGGGCGACGACGCGCACGGGCCTCCTCACCGGCCCCCTGCGCGACCGCTTTGGCATCAGCTACCGCCTCGACTACTACAGCATCGAGGAGCTTGCGGGCATAGTCGTCCGCTCGGCGCAGATCCTGGGCGTGCGGATAGACGCGCAGGGCGCGGCCGAGATAGCCTCTCGCTCGCGCGGCACCCCACGCCTGGCGAACCGCCTCCTCAAGCGCGTGCGCGACTACGCGCAGGTTAAGGCCGAGGGGAGCATAAGCTGGGACGTCGCCGCCGAGGCGCTCACCTTCTTCGAGATAGACGAGATGGGCCTCGACTGGATGGACATCAAGATCCTCGACGCGCTCACGCGCACGTTCAGGGGTCGCCCCGTGGGCCTGACCACCATCGCATCCGCCGTGGGGGAGGACCCCTCCACCCTCGAGGACGTCTACGAGCCCTACCTGCTCCAACGTGGCCTCATCATTAGGACGCCCCAGGGGAGGCAGGCGACGGAGCTCGCCTTCGAGCACCTCGGCGTCGTCCCGCCCGCAGGTCCCCGCTGACACCTGCGTCCCACCCTTGCGTTCGGTGGGCCGGTGCCCGCCACGTCCCGCCTGCAAGTCGGGCTGCCTAGGTAATAGACTGTCCTCTGTTGACCGCAGCCCGACGTTGGGAGACCGACATGCTCCAGCACGACTACCTGCTCGAGATAATCAGCCAGTTCGTCGACGTCGCGACGGCGGCCCTGAGGGGCGCCGTCATGGACGGGGACGTGGAGTCCGCGGGGCAGGCGGAAGACGCCATCGCGGGACTCCTCGACCTCGACCCCGAGGTCGCCCTGCAGCTCTCGCCAGACTCGCTGGTGACCATGATGCTGCTCTCCGGCGTGGCGGACTCGCTCGCCGGCTACGTCGCCTACACCCTGAGGAGGCTCTCGGGAGCCTATGCGGACATGGGCAGGGCCGCGCTCGCCGAGCTGCGCCTCGCCCAGGCGCGCGCCGTCGAGGAGAGCTTTGGCTGCGAGCCCGGCGCCGTCCCCGAGGAGTTCGCGAGCCTCGATGCGGAGCTTTCGTGACCGACTGGGCGATGTGGTCTACTAGCCCATGCCTCCATGGCTTGTTCCTCTCGCCCGCATGCCGTCGCGTCGCCCGGCGCAAGGGAGACGAGCGGCCATAATATGATGGGATAAAACGCTGTGGCCAAACCCTCTCAATCTGCCAGGCGCCTCGCCTTAAGGCAAGGGGAGAGTGACGGAAGGGAACGTCAGTGAGACTGAGATACCGCCAGGTGACCAGGGGCCAGGGGAAGATCTTCCAGAGGCTGACCGTGGAGGGGAAGGGCTCGGCCCTCGGGTCTCTCGAGGTCCGCTCGACCACGAGCGAGGGAAACGTCGTCCCCTCCTCCATCCACAGGCTGGGAGAGGAAGAGTTCGTCATCGTCGTTCCGGTGCTCGACCTGCCCCAATGCGTCGAGCTGTTCTCCGTCTCCGCCGACGGTGGCCGCAGCCTCCTCGATTCGCATAACGTCAGCCCCGGCTGGGCGAAGAACAGGTCGAGGATCAACACCGCTCTCAAGAACGAGGAGGCGGAGTCGATCAGGAACATCGACAGCAAGAATCGGCTGAACAAGTCAGAGATCACCATCGACAGGGTCTGCTTCAACGCCTGGGACAACAACGACATCGTGCACATCAGCGTCGTCAGCCTCGCCCCGCCCCGCCATGACTGGGGGGAGGTCCCGGGGCTCGTCCTGCTCGACTCCAACGGCAGGGAGGTCCAAGATGGCATCGCCGAGCCCATCGTCCTGAGCGACCGCATCGAAGAGAGGGGCTACTACTCGAGGCGTCACGTCACCTACTCCGTACGCATCGCCCGCGACCTATGGTCGTTCGTGGTCTGGGTCAGGCCGCGGGATGGGGAGGACTCCTTCGTCACAATCCAGGACTTCGAGCTCCAGGCCTGGCGTGACAGGTGGCATTTCGACACCCTGAGCGCAGACTTCGACGAGGCATACCCCGAGTGGTTCCGCTCTCACAAGGCATCCCGGAGCCTCCTCGAGATCCAGAGGCGCACGAGGCTGGCCATCCAGCCGCGCTTCTCGATCGTCGTCCCCGTCTTCAACACGCCGATCCCCTTCTTGGACGACATGGTGGGCTCGGTGCTCGGCCAGTCCTATGAGGACTTCGAGCTCCTGCTCGTCAATGCCAGTCCGGACAACCGGGAGCTCGCCGACCGCATAGCCCGCTACGTCAATGCGGACCGGCGCGTCAGGGAGCTGACCCTCGACGAGAATCTGGGAATCACGCTCAACACGAACCAGGGGATCCTCGCTGCCAGCGGGGACTTCGTCTGCTTCCTGGACCATGACGACGTCATCGAGCCGGACCTGCTCTTCTCGTACGCCGAGGCGGTGAACCAGCGCCCGGACACCGACCTGCTGTACTGTGACGAGGACAAGTTGCAGGAGGGGACCCTCGTCAGTCCCTTCTTCAAGCCGGACTGGAACCCCGACCTCCTCTGCTCCTGCAACTACGTCACCCACCTCCTGGCGGTGAGGAAGTCCGTCCTGGACGAGCTCGAGCTGCCGGGCAGGGAGTTCGACGGCGCCCAGGACCACAACATGACCTTCCGCATAAGCGAGCTCGCGCGGCACGTCCACCATGTGCGGAAGGTGCTCTATCACTGGAGGATCCACCCCGGCTCCACCGCCGGTTCCCCCGACGCGAAGAGCTTCACCTCCAATGCCGGCCAGCTGTCCGTCCAAGGGCATCTCGACCGCTGCCACATTCCCGCCAAGGCCGTCATCCGGCCCAAGTTCGACAACATCTTCCAGCTCGACTTCGAGCTCGAGGAGGAGCCGCTGGTCTCGATCGTCATCCCCAGCCGCGACGAGTCCGGAATGCTGGGACGTTGCGTCGACTCCCTCTACCGCTCGTCCTACAAGAACTTCGAGGTCGTCATCGTGGAGAACGGCTCTCGCGAGCCCGAGACGTTTGCTCTGTATGACTCCCTGGCGCGCGAGCACGAGCGCGTCTCCGTGGTCACCTACCCCCTGCAGGGCGACGAGTTCAACTTCTCCAAGCTGGTCAACTTCGGCGCGAGGAGGTCAAAGGGGGACCTCATCCTCCTGCTGAACAACGACACCGAGGTCGTCTCCCCTGGATGGCTGACGCAGATGGTCGGGAGGTGCCTCCGTGACGACGTCGGCGCCGTCGGGGTCAAGCTCCTGTACCCTGACGGCACAATCCAGCATGCCGGGGTCTCGTTCCACCTCACCTTCCCGGACCACCTCGGACAGCTCATGCCGGACATGTCGCCAAACTACTTCAACCTGCTGAACTTCACCCAGGACGTCACCGCGGTGACGGGGGCGTGCCTCCTCACCAGGCGGGAGCTGTTCGACAGGCTGGGCGGCTTCGACGAGACCGACTTCACGGTCGCGTACAACGACGTCGACTACTGCCTGCGGCTCGGGGAGCTTGGCTACCATGTCGTCTATTGTGCGGAGTCCGTCCTGACGCACTACGAGTCGGTCTCCAGGGGGTCGGACCTGGGCGGCGAGAAGGCGGTTCGGCACTGCGCGGAGAGGGCGAACCTCCTCAGGCGGTGGCCGAGCTACTTCGTCGAGGGCGATCCCATGCTGAGTCCCTACATCGCCAAGGACGGAAAGTACCGAAAGCTAAACTTTCTAATATAGTCTCCAAACAACTGGCCAAAGTTTCGAGAGGAGCCGCCATGAAGGGCATCATCCTTGCGGGAGGGAGCGGGACGCGCCTGTACCCGCTCACGACGGTCACGTCCAAGCAACTTCTGCCCGTGTACGACAAGCCCATGATCTACTACCCGCTGTCCACGCTGATGCTTGCGGGAATCAGGGACATCCTCGTCATCTCGACCCCGCGCGACCTGCCGAACTTCAAGAACCTCCTGGGGGACGGCTCCGACTTCGGCATCTCGCTCTCGTATGCGGAGCAGGAGGTGCCCAACGGGCTCGCCCAGGCCTTCGTCATCGGGCGGGAGTTCGTGGACGGGGGTCCCTGCGCCTTGGTCCTGGGAGACAACATCTTCTACGGCAACGGCCTCACCCAGCGCCTCCGCAAGGCGGCCCGCTCGGCGGCCGAGGGGCGCGCCACCGTGTTCGGCTATCGCGTGGACGATCCCGAGCGCTTCGGCGTCGTCGAGTTCGACGAGGGCTACAACGCCGTCTCCATCGAGGAGAAGCCCTCCGAGCCCAAGAGCAACTACGCCGTCACGGGCCTCTACTTCTACGACGAGCGCGTCAGCGACCTGGCCGCCCAGGTGAAGCCCTCCGCTCGCGGCGAGTACGAGATCACGGACCTCAACCGCATGTACCTCGAGGACGGGTCGCTCGACGTCATCACCCTGGGTCGTGGCTTCGCCTGGCTCGACACCGGAACCATGGGTTCTCTCTTCGAGGCCTCGCAGTTCGTGCGTACGGTCGAGACCGCCCAGGACCTGCCCGTCTCCGTCCCCGAGGAGATCGCCTTCGAGAATGGCTGGGTGAGCCGCGAGCGCCTGCTCGAGTGCGCCGAGCGCTACGGGAAGAGCGACTACGGCCGCCACCTGCGTGACGTGGCGGAGGGAAGGATCGTCCCGGGCGGAGAGTAGGCACCTCGCGCGCGAGGGCGGACACGGAGCCTCCCCCGAAAAGGGGAGGCTCCTCCTTGTCTCGACGCTCCTCAAGCTCGCGTGCTGCGCGTCCCTCTGCCTCCTGGCCCTCGTGCTCGCAGAGGCCGCTGCCGTCACGGCCATGGGGCCAGGTGGCTCGCCGCTGCTCGGCTGCGCGAGCCTCGTCTCGCAGGCAAGGGAGAGGGCGGCGTACGTCGAGCGCCTCTCGAGGATGTCCGACACCTCGTCAAGGTACTTTCGCCCCGGGCTGGACAGCCATGTGAGCAGGGAAGACGACCTCCCCAAGAGGCCCAACGTCATCCTCATCTTCACTGAGGGTCTCTCTCAGGAGGTCATCGACGACGAGCGTGACGTGATGTCCAACGTCCGGAGCTTCCAGGGCCAGTCCGTCTCGTTCGAGAACTACTACAACCACAGCTTCGCGACCTATCGCGGCCTCTCCGGCCAGCTCTTCTCGGGATACCAGTACGACAACTACGACGCGAACGCGCTGGTGTCGCTTCCTCAGGCGCTCTCGGGCCTGGGCTACGCCACGCGCTTCATCAACACGGAGCCCAATAACGAGCAGTTCACTGACTACCTCGGCACTCTGGGCTTCGACGAGGTGGTCGGCGAGCCTGGGACGTATTCGGGCATGGCGGCAAGCATGTCGGACGGCGAGGCGTACGAGCGCCTCTTTGACCTTGCCGAGGAGCTCGAGGGCGGGGACGAGCCCTTCTTCGCGGCCATATACACCTTTGGCACCCATGCGTCCCTCGACTCGGTCGACAGGCGCTTCGGCGACGGCGGCGACGCCGTGCTCAACAAGTTCCATGACGCGGACCACCACTTCGGGCGCTTCATGGAGCGCTTCCTCGCCAACGGGATGGCAGACGACACGATCGTGGTATTCACCGCAGACCACGCATCGTTTGCCGAGCGGGGGTTCGTCACCGCCTTCCCCGAGTCGTCGTACCGGGCGGAGGCCATCTCTGACATCCCCTTCTTCATCTATCACAAGAGGGTGGTAAGGAGGGTCATAGACGCCGGCGGCAGGAACTCGCTCGACCTCGCGCCCACGTTGATGGACTACCTTGGGCTTTCCGCTCCCAACTTCTTCCTCGGGACGAGCCTGTTCGAGAAGGATGGGAACCTCTACGACACGACCTTCTATGACGTGGACGCCACCCTGAGCACGAGGGGAGGGGTCGTCTCGGAGCTGGACGAGGACCGAGCGAAGCAGTTCGAGGAGGGGCTCTCGGGCTACCTCGCCGCGAAGCTGCCGAAGGATGGGCCGGGGACCGACGTCTGATGACTGTATGGGCGGGGCCATGCGCGTGGCAGGGACGTGACGAGAGGGGCTAGAGTAGGTGCACGATGCCTTGTTGCGCTATGAGACCCACCATCCGAGGAGCCGCCCATGGCTGAAGTGGCCAACGTGAAGCTAGCAAACGTACTCCTGGACGAGAGCGTCCAGTTCCTGCAGGAGCCCACCCTCCTCCACCGTTCCACCGCGCTCGTGCGGCGTGCGGAGGGGGAGGGCCCCGAGGCATGGGCCCTGGAGGGCCCGGGGACCCATGACTTCACGACGTTCTTCAACGCCCTCTCGGTCTCCAAGTGGCGCAGCTACACGGTCGCCAAGGAGTTCTTCCTCCACCTCGAGGCCAAGGGGGCGGCCTTCAGGCTGCTCCAGTCCCGCGCCGACGTCTTCAGCTGGGACGTCGAGCTGGTGGGGGGAAGCGAGCTCGACGTCCCCGCGTCGGACGAGTGGCACAGCATCGAGCTCCGGATGGAGAACTCTGACGAGGACGTGATCGAGTCGTTCGTCATCGTGCAGGAGGGCGAAGGGCCGGTCTTCATTCGCAACGCCCACTACTTCGCCAGCGTTCCCGCTGACGGCCTGCGCGACGTGGAGCTCGCGCTGTGCACGACGACCTTCCGCAAGGAGGAGTACGTCGAACGCAACGTCGAGCTTGCCAAGACGCGCATACTGGCCTCGGACGAGCCTATCGCCACGCACTTCACCATGCACATCGTCGACAACGGCCGCAGCCTCGACGCCGAGCGCCTTCAGGCGGAGCGCGTGTGCGTCCATCCCAACGACAACGTGGGCGGGTCGGGCGGCTACGCGCGCGGCATGATCGAGGCGCTCGGCCAGAGGCCCAAGGCGACGCATGTCATCCTCATGGACGACGACGTGCTCATCTCTCCCGAGAGCATCCTGAGGACCTACAACCTCCTGCGCATCGTGAGCGACGACCACGCCCAGGACTTCGTCTCCGGCGCGATGATGGACCTCTTCGAGCCGGACGTGCGCTGGGAGGACACCGGCTTCGTCACCTTCTCGGGCGACTGCGTCCCCCTCAAGCCCGCCCTGCGCATGGGGCAGCTCCACTCCGTCGTGGCCAACGAGGCCATGGGCGCCCACCCGGAGCTCTCGGGCAGCGAGGACCAGTCCCAGCAGTACGGGGGGTGGTGGTACTGCGTCATCCCCGTCACCGCCATCGAGCGCCATGGCCTGCCGCTTCCCCTCTTCGTCCGCTACGACGACATCGAGTACGCGCTGCGCTGCCGCGCCCGCTTCATGACCATGAACGGCATCTGCCTCTGGCACCCCTCCTTCGTGAGGCGCTACAGCGCGGCCGTCGAGCGCTACCAGGTGACGCGCAACTCCCTCGTCGCCCAGTACGCCACCGGGGTCGCCCCTCAGTCCGACTTCCTGCGCAAGGCCTACCACCTGGTGCAGCTGGAGCTCAAGAAGTTCAACTACACCAACGCCGAGCTCGTCCTCGACGCCCTCGAGGACTTCCTCAAGGGGCCCGCCTTCCTCGAGGAGCGCGGGCGAACCGAGAGGGCCTTCATGGAGGCGAACCGCCGGGCGGAGAGGCTCCTGCCCTTCCCGGAGCTGAGGCGCCAGGCCGAGGAGGAGGGCATAGACCTCTCCCTTATCGCACAAGTGGACGCCCAGAAGGACAGCGACGTGGTGGAGAGGCGCAGCCTCCGTCAGCGCCTGGAGGACTTCGCCACCTTCAACGGCCAGCGCCTCGACCTCGGCTACGTCCAGAGGGGGAGCTCCGCCATCATCGACGTGGCGGGATGGCTGTACCCCGCAGACCAGATAAGGCGCAAGGACACCATCGTCGCGGTGGACCTCGAGAACCGGCGTGGGGTGATCCGCCACATGGACCGCCAGCGCTTCAGGGCCGTCTGGGAGCGCTACAAGCGCGACGCCAAGGAGATCGAGCGCAACGGCGACCGCCTGCGCGAGGAGTACGCGGAGGCGGGCAGGCGCTTCGTGACGCAGGGGTTCTGGAGGGGCTACCTTGGGATCGACTAGCTCCGGAAGGGGGAGGGGCGCCACCTACCTCCTCCTGCACCTCCTCCTCGTCCTCTACTCCCTGTGCAGCATCTTTGGCAAGCTCGCCGCCGGACAGGAGTTCATGAGCCTGGGGTTCGTCCTCTACTACGGCGGGATGATCCTCGTGCTGGGACTCTACGCCCTGGGGTGGCAGCAGGTCATCAAGCGCCTGCCGCTCACCACCGCCTATGCCAACCGGGCCATCACGGTCGTCTGGGGCATCGTCTGGGGCGTCCTCCTCTTCGGCGAGCGGCTGAGCCCGCAGAAGGTCGTCGGCGCCCTCGTCGTCCTCGTCGGCGTGGCTCTCTTCGCGACCTCGCCTGACGGCGAGGGGGAGCAAGGGGGCGAGGCCTCGTGAGCGGCTCGGTCATGGCATACGCCGGGCTCAGCCTCCTCGGGGTGTTCGTGAGCTCCGTCTCGCAGGTCCTTCTCAAGAAGAGCGCCCTGAGGGGGCACGAGAGCGCGCTGCGCGAGTACCTCAACCCGCTCGTCGTGGTCGCGTACGCCCTCTTCGTGGGCGCGACGCTGCTCTCGGTGCTCGCGTATCGGGGCATCCCGCTCTCCATGGGCTCTATCCTGGACGCCACCGGCTACGTGTACGTCACCCTCTTCGGGGTCACCATCTTCCACGAGCGCATCACGCCCAAGAAGGGGCTGGCGCTCGCCCTGATCGTCCTGGGCATCGTCATCTACTCCCTGGGCCTCTCGTAGACCGGAGGTCCGCTTGGGTCTAGACTGTGACGGCCCCCAACCCACCTGAGCCCCCTGGGCAGTTTGGAGCGTCATGCTGGTCTCCATAGTCATACCCTGCTATCGCTCGAGCCAGAGCATCCGTGCCGTCGTGGGGCTCTGCTCCGAGGTGTTCGAGGGGCTCGCGGGCTACGACTGCGAGTTCGTGCTGGTGGACGACTGCTCCCCCGACGACACCTTCTCGGTCATCTCGCAGCTCGCGCGCGAGAGGGACGACGTCCTCGCGCTCACCCTCATGCGCAACTTCGGCCAGCACAACGCCCTCATGTGCGGGATGAACTACGCCCATGGCGACCTCGTCATGGGCATGGACGACGACCTGCAGACCCATCCCTCGCAGATTCCCGTCATCCTCAAAAAGATGGAGGAAGGCTACGACATCGTCTACGGCGTGTACCGGGAGTCCGCGAACGGGCCGCTCAAGAACCTCAGCAGCTGGCTCAACAAGACGTCGGCGCAGGTCCTGCTCTCTCGTCCCAAGGGGCTGGAGACGAGCAACTTCTGGCTCATCAGCCGCGCGGTGTGCGACCAGGTCATCAAGTACAAGAACTACAACCCCTACGTCGAGGCGCTCTTCGGCCGCATGACCAACCGCATCGGCAACGTGACGATCGAGCACCACGAGCGCGAGCATGGCGCGTCGAACTACACGCTCGGGAAGCTCGTGAGGCTCTGGCTCTCGTACTTCAACTACACGGTGCTGCCCCTGCGGGTCATGTCCACGCTTGGCGCCGCCACCGCTCTGGCGGGCTTCCTGTTTGGCATCGTCTCGCTCGTGCACAGGCTCCTCGACCCCGGGGTGCCCATGGGCTGGACGTCGCTCATCTGCGTCATGCTGTTCTTCTTCGGCATGGTGCTCCTCGCCCTGGGCATCATTGGCGAGTACCTGGGGGACATCGTCCTGTCGCTCAACAGCTCCCCGCAGTTCATCGTCCGCGAGGCGGTCTCGTCCTCGCGTGAGGCGGCCTCCCCCTCGCGTGAGGGCCGGTAGGGTCGCTAGGACCGCTCGCCCTGGCGACCCCGCCCCTCGCCTGCATCCCCGTTCATGAGGGCGATCTCCTGCGAGAGGCGCTCGACCTTGTCGGTGAGCCTCGAGACGTCAGAGGCGAGGCCGAAGAGCTTGAGCAGCATGAGGGCGATGATCGTCACGAAGACGAAGTTGCTGGGAGAGAGGAACCCCAGCCAGCCCGAGACGAGGATGGCCACGCCTGGGAACAGGGCGAGGAGCACCAGGACGAGCATCGAGACCACCCAGTAGACGGCGTCCGCGACGCGAATCTTCCTCTTGCTGATGCGACGCAGGACGAGGGCCAGGGCGAGGAGCGTCCCGACGACGAGGCTGATGCGAAGGGTGAGCGGCATGTCTCTCCTCACCTGAACCATTGGAATAGAAGAAGCGACAGGCAGGTGCGCGCCATGTACGAGAGCGAGCTGGAGAGCCTGAGGTAGCTCGTGCCGCCCTGCCTGTCCCGCATCACGGTGGGGACCTCCACCACCTTCGCACCCCTGCGGATGAGGTAGGCGATGGTGTCGGGCTCCGGCGAGAGGTCGAAGCTGCGCGAGAAGTGCTCGATCATCGACCTTGAGTAGAGCCTCATGCCCGAGGTCGGGTCCCCGATGACCTGGCCGGTCGTGAGCCGTATGAGCAGGGTGATGAGCTTCGCGCCAAACCCGCGCAGGCCTACGGCGCTGCCCCCCGCCACGACGCGCGAGGCAATCACGATGTCAGCGTCGCGCTCGGCCATCGCCTGGACCATGGAGGGTATGTAGCTGGGCACGTGCTGCCCGTCGGAGTCGAACTGGACGGCCGCGTCGTAGCCGTGCTCGAGCGCGTAGCGCATGCCCGCCCCGAAGGCGGCGGAGAGGCCACAGTTGACGGGCAGGTCGATGTGGTTCAGGCGCAGCTCGTCGCAGATCTTGGGCGTGTCGTCGCTCGAGCCGTCGTTGACCACCAGGTAGTCGATGTCAGGGCAGGTCGAGACGAGCTCCCCTATGGTCCGCGCCAGGCATTCCTGCTCGTTGTAGGCGGGGACGATCGCTATGACCCGGGGCGTCCCGCCCCGTCCCGTGGCGCCCACGCTAGCGGACGATCCCGTTGCGGGCCGCCCTGTCGGCCTCGTCCAGGGCGTCGATGGCGGCGATCTTGGACGAGAAGTACTCGCTCAGGCGGGCGTCCTCCATGATGGGGGTGAAGAGCTGGAGGTACTTCACGCCGGAGTGGGAGTTTATCTCCATGATGCGCGGCCCCTTGTCCGTCACGCAGGCGTCGAAGCCCAGGTACTCGCAGGCGCGCACCTTGAGGGATATGCGACGCATCATCTCGAGCATCTGGGGCCAGCAGTCGATCTGCCCCTCGGCGAGGGTGCCGCTCGTCGGGTGTTTGGGGGAGTCGACCACCTTGGCGGCGTACACCACCTTGCCCCCTCCGTAGCGCCCGCACGAGAGGTCCACGCCCACGTTGTACGAGCAGATGTCCGCCGTCGTGGGGGCCTGGTAGTTCGCGGAGCTCCCGGTCTCGTCCACGCCCACGGCGAAGCGGAGGTAGGAGGCGGCGGGCACGGGGTCGATGCCCGTGGGGTTGAGCACGAGGACGCGCATGGTGTGGATGAGCGGGTCGATGGCCGCCAGCTGGGCATTGGGATGGATGAACTCGGTGAACACGTAGTTGGGGTTCTCGGCGACGAAGCGCCCCACGCCCTCCGCCCCCACGGGCCTGCCGTTGAGGAGGTAGCTCCCGTCCTCGAACGCGAGCTTGAAGAAGCCGTTGGCCTCGCTGCCGTTGCAGGGCTTGCAGGCCAGCTCCCCCTCCCGTCGTAGGCAGGCGAGGAAGCCCTCCATTCCCGCTCCGTCGCCCTCTCCCAGGGGCAGCAGGTGCCCGCGGGAGCTGTAGTAGTGGTAGCGCGGCAGGTACTGCGCGAGCTCGGAGTCGCTGAGCAGCGCGTTGAGGGTGAGCTTGTCGTTGATCCAGATGCGCTGCCAGTCGTTGAGCGGCCAGAGTCTCCAATAGTCGTAGTCAGAGAGGTAGCTTCCGAGGTTGGCGTCGCTCAGCCCGTAGGCGTAGGCGGACTCGGCGCAGAAGCCGTGCGCGTGCGCCCACTCGAGGTAGTCGGCGTCGAAGAGCCCGCTGGCGCGCTCGGTCTCGAGGATGCCGAGGTAGCTCGCGGCCATCCTCTTCGTGAAACCGTCCGCGAGGAGGTCCTCGAGCTTGGGTAGCGCACTCTTCATTCTGTCTCTCATCTGTCAACTTCCCCGACGTTTGGGCGTATGAACCTTAGATACTATACAATGAGATGACCGCTAACGAGTGCGACGCGCGTCCCCAGGCTGCCTCGGGACGCGCGTCTCGGTTTGGGAAGAGGACCACTTGCCCGCTAAGGACCTGAAGTCCACAACGCTCAGCTCGCTCTTCTGGAAGCTCTTCGAGCAGGGCGGCACCGCCGTGGTCACGCTCGTGGTCCAGGTGGTCATGGCCCGCCTGCTCTCCCCGGTGGAGTTCGGCGTCCTGGCGATCATGCTCGTCTTCGTCAACGTGGGCAACGTCATAGTCCAGAGCGGCCTCAACACCGCCATCATCCAGGTTCCCGACGCCAGCGAGGCCGACTTCGACACCGTCTTCTGGATGAGCCTCGCCATCTCGGTCGTGCTCTACGTGGCGGTCTTCTGCCTCGCCCCGGCCGTGTCCTCCTTCTACGGCATGCCGCAGGCCGTGACCCCGCTGCGCGTGCTCGTCCTGGTGCTCGTGGTCAACGCCTACAACTCGATCCAGGAGGCGATCGTCGCCCGTCGCCTCGAGTTCCAGAAGACCTTCCGTGCGACGGTCACGGCAGGGGTCGTCTCGGGCAGCGCCGGCGTCGTCGCCGCCCTCCTGGGCGGCGGCATCTGGGCTCTCGTCGTGCAGCAGCTGCTGCAGCAGGCCTGCAAGTGCCTGGTGCTCGCCCTCCAGATCCCCTGGAAGCCGAGGCTGCGCTTCGAGCGCGACCGTGCCCTGCTCCTGTTCCGCTTCGGTTGGAAGCTCCTCGCCTCGGGGATTCTCGAGCAGGGCTACCAGAGCCTCTCCGACCTCCTCATCGGCAAGGTCTTCTCCAGCTCCGAGCTCGGCTACGTCTCGCAGGGCAAAAAGTACCCCTTCGCCCTGGGCGCGATGCTCGACGGCGCCATCCAGCCCGTCATGCTCTCGGCCGTGGCCCACGTGCAGGACGATGCCGCGCGGGTCAAGCGCCTCGCCCGCAGGGCCCTCAAGACCTCCACCTACCTCATCGTCCCCGCCATGACGCTCTTCGCCGTCGCCGCGACGCCGGTCGTGCGCATCGTGCTGGGCGAGGCGTGGCTCCCCAGCGTCCCCTTCGTCCAGCTCTACTGCGTCGTGTACGCCATGCTCCCCATCCACACCACCAACCTGCAGGTGCTCAACGGCATGGGGAGGAGCGACCTCTTCCTCAGGCTCGAGGTCGTCAAGAAGGTGGTGGGCATCGCGATCCTCTCCTTCACCACCTTCGTGCTCAGGGACCTCCACGCCATCGTGAGCGGGTACATCGTGGTCGCCCTCCTCTGCACCTTCATCAACGCCTCGCCCAACAAGCGGGTCATCGGCTATGCCTACCTCGAACAGGTGCGCGACATCTGTCCCGCCTTCCTGCTCGCCCTCGCGGCCGCGCTCGTCGCCTGGCCCGTCTCTCTCCTGGGCCTCGGCGACCTGCCCACGATCCTCCTCCAGGGCGTGGCCATGCTCGTCGCGTACGTCGGCCTCTCCGCCCTCTTCCGCGTGGAGGAGTTTTTCTATCTCCTTGACACGCTGCGAGAGCTTAGGATGGGAAGGGCCGGCTGATGGGCGCGGCCATGCCAGCGCCCGGGTTCGTCAAAGTGCACGCAAGGTTTGGAGAATTCGCATGTCTGCTAAGACGATATTGGTGACGCGCTCGTCGATGCCGCCGCTGGACGAGTACGTGCGCGAGATCGCGCCGCTCTGGGAGTCGCACTGGCTGACCAACATGGGCGAGAAGCACCAGCAGCTCGAGGCTGAGCTCGAGTCCTTCCTGGGCGTGCCCAACGTGGCCCTCTTCACGAACGGCCACTCGGCCCTGGAGTGCGTGCTCGAGGCCATGGACCTGCACGGCAAGGTGATCACGACGCCGTTCAGCTTCGCCTCCACCACCCATGCCCTGGTGCGCAAGGGCCTCACGCCCGTCTTCTGCGACATCAGGCCGGACGACTACACCCTCGACGCCTCGAAGCTAGAGGCACTCGTCGACGACGAGACCTGCGCCATCCTGCCGGTCCACGTCTACGGCAACCTCTGCGACGTCGACGCCATCCAGGAGGTGGCGGACCGCCATGGCCTCAAGGTCATCTACGACGCCGCGCACGCCCTGGGCGTGAGCAGGGACGGGGTCTCTTCCGCGTCGTTCGGCGACGCCTCGATGTTCTCGTTCCACGCCACGAAGGTGTTCAACACCATCGAGGGCGGCGCCATCTGCTTCCGTGACCCGAGCCTCAAGCCCCTCCTCGAGCAGTGGAAGAACTTCGGCATCACCGGCACGGAGTCCGTGGAGTACGTGGGCGGCAACGCGAAGATGAACGAGTTCTGCGCCGCCATGGGCATCTGCAACCTCCGCCACCTCGGGGAGGAGATCGCGAAGCGCGCGCGCGTCGTGGGACGCTACCGCGAGCGCCTCTCTGAAATCGGCGGCCTGACGCTCTGCGCGGGACAGCCGGGCGTCACCCCCAACTACGCCTACCTCCCCGTCCTCTTCGACCCCGAGGCCTTCGGGGCCACGCGCGACGACGCGTACGAGGCCCTCATGGCACGCGACGTGCACACGCGCAAGTACTTCTTCCCCCTCATCAGCGACTACGCCTGCTACGCGGGGCGCTTCGACTCGTCGCTCACGCCCGTGGCCCAGAGGGTCTCGAGCCGCGTCCTCACCCTCCCGCTCTATGCGGACCTCGCCCTGGAGGACGTCGACCGCATCTGCGACGTCATCCTCTCCGTGAGGGTGGGGTAGATGGAGCAGAGCCCGCTGCTGAGCGTCGTGGTATCGGTCTACAACCACGGCGGCTACATCGAGGAATGCCTGCGCAGCATCGCCTCCCAGAAGGTCGACTTCCCCTTCGAGGTGCTGGTGGGGGAGGACTGCTCCACCGATGACAGCAGGGAGGTGCTGCGAAGGCTCGAGCCCGAGCTGCCCGACTGCTTCACCATCCTCTATCGCGAGCACAACATGGGGGCCGTGGCAAACGGCGAGGACCTGTACGCGCGCGCGAGGGGCCGCTACCTCGTCGACTTCGAGGGCGACGACTTCTTCACCTACGACGGCAAGCTCGCCGAGCAGCTGCGCTTCCTCGAGGGGCATCCCGACCACTCCGCCGTGTACACCAACTGCCTCGTCGTGGACGCGCTGTCGCGACCCAACGGCGAGCGCTATCCCGAGTGCGTCGACGACGAGTACAGCTACCGCGAGAACTTCTACTACTGCCTCCCCGGACAGAGCGGGACCCTCATGTGCCGCAGGGAGGAGTACTTCGCGGCTCGCGACCGATTCAACGAGCTCAAGGGGTACGACTTCTACCCCGGCGACCGCCGCAACGCCTTCCTCTTCCTCACCATGGGCAAGGTGCGTTGCGTCCAGGAGCGCTGGAGCGCCTACCGCCACGTGAGGAAGGGCGGCTCGAGCTACTCGGCCACCAGGCAGAAGGACGCGGCCTTCGCGAGGAACGAGGTCCTCTACGGCAAGGCGCTCCTCGACTACGCCCTGCGCTACGGGGACGAGGAGGCCCAGTCCTGGGCGCGCCTGACCTGCTATCGCCTGCGCTTCAAGTGGAGCCACGGCTCCAGGAGGGTCGAGCGCATGGGCGAGGTGCTCCGCGACGCGCTCCGGGAGAGGAGCCCCCTCTCGCTGGTCCTCGCCCAGCCGCGCTGGTATGCCGGGCTGCTCGCGAGGGTGCTCAGGGGGCGCAGCATCAACCTCTAGCCCGCCGCTGCCTAGGCCTTGGAGTTGCTCGCCTGCGCACGCGAGTAGACGAGGTTGATGGCGCGCGCAACGGGCGTGGGCCAGAACCTCTCGAGCATCCTGAGGTCCTCCTCGGTGCGCGTGTTGTCCCGTATGAGCGCGCTCGTCTCCGAGCCCTCGTGGATCCTGTGGTGCATGAGCACCTCGCGGTCGTAGACGAAGCTGCCTTCGAGGCGGGAGAAGCGCTCCCACGCGTCCCAGTCCAGGTTGCTCCTCATGTCGGCCCGGAAGGGCGGGTTGGGAAGCAGGGGGAGGTTGAGGGTCACCGAGGGGCAGCAGATCGCCGAGCCAAGCGAGAGGACCCTCCGCTTCGTGCGCAGGTCGTCCGCGGACCCCGACCACCCGATGGGGGAGAGGAGCCGGCGCTTCACGCGGAGCAGGCGGTTGTCGTCCACCTTCCGTCCCTCGCGCAGCTCGCCGTAGTTCGTGAAGAAGATCAGCGGCCGCTCCACCGCGGCCATGCCGCCGAGCATGTGCTCGGCGTAGCCGGGCTCGTAGGTGTCGTCCTGGTGGGCGAGGGTCAAGAGCGGGGTCTGCGACTGGCTCACGGCGAAGTTCCAGTCGCTCGCGATGCCCGGCTCGGCCTCGTTTGCGCGGAGCTCGAGCCCGTAGCGCCGGGCCACCGAGCGTATGTGCTCGTTGGGCGTGGAGGTGGACACGAAGACCCTCGTGCGCACGGTCTGCGCCAGGAGGGACTCCACGCACTCGGCGAGGTAGGGGCTCTCGCCGTACGCGAGCACGGCGAAGCTGTGGTCATCGCTGGTGAGCAAGGCGCCTCCCAAGGCCTTGCCCGTCCCCGGTGTCGCGCACGGGCTCGCGCGCGGCGTGGCATCAAGGAGGGCTCGTGTGAACTCTCTGGTACCGTCCCCGATCCCACGGCACCTTAGTCTAAAATGAAACGATAGCATCATCCTGGCAGGGGGTCTATTTGCCAGCAATGAGAAAGGACTTCGCCATGAAGAAGCGACGCAGCCCGATTCTGGCGGCGACCGTGCTGGCCTCGTTGGCACTCTCGCTTGCCGTACTGGTCACCCCGGCGCATGCCGCCTCGTACAACAACGTGTACCGCATGTACAACCCCAACTCCGGGGAGCACTTCTACACGGTGCAGCTCCCCGAGGCGAAGCACCTGCTCCAGGTGGGCTGGCGCTGGGAGGGCGTGGGCTGGGTGGCGCCCGCCACGTCCGGCACTCCCGTGTATCGCCTGTACAACCCCAACGCGGGCGACCATCACTACACCACCAGCGTGGAGGAGCGTGACCACCTCGTCGAGCTCGGCTGGAACAAAGAGCCGGTGGGCTGGTACTCGGAGGAGTCCTCGAACTCGAAGGGCATGCTGAGGGAGTACAACCCCAACGCGAAAAGCGGCGCCCACAACTTCACCACCTCCCGCGAGGAGCACGACTACCTGGTTGGGCTGGGCTGGAGGGACGAGAGCGGCGAGGGCTATGCCTGGCGTGCCTCCAACAGGGATGCGGCCCCCATCGAGTCGTTCTCCGTCCAGAGTCCCGCCTGGGGCAGCCTGCAGACCGTCACCATTGACAAGGACGCCAACGTGGCGAAGCGCGTGGACGTCCCCGGGGCCGCCTCCACGAAGGAGACGAGGGATCCCTACGTCGCCCGCGTCAGCTGGTCCGGTCACACGGCCTACCTGAACCGCATGAAGGCCAAGGCCGAGCAGATCGGCAGTCCCACCGAGTACTTCCTCGCCTGCGACTACGATCTCTGCCGCGTCACGGTGCTCGAGCGCAAGAACGGGAGCTGGGAGGTCATCAGGACCTGGAACTCCAACATGGGCGGGCATACCTTCAAGGGCGTCTGGCACATCAGCCACAAGCGTAAATGCGACTGGAATCACGACTACTTCGGCAAGGGCTACAACGACTGGGCGAGCTGCTACATAGAGTCCTTCTTGCCCTATGATACGGGTCATCTTCAGTATGTTGGTGGCAAGGGCTACGACGACGGGCAGACCATCCACTCGACGGGCTACGAGAGCACGGGCTACGACAACTACGGCTGCATAGGTCTCCTGTGGGAGAACGCCAAGTGGGTCTACGACAACGCTGCCCGCAACGTCGCCCCGAGCGACGAGAACGCCTATCACGGAACCAGCCAGGGGACGACGGTCTACGTCTTCTAGTGCCATTCATCCCGATCGACCAAGCGGACGGAAGAGGTCTTAGATGAGCTATTCCTGCTTTGGAGTCAGGCGCAGCCTGCTGGGGCTGATCGCCCCCGTCGCTCTGGGCGCCACCCTCGCGCTCACTCCCGCGATCGCCCGGGCCGAGGAGCCCGCCGTCGCGGCGGCACAGGGCCCCGAGGTCGTCGCCACCTCCCAGGCGACAGAGTCGGCGCCGTCCGACTCCGTCGTGGGCGAGGCCCCTGCGGCCGTGACAGGCGCATCGGAGGCAGACTCGTTTGTGGCAGCTCCCGCAGTGGGAGCCAGCGAGACGGCGGCGGAGCCGGAAGATGCGCCGACGCCCGTGGAAGAGGGGAAGGGGGGCGAGCCCAAGCAGGCCGTCGCGGACGACGCGCAGGCCAACGCTGCCACGCCTTCCCCCTCGTCAGAGGATGCCTCCAATGCGGGCGACCCTGCGACGGTGGACGCCTCCGCCAAGCCCGCGGGCAACGAGACGGCCAAGGAGACGGTGGGCGAGCCCGCCACGGATGGGGCAGCCGCCGATAAGAAGGTTGCGGAAGCCGTCGCGCCAGCCACCGAGGCGGATGCGAGCGCCTCCGACGCCAAGGCGAGCGCCGCAAAGCCAGGTGTGGACGACCAGCTTGCAAAGGGCATGGCGACGGCCAGCTCCCCCGATGGTGCGAGGTCGCCGCTGAAGCTCTCCAAGCTTGCCGTGGAGAAGCAGCCCGCGAAGGCCCAGGAGGCGGATGCCAAGGCGAAGACGGAGCCCGCGCCCAAGAAGGCGGCGGAGTCCGCGCAAAAGAAGAAGGAGGAGGAGGCATCGAAGCCGGCGGTCAAGTACGCCAACATGTACCGCCTGTACAACCCCAACTCCGGCGAGCACTTCTACACCTCCGCGCTTGGGGAGGCCAGGCACCTCTTCGAGCTCGGCTGGCGTTGGGAGGGCGTGGGCTGGGTCGCCCCCGAGACGTCCAAGGCACCCGTATATCGCCTCTACAACCCCAACGCGGGAGACCACCACTACACCACCAACAAGGGCGAGCGAGACCAGCTCGTGAGGCTTGGCTGGAGGAGCGAGGGCATAGGCTGGTACTCCGACCTCGACAAGGACTCCGTGAGCGTCTGGCGCCAGTACAACCCCAACGCGAGGAGCGGCGCGCACAACTTCACAACCAGCACCGTCGAGAAGGACCACCTCGTGAAGGTGGGCTGGCGCGACGAGAAGATCGCTTGGAACGCGTCCAACCAGGACGTGCGGGCAATCAAGGGCTTCTGGGCGGTCTCCTCGGCCTGGGGGAGCAGGGAGCGCTACTGGGTCGGCGCCGACGCCGACATCGCCCGCTCGCGCTTCGTCACCCCGAGCGAGGGTGCTGGCTACTATGCCTACGCAAAGTCGGACGGCAAGATCTCTCGCGGCAAGGTCAAGGTCGGCTCGAAGGTCCTCCTCTCCAACAACGAAGGCAAGCTGACCACCCAGACCTCCTGGCTCATCACCAAGGTATACGACGGAGGCAACCAGCGCTACTACCTGGCAAAGGACACGGGAGACGGCTACTCCTACGCGAAGACGGGCTTCTTCAAGGCTGCCCTCGAGGGGACCACGACCCAGCTCTGGTTCTTCGGCCATCCGTCCCAGGGTTACGTGACCCGTGGCGCGTATCGCGCCAGCAACGGCGTCATCGTCTCCGACTACGTCAATGGCTCCCTTGCCGAGAACTACGAGAAGCCCGGCATGGTCGTAAGCAAGCGCTACGATGGCCAGCCCCAGCGCTATTACCTCGAAAAGGCCAAGGACGGCCACCTGTATGCCCGTGTCGGGAAGTTCAAGGTCGGCAAGACCGACTACTACGGCAGGGAAGACACCGGCTACGTCGTCCGTGGCTACTACATCAACCCCAAGGGCGAGGCCTACTTCGGCGACAACGACGGCAAGCTCACGAGCGGATGGCTCTCCGCCGCCGGACTGCGGGCGTGGCGTCGCATAGCGAACTACGGCAGTGCGACCCAGTACATCCTCGTCGTGGACTCTGACGCCTGCAAGACCTTCGTCTTCCAGGGGAGTGCCGGCCGTTGGGTTCCGAGGTTCGAGTGGCTGGCTGGAGTCGGCCTCACGAAGTACAACAACGGCAACGGGACCCCCAAGAGCGAGTACTACACCCTCGGTGGCGACAACGCCAGCTACAACGCCAGCGGCAACGGCGAGTGGAGGCGCTACTACTACGAGAAGGACGACCTGTACTACTTCTCGGGCTTCGTGCTCGACTGTGGCTTCCACTCGACCATCCCGAGCCTTGGGCCTGCGGAGAACCAGGTCGGTCGCAAGATCTCGCATGGTTGTGTCAGGCTGCTCATACAGAATGCCAAGTGGATCTACGACAACTGCGCGCGGGGCACGCGCGTGGTGAGCTACTAGCTCGTCAGAAGCAGGGCGTGGCGGGGCTGTCGGGAGGAATCCTGGCAGCCCCGTTTCTTGTGTCTACACGCCTTATTGAGGACGGACCACGTCTGTCCGTGGGAGTGGCGTCGACTACCTCGCCACCTTGCGCCTGCCCACAAGGCAGAGCGTGAGGCACGATGCCAGCCCGGCGAGGCTCATCAGGCAGCCCACGCCCAGGCCGGCGGGCGTGAAGCCGAGCTGGACGTGATGCTCGCCTGCGGGCAGGAAGAAGCCGACGAAGCCGTAGTTCGCCCTGAAGCTCTCGACCTCGCTGCCGTCGACCAGCACCTTCCATCCGTCGGCGTGGGGCACGGCGACGCAGGCGACCGCATTCGTCTTGGCAGACGCGCTGGCCTCGAGCGAGCCGTCCGTGGCTCGCGTGAAGTCCCCGAAGTCCGCTGCCCCGTCGCCCTCGTCGGCTCCGGGAAGCCTGCCTGCCTGTTCCGTGGAGGCCACCTCGTCCGGGACGATCACGGCCCTCTCCAAAAGGGCGCGCCTCTCGCCCGCATCGGGCAGCGCGTTGGCCTCTCCCTCGCTCACGACCGCCTGGCGCAGGCTGCCCAGGGAGCTCGCCTGGGCGTTCTCGTACACGTAGACGCTGCCTATGCGCTCGCGCAGCGACGCCCAGCTCGATCGCATCGGCTCCTTCGAGAGCACGTAGCGCAGGTTGAGCAGGGCGGGCACCCCGTCGGCGTCCGGCGCGTGCCTGTAGGCGTACTCCATCATGCTGCCCTGGCCGTAGGCCTCGGGCCACAGCCTGTCGAGGAACTCCCTGAGGTCGCTGTCTATGGTGCTGTTGTAGGTGGTGGCGGAGGGGTACGACTGCGCCAGCGAGTCGTTGTAGTGCGTCCAGTCCACGTACAGCTTGTCCACCCTCCAGACTCCCGGGTCCTCCTCCCTTAGCTTTTCCAAGGCGTCGAGCGTGTCCTTGTCCTTGGCGCCAAGGCTCGGCATGGCGTCTGGCTCCAGCGTGCCGCGCAGGTTGGTCACGAAGAAGGCGTCGCCCACCGAGGAGGCGAGGAGGGCGGCGACCAACGCGGTCTGGGCAAGACGACCCGCCCCGTCCCAGCCGGACCTCCCCACCGCCCACAGGCTTCCGGCGACGCACGCCGACGCCGCGGCGAAGAGCAGGCAGACGAGCCTGCCGTTGAGGGTGTGCGCGAGCGACCAGGCGACGACGAGGGCGGTCAGGGCCAGGGAGGCGAGAAGGAGGGGGCGTGACGTGCGCCCGGCAAGCACGCGCCTCTCCACCGCCACGGACATGGCGAGGCAGACGGGGAGGGCGAGGACGAAGCTGCTTCGGTAGTTCACGTACGCCATCGCGTTGAGCAGCGTGGGCAGGAGCTGGTCGAAGAGGTAGAGGGCGACGAGGAGCGCGGCGAGCGTGCAGAGGACGCGCTCCCTGCGGCTCCCCTCGTCATGGAGCCAGGAGAAGAACTGCCCGAGGAGCATGAGGCAGCCGGCGGAGTAGCCCAGCGCCGGGAACTCGTAGGCGAAGCCACGCTGGAAGTTCGTGCTCGCGAGGTCGACCACGTCGGGGGTGAAGCCCACGGCGCCCGTGTTGACGAGCCCGCTTCCAAGGAAGCGGCTGAGGACGTAGGGCAGCCAGTTCGCGGGCACCGGCGCGAGGGCGGCCGCGAGGCGCGCGGGCAGGGGGGAGCCTCCCGTGACGCGGCCCGTCTCGTCGAGGAGGAAGAGCGCATAGGGCAGGAAGAGCGCGCCAGAGAAGAGCAGCCCGCAGGCGACCGCCGCAGCGACCCACGCCAGCCCCTTGAGGTACGCTGCCACCCCGGGAGACTTGACGTGGAAGGGGAGGCGAAGGAGCACATAGAGCGCTGCCGCGACGAGCGACATGAACGCCGTGTAGGCGCTCCAGCCCACTGCCACTGCTACGACGGCGGAGACGAGCAGGAGGCGTACCGACGTCCGCCTCTGCATGAGGAGCTCGAGCACGAGGACGAGCGCCGTGAAGACGACGAAGGCCGACCCCAGCCAGTAGTGCTGCCCCCAGAGGACGAGGTAGCCGGAGAAGGCATAGAGGAGCGAGCTCAGCACGCGCGCCAGCCTGCTGTCACAGAAGCCCACGAGGAGGTGGTCGAAGAGCAGTCCGGCACAGACTATCCTGAGGGCCTGCACCACGACCAGCACGAGGGCGAGCCTTCCCTCCCCAAGCGCGAGGCCAAGGGGCACTAGGACGAGGTTGAAGGGGTCGAAGAGCCAGGACTGGAACGAGGTGACGCCCGTTCCCAGGCCGTAGTCGAAGTTGAAGGAGAGGGCCGACCCCTCCCTCACGCGGCCGATCAGGTTGAGGTAGAAGGGGACGTACTGGTCTATGGTGTCCGTCCCCGCGTCCCCCGCCCCATACACGAAGAGCCTGCCGCCCATGAGCATGGCGCCATACACCAGGGCGACGCCCAGCGCGAGCCCGCAGCAGAGGACAGCCAGCTCGCGTGCGTCGCGCCTTCCCGACACGTCCCCCTCCCGCGCGAGGAGGCGCGGCGCGAGCGACGCGAGGAGGAGCGAGAGGGCGGAGATGGGAAGCTCGAAGGCGTAGTCGGCCCAGTTCAATGGGATGCTCCTCTGAGGAAGGGGGACGCGGATTCATCACTGCTATCATATTCTCCATCCGACTGTCCATGCGGTGATGGGAGCGCGCAGTGTCAGAAGACCGACATCGTCTGGTCGTGCTGGGGTCGATGGACGAGTTCGTCCCGCTGGTGAGGAAGGCCCGGGAGCGCGGCTGGCACACGATCGTCTGCGACGGGTATCCCAACACCCCCGCAAAGCTGATCGCCGACGAGTCGTACGACGTCGACCCGCGCGACGCGGACGCCGTGGCGCGCCTCTGCGCCGAGGTCTGCGCCGACGGCATCGTGAGCTCGTACTCGGACCTGCTCGCGGAGTGCTGCGCGAACATCGCACAGCGCGCTGGGCTGGGCTGCCCGCTCCCTCCCGACCGCCTCGCATACCTGCGTGACAAGTCGCTCATGAAGGGGATGTTCGACGAGCTGGGGATTCCCTATCCCAAGACCGCCAGGGTGAGGAGGGGACACGTCCGCGAGGACCTCGAGGGCATGGGCTTCCCCTGCGTGACGAAGCCCGCCGACGCCTGGGGGTCGCATGGCGTGAGGGTCTTGGGGGACGCGCGGGAGGTGGAGGCCGCCTACGACGAGGTGGCCGGCTACTCGGACGCTCCCTACATCTTCGTCGAGGAGTATGATGACGGGCTCGAGTTCAACCTCATGTCGTGGGTCGTGGACGGCCGTCCCGTCGTGCTCGAGGTCGCCGACCGGGAGAAGAGCGACGACGGCGAGGCGACGGTCCCCTGGGTGAGTCGCATCGTCTACCCCAGCGCGCACACGGACGACGTCCTGGGCGAGGCGACGGAGATGCTCCAGAAGGTGGCAGGCTACGTCGGGCTCCTCAATGGCCCCCTGTGCATGCAGTTCTTCTGGGCCCCCGGCAGGGGCGTCAGGGTCTGCGAGTGCGCGGGACGCATCTTCGGCTATGAGCACGAGCTGCTCGAGTACGCGAGCGCCGGGGCCGTCTGCGTCGAGGACCTCCTGCTCGACAACGTCTATGACCCCGTCGCCGTCTCGTCCCGCCTCGAGGGGCATGACCCCCACCTGGCCGACGTCGCGGCGGGCCTCTACTTCCACGGAAGGGACGGCCGCGTCGCCTCCGTGGGCGGGCTCCCCGACGAGTCCGACCCCCTCGTCAAGGAGACGATCGTCTACTACCGGCCCGGGGAGATCATCTCGCACCAGGTGGGCGACAAGCCCTATGCCGCCCGCGTGTACCTCTGCTCCCCAGACCGCGGGGAGCTCGACCGCAGGACCGACGAGCTCTTCCAGAGCGCGAGCATGACCGACGGGCAGGGGAGGGAGCTCCTCCTCAGGAACCGGCGGAAGTCCCCGGAGGGCACCGCCTAGGCTGCCGGCCCCACGATGCGTCCCCTCTCGCCCAGTTCAAGAAGACACCAGGAGTTCACAGGATGATTGACTTCAACGTACCCCCCTACGTGGGAACCGAGATGCAATACGTGAGGGAGGCGGCGGAGAGGAACCACAAGATCTGCGGTGACGGCCCCTTCTCGCTCAAGTGCCACAAGTGGATGGAGGAGCGCTTCGACGCGGAGAAGGTCCTCCTCACCACCAGCGGGACCTCCGCCCTCGAGATGGCCGCCGTCCTCTGCGACCTCGAGCCGGGCGACGAGGTGATCCTGCCGAGCTTCACCTTCTCGTCCACCGCCACGGCCTTCCAGGCCGTGGGCGCGATCCTCGTGTTCGTGGACATCCGACCCGACACCATGAACATGGACGAGGAGAGGGTCGAGTCCGCCATCACCGAGCGTACCCGCGTGATCGTGCCCGTGCACTACGCCGGAGTCTCCTGCGAGATGGACCGCATCATGGACATCGCCCGCAGGCATGGCCTCCTCGTCGTCGAGGACGCCGCCCAGGGCGTCATGAGCAGCTACCACGGGCGGGCGCTCGGGACCATCGGCACCTTTGGCTGCTACTCCTTCCACGAGACCAAGAACTACTCCATGGGCGAGGGCGGCGCCATCGTGATCAACGTCCCCGCCTACATCGAGAGGGCCGAGATCATACGCGAGAAGGGCACCAACCGGCAGCGCTTCTTCCGCGGGCAGGTGGACAAGTACACCTGGGTGGACCGCGGCAGCTCCTACCTCCAGAGCGACCTCAACGCGGCCTACCTGTGGGGCCAGCTCCAGGCGGCGGACCAGATCAACGACGACCGCCTTGCCACCTGGCATGCCTACCGGGACGCATTCGCGCCCCTGGCCGAGGGGGGGCTCGTGGAGCTTCCCGTCGTCCCCGAGGGCTGCGTCCACAACGCCCACATGTTCTATCTCAAGTGCCGCGACCTCGGGCAGCGCCAGGAGCTCATCGCCCACCTCAAGAAGCGTGGGGTCATGGCCGTCTTCCACTACATCCCCCTGCACAGCTCGCCTGCTGGCCTGCGCTTCGGTCGCTTCGACGGCGAGGACCTGCACACTACGCGCGAGAGCGAGCGCCTGGTGCGGCTTCCCCTCTACTTTGGCATGTCCGCCACGGACCGCGACGTGGTCATCCGCGCCGTGCTCGACTTCTTCGAATAGGGGCACCCATGGAGCAGAGGGTCGCGCTCGTCACGGCAATAGGGTCCTTTTCGGCCGAGGCAGTGGTCCAGGGGCTGCACGACCAGGGCGTCAGGGTGGTGGGCGTGGACGTCTACCCACGGGAGTGGGTGGCGCAGAGCCTCTTCGTGGACTCCTTCCGCCAGGCCCCCTTCGCCTCGTCCGAGGCGAAGTACTCCGCCTTCGTGCGGGAGGTCTGCGCCAGCGAGGGGGTGGGGCTCCTTCTCCCCCTGACGGACGTCGAGGTGGACTTCTTCAACGCCCATCGCGACCTGCTGGCTGACTTGGGCACGAAGGTGCTCATCTCCCCGGCGTCCGCGCTCGCCCTCTGCCGCGACAAGCGTGCGATGGCGGAGTTCCTCAAGGGATCGAAGTCCGGCGTGCGGGGCATCCCCACCGTCCCCCTCGCATCCCTGGACGGGCGCTATCCGGGGCATCCCGTGGTGGTGAAGCCGCTCGACGGCAGGAGCAGCCAGGGCCTCACGCGCGTGAGGGGGCCGGAGGACTGGCGTGCGGTCTGCCCTCCCGACCCCGAGCGCTACATCGTGCAGCCCCTCGTCGAGGGGCCGGTCGTCACCGTGGACGTCGTCCGCGACCAGTGCGGATCGGCCGTCGTCGCCGTCCCGCGAAGGGAGCTCCTGCGCACGCCCAACGGGGCGGGAACGTCGGTGCGCATGTTTCACGACGACGCGCTCGTTGCCGCCTGCCAGGGGTTGGCGGACGAGCTTGGCGTGGTGGGCTGCGTCAACCTCGAGTTCATAGAGGAGGCGGAGGGGGCATACCGCTTCCTCGAGTGCAACCCGCGCTTCTCGGGCGGCGTGAAGTTCAGTTGCATGGCCGCGTACGACTGCGTCGCCAACCACCTGAGGGCACATCTCGGCGGGCCCATCGCGGGGCTGGGGGAGTACGAGGACTGCTTCATCGCCCGCAGGTATAGCGAGTTCGTGACGTCGAGGCCCTGACGTTCGTCCTGCCGTTCTGGTGCCTTCGTGCCCGTTTGGCCAGCACGCGGTGCCTTGTCCTACACTCTTGGGGCGCAACCATCCCGTCCCATACTTGAGAGGTGCTCATGCAAGAGACAGTCAGCTCCGGAAACTTCACCTTCACTCCCACGTCCATCGAGGGAGTGACCGTCGTCGACTGCAAGTCCTATGGTGACGCCCGCGGCTACTTCATGGAGACCTACAAGCGCTCCGACTTCGTGGCGGGCGGGATCGACGCCGACTTCGTCCAGGACAACCAGAGCTCCTCCACCCAGGGCGTGCTGCGTGGCCTCCACTTCCAGATCGACCACCCCCAGAGCAAGCTGGTCCGCGTCGTGGAGGGGGAGGTCTTCGACGTCGCCGTCGACCTGCGCGAGGGCAGCCCGACCTTCGGCAAGTGGGAGGGCGTGGTCCTCTCGGCCCAGAACCACCGCCAGTTCTTCGTCCCCCGCGGCTTCGCGCACGGCTTCTACGTGCTGAGCGAGACGGCGGTATTCTGCTACAAGTGCGACGACGTCTACCATCCCAACGACGAGGGCGGCCTCATGTGGGACGACCCGACGATAGGGGTCGAGTGGCCCCTGGTCGAGGGCGTCGAGGTCAACCTGTCCGAGAAGGACACCAGGCATCCCAGCTTCTCCGACTACTGCTCTGCCCGCGGCATCGCCCGCTAGCGAGGGAAGGAACGCCCATGAAGATTCTGGTAACCGGCTCCCACGGCCAGCTGGGCAACGAGCTGCGCCGCCTCATCAAAGAGGGCCATTCCGAGATCGGGCCCATTCCCGAGGCCTACGCGGGCGCGGACGTCGACTACATAGACATCGAGGACCTGGACATATCCGACGCGGCGGCCGTCGACTCCTGGTTTGACGCCCATGGGCCATACGACCTCACCATCAACTGCGCCGCGATGACTAACGTCGACGGCTGCGAGGCCAACTTCCCGGCCGCCTTCGCGGCGAACGCCCTGGGTCCCATGAACCTCGCCCGCGCCTGCTCGCGACAGGGGGCGACGCTCGTCCAGGTCTCCACGGACTACGTGTTTCCCGGCAACGTCGAGGGCGAGCGCCTCGAGTCCGACGTCCCGGCGCCCATCAGCGCCTATGGGCGCTCGAAGCTGGCGGGGGAGGGCCTTGCCCTCGCCGCCAACCCCAGGACCTTCGTGCTCCGCACGGCCTGGCTCTATGGCTACGTGGGGAAGAACTTCGTGAAGACCATGCTGCGCCTCGCCGAGACGCACGACCGGGTGACCGTCGTCGACGACCAGATGGGCAACCCCACCAGCGCGAACGACCTTGCGCACGAGATCCTCTCGCTTGCGGTGACTGGGGTTTACGGCATCTACCACTGCACCAACGAGGGCACCTGCTCCTGGGCCGACTTCGCCCAGGCGACCTTCGAGGAGTTTGGCAAGGGTTGCGGGGTCGTCCGCTGCACGAGCGAGGAATACAAGCGGGCCAACCCCGCCTCCGCAGACCGTCCCCGCTTCTCGGCGCTCAGGAACGCCCGTCTGGAGGCGACCATTGGCAACCAGATGAGGCCATGGAGGGAGGCGCTGCGCTCCTATCGCCAGAACTTCGACGAACTTGCCGGATAAGCCCATGGGCGTGGCGCACGATCGCGGGACGCATGATGGCCTGGAGAGGTGCGGACGCAGGACGAGCATGGCGTTTGTGTTCGTCTCTGCACGTGATGGCCTGCGTCCGTAGAATCTAGGGAAGAGAGACCGCCCGAAGTTGGCCAGCTTCCCGATCAACGCTTGGAGGAACCCCCTTGAAGACCTACCTCGTCACCGGCGGCGCCGGATTCATCGGATCGAACTTCGTGCTGTACATGCTGCGCAAGCACGACGACATCCGCATCGTCAACGTGGACGCCCTCACCTATGCGGGCAACCTCGAGAACCTCGCCTCCATCGAGGGCGACGACCGCCACGTCTTCCTGCACGCGGACATCCGCGACGAGAAGGCCATGAGCGACGCCCTCGCCACCTACCAGCCCGACTACGTGATCAACTTCGCCGCCGAGAGCCACGTGGACCGCTCCATCGCGAACCCCGGCATCTTCGCCGACGCCAACGTGATGGGCACCGTGAACCTGCTCAACTGCTGCCGCGCCGCCTGGGACGACGGCAAGGGCGGCTTCGGCGACCACCGCTACCTGCAGGTGGGCACCGACGAGGTGTACGGCACCCTGGCCATCCCGGAGAAGATCAACTCTGACGGGAGCCCCGCCGACCCCGAGCATACCGACTACTTCCGCGAGACCACGCCGCTCAACCCGCACAGCCCCTACAGCGCGTCCAAGACCTCTGCCGACCTCTTCGTCAAGGCCTATCACGACACCTACGGCTTCCCTGCGGTCATCACGCGCTGCTCCAACAACTACGGGCCCTTCCAGTTCCCCGAGAAGCTCATCCCCCTCATGATTCACAACGCGCTGAACCACAGGGAGCTTCCCGTGTATGGTGATGGGCTCAACGTGCGCGACTGGCTCTATGTGGACGACCACTGCAAGGCCATCGACATGGTCGCCACGGGAGGCCGCCTGGGCGAGGTCTACAACGTGGGCGGACACAACGAGCGCGCCAACATCTACATCGTGAAGACGATCATCGCCGAGGTGGCCAAGGTCACGGGCGACGAAGCCGTGAACGAGGGGCTCATCCGCCACGTCACCGACCGCGCCGGGCACGACCGCCGCTACGGCATGGCGCCGGACAAGATCCGCGAGGAGCTGGGCTGGTACCCCGAGACCCCCTACGAGGAGGGCATCGTGAAGACCATCCGCTGGTACCTGGACAATCCCGAGTGGGTCGACCACGTGACCAGCGGCTCTTACCAGGAGTACTACGCGAGGATGTACGACGGCAGGTAAGACCGCTTTCCGGTGGAGTCTGATTTGTGGGGCATTCCGTGGGAATGCCCCATTTTCTTGAGCCGGCGCGATTGTTGCCCAGAACCTCAGGGCAATGGGGTACACTAGCTCTTGTGACTAGGTGTCACAATGTATCGCGCGACAGCGCAGCGCTTCGCCCCTCGGGGCAAGAAAGAAAGGCACGACATGGCACAGGGTACTGTTAAGTGGTTCAACCCCGACAAGGGCTATGGCTTCATCTCTCGCGAGGATGGCGACGACCTGTTCGTCCACTACTCCGAGATCCAGATGGACGGCTTCAAGACTCTGGACGAGGGCCAGGCTGTCGAGTTTGACATCACCACCGGCCAGAACGGCAAGCTCCAGGCTTCCAACGTTCACAAGATGTAAGTGCCCTGCAAAACAGCAGGTAGAAGGCTTGTATAAAGCTTTCGTGCCCCAATTCGCCCATCACGGCGGGTTGGGGCGCTTTCTTGCGTCGTGATTCCGTCCATCCGTCGGCTAGGCGACGCTCACGACGTCGAACGCGTGCGACTCTCGCAAACCTGTGACGTCGAACGCGCACGCCTCTCGTCTAAAAACGTCGAATGCGTGATAGTTGCATCCCAAAGCGTCCAACGCGTGCCAATTTCGTCCCAAAGCGTCCAACGCGTGCGTTTCTTGCCCCAAAGCGTCGAACGCGTCTGAGACAATCGCGCCAACTGGGCAAACGCGGTGGCCTCAGACGCGTCGGACGCTTTCGCCGTTTCGGGGGACGCGTTTGACGTTGTCGGCATGTCGATAGACGCGTCGGACGCCGTCGTCACGCCAAGAGGCGCGTCGGACGTAGTCGTTACATCGAGAGGCGCGTCGGACGTAGTCGTTACATCGAGAGACGCGTCGGACGCCGCCGGCCTCTGCCCGCCCGAGCTCCGACCTCTGCCGGGAGGGGGACACCTCGCTTGGGGCGGATATACTTCTTCTTGAGCGGCGACGGCAGACTGGGAGCGAAGCGTGAGATGTGTTGCGATGTGCAGGGGTCTGGGCGTGGGCTACGCCTGCGTCCTCCTCGACCGTCCGGCCGGGATGCTGGAGGCCAGGGTATCCACCCATGCTGGTGACGAGGTCCCCTCTCGTTGCCTTCCCGTCGGACCGGGCGTGCGCGAGACGCTCTGCCACCATGCCGCCGCAGGCTGCGTATGGGTCGTAGTGCTCCCCCTCCTCTCCACGGACTGCGACATTGCGCTCGAGTCTCCCTCTGGGGAGAAGGGCCGCCTGAGGTTCTCCGCTCGCGGCTCCAAGCTGCAGTCCCGTCTCCTCACCCTGCGCCATCCCCAGGTGGCGTCGGCCATTCGCGGGATCGAGCGCAGGGCTTCGGGGGCGACCGCCTCCCTCAGCGTCAGGGAGGTCTGGCCCAAGGGGGATGACGTCGCCGTGTGGCGGCTGGGCGCGACCTTCCCCGAGGAGGGTGCGAGCGGGCCCGAGCTCGAGGTCCTCTCGTCCGACGCCTCTCGGCAGGTGCATGCCAGATGGCACCTGCTCGAGGACCAGCTGGTGAGGGATGCGGTGGGTTCCCGCCGCGTCATGAGCTTCTCCCTGGAGCTTCCCCGCAACCTCGACCACTTCTGCGTGGTCGTCCGCGTGGGGGAGAGGAGCTGCTTCGCGGGCATGCACCCCAACGTCGCCGCCTCCCACTGGGCCAGGACGAACGAGCGCCTGGGCGCGGCATACGCCGATCCCGCCTACGAGCGCTGGTTCGAGGCCCACCGCGCGACCGACGCAGAGCTTGGCCGCCAGCGCCGGGACTGGAGGGACTCCCTTGGCCCGGACGCGCCGCTCGTCTCGCTCGTGATGCCCGTGTACAGGACGCCTGCCAGCTTCCTGAGCGAGGCCGTGGGCTCGGTCCTCGCGCAGTCATATCCCAACTGGGAGCTCGTGCTGGTCAACGCCAGCGGGCCCTGCGACTCCGTCGACCAGGTCCTGGGCGCGATCGACGACCCCCGCATAAAGGTCGTGGAGGTGGAGAACCGCTCGATCGCGGAGAACACGAATGCCGGTATAGCTGCCGCAACGGGCGACTACGTCGGCTTCATGGACCATGACGACGTGCTGGAGGGAGACTGCCTCTGGTGCTATGCCCAGGAGGTCGCCAGCAACCCCGAGGTCGACCTCCTCTATTGCGACGAGGACAGGCTCAGGGACGGGCACCTGCACGGGCCTGCCTTCAAGTCTCCTCCCAGCCTGACCAAGTTGCACGGCCACAACTACGTGACGCACCTCCTCATGGTGAGCAGGAGGGTCCTCGACCTCACGGAGCGCTCTGGCGCGGACGTGGCGGGCGCGCAGGACTTCGACCTCACCCTCAAGGCCTTCGAGGTCGCGCGAGACGTCGTGCGGGTCCCGCGGGTGCTCTACCACTGGAGGGAGCACGGAGGCTCCACGGCGGGAGGTGGCGACCAGAAGCCCTACGCCCACGTGGCAGGCAGGATCGCGCTCGAGCGTCACCTTGCCCGCCGCGGTCTCGTCGCGAGCGTGGGCGACGGGCCTCTGCCCTACACCTATCGCGTCCGCTACGACTTGGGCGAGGAGCCGCCCCTGGTGAGCGTCATCGTGCCCAACCGCGACCACGCGGGGCTTCTGGGGCGCTGTGCCAGGAGCCTGCTCGACCGCACCGACTACCCGCGCCTCGAGCTGGTGGTGGTGGAGAACGGGAGTTGCGACCAGGAGACGTTCGACCTCTACGAGAGCCTTCGGCAGGACCCGCGCGTGCGCGTCGTGAGCTGGCAGCCGCGCCACGAGGGCGAGTTCAACTACTCCGCCATCGTCAACCTGGGGGCCTCGCACGCCCTGGGAGACGTGCTCCTCTTCCTCAACAACGACACGGAGGTCATCGACCCCTCCTGGATGTCGGAGCTGGTGGGGGAACTCGGGAGGCCCGAGGTGGGAGTCGTGGGGGCCAAGCTCCTCTACGAGGACGACCTCGTGCAGCATGCGGGCATGGTGGCCAATGCCAACTGCGACTTCGCCCACGTCAACCAGAACCTGGCGGCCGACGCGCTGGGATACGGCTACTCCGCCGGCCTGCCCGGAGACTTCTCCATGGTGACGGGCGCCTGCCAGGCGGTGAGGCGCGAGGTCTTCGACGAGCTGGGGGGCTACGACGAGGAGCTGGCGGTAGGCTTCAACGACGGCGACTTCTGCCTGCGGGCGCGCGAGGCGGGCTACGTGGTCGCGTACACGCCGTATGCCCGCCTGCGCCACCGGGAGTTCTCGTCACGCGGGCGCGAGTCCGTGGACGTGGGCATGCGTCAGCGCTACCTGAGCGAGAAGGCCCTCGTCGTACGGAAGCACCCTGGCTTCTTCGCGAAGGGGGACCCTGCCGTCGACCCCAACCTGGACAGCTTCAGTGACTACTTCCAGCTGAGGCACGACGAAGCATAGGGTGCCGCCCCGAGGTTGCCGCCCCGCCCGGGCGCGCCTAGCGCCCCGCCCCGCCCGTGACATCCCTGAACGCTCGCAGGGGAGAGGTGATCGTCCTGCCTATCTTGAAGGAGGCCGACCCGGTCACGCACTCCAGCTCGCCCGCCAGGGCGTCAAGGCCCAGCCTGGCGAACGAGAGGTCGGTCTGCGAGCGCCGGACCTCCTCCTTCTCGAGGGCGAAGTAGCGGAAGAGGAGCTCGTCCAGGGGCAGCTCGAGAATCGCCTCGCAGCGGTCCCAGCGGTCGGGGTTGATGGCGTCCTCGCGTGCCAGCTGGTCGAAGCGCAGCTCACGCAAGCCCTCGTCGTGCATCTTCTGGTAGATCGCGGAGAAGCCCTCGAGGGAGCGTGCGCGCTGGAGGTTCATCGCGACGCCCTCCGTGACCCAGTTCACGAAGGACTGTCCGTACAGCTCCCAGGTACCCTCCCCGTCAATCTGGTCCCTGAGCTCGACGAAGGCGTCGTAGAAGTCGAGGGGGTACGAGTCGCTCGTGAAGAGGGCGCTTCCGGGGTTGTTCACCCGGTAGCGGTGGAGGGGGCGGTCAAGGAGCGCTATCCGGTGCGCCTCGGTCAGGGCCCTGCAGGTGAAGAGCAGGTCGGCCGTGCGGTGGACGTGCTGGAAGCGGAGCCCGCGCCCTTGCACGAAGCTCGCTCGCCAGAGCTTGTTGTGCACCCAGTTCTGGAAGGAGTTGAGTATGCGCTGGGGGTGCTCGTGAGGGTCGAACACGTCCGCGCCTATCCAGTCGACGTCGAAGCACCAGTGGAAGTACCTGAGCTCGCCCGTCTGGTCGTCGAGCTCCTGCGTTCGGAAGACGACCAGGTCTGCGTCGGTCTCCTCCCCGCGGGCGATGGCCTCTTCGAGGAGGGTGGGCTCCATGAGGTCGTCCGAGTCGAGGAAGTAGAGCCATTCTCCCCTGCAGGCGGCGCGACCGGCGTCGCGGGCCACGCCCTCGCCGCCGTTGGGCTGGTCTATGACACGGATGCGCGGGTCGGTGGAGGCGAGGCGCTCGAGTAGCTCGAGGGTGCCGTCGGTGGAGCCGTCGTTGACCAGGACGAGCTCGAAGTCCCCCATGGTCTGGGCCAGCGCGGAGGCCACCGTCTGCTCGATGTGCCGCACCGCGTTGTAGCAGGGTATGGCTATGGACGCCTTGGGCATGTGGGGCTCTCCGTTCGAAGTCTACGGTCCCAATCAGTCTAGACGAGCCCGTGCCGGGGTTGTATCGTCGCACGCGGCCAACGGAGGGCGTGCAATGCCATGTCCCCGTTCCTTGTCCAGAATTGGACCTTGGCCCTTGTGCGGCCGACGACTGGCGCGGCATGCCACGCGTCGCTTGCCAGAGGGTAGACTCAGGTCGCTGAGCAAACGTCGACTTTGGAGGACGCATGACCGAAGAGGAGCTCAAGGAACGGCTTGACGCATATGTGGACGAGGTCTGGGAGGATGCCGTCGAGGACATCCGCTCGCTCGTGAGGATTCGCTCCGTCGAGGACCTCGGGGCGGCCGCGCCAGGCATGCCCTGGGGGCCGGCCAGCCACGACGCCCTGGTGCAGGGCCTCAAGATCGCCGAGCGCCTGGGCCTGGAGGCCCACGAGTGCGAGGGCTACATCGGTTATGCGGACTTGCCGGGCGACTCGAGGCGACAGATCGCCACCATCGCGCACACCGACGTCGTGCCCGAGGGTCTGGGCTGGACCGTCGACCCCTTCGACGTGACCCGAAGGGATGGCTACCTCATCGGCCGCGGCGTCCTCGACGACAAGGGCCCCCTGGTCCTCTCGCTCTATGCCGCGCACTTCTTCAAGCGCCTTGCCGATCGCACGGGCAAGAGGCTGCCCCGCACCCTTCGCTGCATCGTGGGCAACGCGGAGGAGACCACGATGGGCGACCTCAAGTGGTACCTCGCCCACTACGACGGGCCCGACTTCTGCTTCTCGCCGGATGCCGACTTCCCCCTGATCTGCGGCGAGAAGGGCGTCTTCCATGGCCACTTCACCTCCGCGAAGGCCTTTGGGGGCGAGGGGGAGAGCCGCATCGCCTGGATGGATGGCGGCACCGTCGCCAACGCCATCCCCGGTCGCGCCGAGGCGCTCGTGCGTGCCGACGTCCCCGCCCTTCCGGCGGCCGAGGGCATCGAGCTCAAGGAGGAGCCCTCGGGTCTCGTCCGCATCGTCGCCACGGGCAGGGGAGGGCACGCGTCGCTTCCCGAGGGGACGCTCAACGCCATCGGTCTGCTCGTGGGCTACCTGCTCGACAACGGAATCTGCAGTGCGGGCGAGAGGGGCTTCCTCGAGCTCCAGCACGCCCTCTGCGCCTCGGGGCACGATGGCGCCGCGCTGGGCATCAAGACCTCGGACGAGAAGTTCGGCCCCCTCACCGCCATCGGCGGGACCGTGCGCACGGTGGGTGGCCGTCTCGTCCAGACCGTGGACAGCCGGTATCCCACGAGCATCGACGGCGACGCCATCCGCGAGCGCCTGGGTGCCCTCGCCGAAGCCCATGGCGCCAGCTTCGCCGTCGACCAGGACAAGGTGCCCTTCTACATCGACCCGCAGAGCCCCGAGGTCCAGTGCCTCCTCAGGAGCTACGACGACTACGCGGGCGGCAGGAGCGAGGCCTTCGTGATCGGGGGAGGCACCTACGCGCGCCTCTTCGAGAGGGCCTGCGCCTTCGGTCCCCACGAGCCCAAGGAGGAGGTCCCCGACTGGGTGGGACCCGAGCACGGGGCCGACGAGGGCGTGAGCGAAGAGAGCCTGCGCCGTGCGCTCAAGGTCTACGTCCTTGCCATCTGGAGACTCATGCAGCTCGACTAGCCGAAGCCGGCATTCCCGGACGAGCCTGCCTCATTGCGACCCTCCCGTGCGCTTGGGCGTGCGGGAGGGTCGCCTACAGTTCGATGTCGCGCCAGTCGTCCAGCCAGAGCTCCGCAGACTCCCTGAGCGCCTCGACCTCCTGGGTCGGGTCGTCGCAGCGCACCCCGCAGGTGAGGAAGCCCGCCTCGCGGGCGGCGCGCGTGCCGGGCACGATGTCCTCGAAGACGATGGTCTCCTGCGGCTCCCCGCCGAGCTCGTCCGCGCAGGCGAGGTAGATGTCGGGCTCGCTCTTGGGCACCTCGACCTCGCGGTTCGTGACCAGCACGTCGAAGAGGGACCGGAGGTCGACCCTCTGCATGCTCAGGAGCACCTCGGGGTCGTTGGTCGTGGCGAGCCCCAGGGGGATCCCCCGGGACCTCAGCTCCCGCAGGTAGCGCAGGGCGCCGGGCCTCAGGCTCGCCTGCGTCTCGTAGAGCGCCCGGCCCAGGCGGTTCCACTCGTCGCAGATGTCCTCCACCGTCTCTTCCAGGCCAAAGCGCTGGATGGTGTAGGCTGCCCCTGCCGCAAACCCCAGCGCGTTCATGGCCTGGGGGTAGTCCTCCTCGTAGGGAAGCCCGCGCGAGCTCAGGAAGACCTCGTCGACCTGTCGCCAGATGCCTGCTGTGTCGCTTAGGGTCCCGTCAAAGTCGAATATCGCCACGGAGAAGCGGGGAGGCCAGAGTTCCTGCGGTGCCATGGGGCTCCTCTCGGATTCTTGCGCGACGTCCTGCCGCGTGGGCGTGCGACCCATTGTAGCGGCAGCTTCGCCAAGGGGTCGCGCCGACGGGCGCAATGGCCCCCGCTTGCCGTACCGCGCGCGAGGTCGCCAGAACATGTCGGCCGTCAATGCTACCCTTGCAGCGTTTGCAATAACGAGGCGTCTCTATGCGAAAGGAGACAGGATGGGCGACGAAGAGCTGAAGCAGGAGGTCCACCAGTACGTCGAGGACGTCTGGGAGGACGTCGTCAAGGACATCGAGTCCCTCGTGGCCATCAGGTCCGTCGAGGACATGGGCAACGCGAGGCCCGGCATGCCCTATGGTCCCGCACCCTACGAAGCGCTGAGCGAGGCGCTTGGGATAGCCTCTCGCCTGGGCCTTGACGCCCACGACTGCGAGGGCAGGATTGGCTATGCGGACCTCGAGGGGGACTCGCCCAAGCAGATCGCGACCATCGGTCACACCGACATCGTCCCCGAGGGGACCGGCTGGCACTACGACCCCTTCAAGGTCACCCGCAAGGACGGCTTCCTCATCGGTCGCGGCGTCCTCGATGACAAGGGCCCCACGGTCCTCTCGCTCTATGCGGCCAAGTACTTCGTCGACAAGGTGGCCGCCACGGGCAGGAGGCTGCCCTACACCCTGCGCTGCATCCTCGGCAACAACGAGGAGACCGACATGCGCGACGTCGAGTGGTACATCGAGAACTTCGAGCAGCCCGAGTTCCTCTTCACGCCCGACGCGGACTTTCCGCTGATTTGCGGCGAGAAGGGTGGCTACTCCGCCACCATCCGCTCGGGCAGGGTCTCTGACGTGATCGTGGACTTCGACGGCGGGACGGTGGGCAACGCCGTCGCCGGCGAGGCCGCGGCCGTCGTGCGCGCCAGTGCGGCGAGCCTTCCCGCGGCGGAGCGCATCGACGTCGAGGAGGCGGGGGAGGGCCTCGCGCGAATCGTGGCCCACGGCATCGGCGCGCACGCCTCGACTCCCGAGGGCTCCATCAACGCGATAGGCCTCATCGTCGACTACCTGCTCCAGAACGGGCTCTGCGGCGAGGGCGAGCGCGAGTTCCTCGAGCTCGAGCGCCTCGTCTTTGGCTCCACGGACGGCTCGACCCTGAACATCGCCGCGACGGACGACCTCTTCGACCCCCTCACCTGCATCGGTGGCACCATCCGCACCAAGGACGGCGTCTTCGAGCAGACCATCGACTCCCGCTATCCCAAGTCCATCACCTCCGACAAGATCACGGCTGAGGTGGGCGCCCTCTGCGAGGCACACCACTGCAGCCTGACCGTCGATCTCGACATGGTGCCCTTCTACACCGACCCCGCCGCCGAGGGCATCCAGACCCTGGTGCGCACCTACAACGAGTACACGGGTCGCAACGACCAGCCCTACACCATCGGAGGCGGGACCTACGCGCGCCACTTCAAGGCCGGCGGCGCCTTTGGTCCCAACGACCCGCACTTCCCCATGCCCTACTGGGTCGGGGCCGAGCACAGCGCCGACGAGGGCTTCGAGGAGGCGCAGTTCAAGCGTGCTCTCGAGATCTACATCGTGAGCATCGCCAGGCTCATGGAGCTCGAGTTCTAGAGGCGCGGCCAAGACGTGGCCTCACGCGTGCGCGGCCGGGGTGGGAATCGTCCTGCCTCGGCCGCGCCGTTTGGCTGAATGGTTCCTGTCATTTCCATGCCACGGCCTATACTAGGAGAGGTGTGGAAAATTTTTTGATCGAAAGGACCCCCACATGCGCTTAAAGGGTGCTCAGGGGCTTGCCTGCATCTCTGGTGCGATCCTTGCGGCGGCGCTGCTGCCCACGTCCCTCGCGTGTGCCGTCGAGCCGGCGACGCCACCGGCCTCGGGAGGCCTCGGCGAGGTCACGGCTTCCGCCCCCACGACGTCGGACGAGGAAGGGGGCGCAACGATTCCGGACGAGCTTGGCCGGCCCGACGGGCCTGAGGAGCCGGTCGCTTCCCCCCAGGGGGACGCGAAGGCATGGGATGGGGCGGGTGCGCCGGGCACGGCGGAGGATGCCGTGGTCCACGTGGCGCCCGTCCAGGAGGAAGGCCCCGCAGCCTCCGACGAGAAAGAAGCCCCCGCAGCCTCCGACGAGGGGGAAGGCCACGCAACCGAAGGCACTGCCCCCGAAGTGGCCGAGGGCGAGGCGGCGACAGCTCCCGAGGGGGGCGTCGTGGAGACGCGGCCCTCCGCTGCCCCCGAGCCGATGGAGGCCAAGGAGCCCGTCCTGATGGCGAGTGAGCTCGCCGCCCCTGCCACGAACTCCGGCAAGGCCAAGGCGACGTCGCGGGCAACGGCCACGGCGAAGTCGGCGAAGAAGGCGTCGACCGCGCCCGTCGCGCAGCCCTCCGCCAAGCAGGCTCTGGCCGAGGGGAAGGAGTCGACCCTTTCCTACGACGACGTGCACCGCCTCTACAACCCAAACAGCGGCGAGCACTTCTACACCACCTCGCCCAAGGAGCGCGACAACCTCGTGCACGTGGGCTGGTGCTACGAGGGCGTCGGCTGGATCGCGCCCAGGACGGGCCTCGACGTGTTCAGGCTCTACAACCCCAACGCCGGCGACCACCACTACACCCTGAGCGACGAGGAGCGCAGGACGCTCGTGCACGTGGGCTGGCGCTACGAGGGCGTGGGCTGGCATTCGGCAGGGAAGGGCGGCGTTCCCCTCCTGCGCGAGTACAACCCCAACGCGAAGGTGGGCGCGCACAACTTCACGGTTTCCAGGAACGAGGACTCCCACCTGACCTCCGTGGGATGGAATGGCGAGGGGGTCGCCTGGTATGGGGCGGCCACCTGCGCCGCGGCGTCGGTCGGCAGCGAGGGGGGCAGCCATGAGGTCCGCTCCACCCAGTTGGACGGCGGGAGCTACCTCTTCCTTCCCTCGCACGCGACGGACGAGACCGTCGTGCGCTTCACGGACTGGGCGGGAGACCTGCTGCGCCCCTACGTCCAGCAGGGCGGGAGGGAGTCGAGGGTCGATGGCCCCCTCACGCTCGCGGCGCTGAGGAGGCTGGGAAGCGCCAACGGCCAGGGGGACCTGTCCCTCTCGCTCAGGATGGCGCCCAGGCTGAGCCCCCAGAGCCTGACGATCATGCGCTCCGCCAGGATCGAGACCATCTACCTGTCGAGCGAGGACGCGAAGGCGAGGGGCCGTGCCTACGTCGAGGCCGACCCCAGGCACGAGCGCAAGGCGAAGGTGGTCGTGAGCGCGGTCGACGCCCGTGGTGGCGTGATATACGAGAGGGACGACGCGTCAAAGGGCAAGCTCTCGACCGTGAAGGGCAGGGGCAACTCGACCTGGGGCATCGGCAACAAGAAGCCGTACCAGGTCTCGCTCAGCAAGAAGGCGGACCTGCTCGCGACGGGCAACAAGGAGAACCAGTCCAAGAAGTGGGTGCTCCTCGCAAACGCCGCCGACCCCACGCTCATGCGCAGCAGCATAGCCTACGACCTTGCCCGTGAGCTGGGCATGCTGGGCGTGGAGTGCGCCCCGGTGGACCTGTACTACGACGGCGAGTACCGCGGCAGCTACCTCCTCACCGAGAAGGTCGACGTCGGGTCCGGCCGCGTGGACATCCACAAGCTCGAGGACGACTACAAGAAGGCAAACGAGGGCGTTGACCTCGACTCCCTCCCTGCCGCCATACGCAAGGGCGCAGGTGGCCTCGAGTACTCCTGCGTGCCGGGGGTGCGCGACCCCAAGGACCTGAGCGGCGGCTACCTGCTCGAGCTGGACGACGCCTGGCACAAGGGCGAGAAGAGCTGGTTCTCGACCCAGCATGGCCACTTCGTGCTGAAGAACCCCGAGGTGGCCTCGGAGAAGGCGGTGCTCCACGTGGCGGCCGCCATGCGCGAGGCCATGGCAAACGCCGACAAGGGGCGCTTCAACCTGAGTGACGGCTACTCCTTCGACCTCGACTCCCTCGCCAAGACCTACCTGCTGAACGAGCTCCTCAAGAACGTCGACGCATTTGGGACGTCGACCTACTGCTATCTCGACGCCGGGAGCAAGACCTTCGTCTGGGCCCCCGTCTGGGACTTCGACTCCTGCGGCGGCACCCGCACCGACCACTATGACTCGGAGTTCTCTCGTTATGAGGGCTTCAGCCTGATCAACGGGGCCTGGGTGCCCAGGATCGCGGCCGTGCGGAAGCGCATGGGGGAGGTCTATGGGGGCCAGCTCTCCCCGCTGGTCGACAAGGTCCTGCTGGGTGGCGGCTCCGCCCGGGGCGGGGAAGGGCAGTTGCGCTCCATCGCCTTCTATCGCGGCGAGCTTGCCGCCTCAGAGCGGATGAACGAGACCGTCTTCGGCATCACGCACTTCGATAACACGGTGAGGCCCTTCGACAGCTGGGCCGGGAACGTCGACTATCTGACGACCTGGGTCAGGAACAGGAACGACTGGCTGCGTGATGGCATCTCCCATGCCGGCTCGCCCAACGCGCCGTTCGTGTACCAGGGCTTCGACTACGGCATGGTCTTCGACTGCGAGTACTACCTGGCGTCCAACCCCGACCTGAGGGCTGCCTTCGGCGGGAGCCCCGAGGCGGCGCTCGCCCACTTCGCGGAGTCCGGCATGAGGGAGGGGAAAAGGTCGAGCCGCAACTTCGACGTGAGGGCCTACCGTGCCGCCAACCCCGACCTCGACCGGGCCTTTGGCAACGACCTCTCCCAGTACTACCGCCACTATTGCCAGCATGGCTTCAAGGAGGCGCGCCCCGTCCGCTAGGCTCTCCACTTCGGAGCCCAACGAGCAGCAGGCCCCTTGGCATGGCCTCGAAGCCCCCGCCCACCCCTTGGGATGGGCGGGGGCTTGCGTCGACGGATGCGCTCGGGGAAGGGACTCGGCTATGCGTCGGGAGCGTCCTCCAGGGAGCGCAGGATGCCCGTCAGCACGTCGCTCGGGTCGAAGCGGTTGAGGATGCTCACGAAGCTACGCGCCACGGGGAAGACCTCCGCGTCCACGGACGCGCGGGCGCAGTCCTGGAACGCCTTGCTCATCTCTGGGGTGGGCGCGAGGGGGATGTCGTTCTCCTCGAGGAGCGCCTCGGGGTCGCCCGCCTGGAACTGTCCCCCCAGGCCGACGAGCGCCAGGCCCTGAAGCCCCATGCCCTGCGCCTGGGCGAGCCTCGAGAGGTCGAGGCGGGGGAGGAGCCTTAGCAGGTGCCTCACGCAGGCCCCGGCGAGGGCGTGCTCCCCCCTCTGGCCCAGCAGCCAGGCAAGCGAGAGGTACGACCCCGCGATGCCCTCCGGGTCGTGCGCGAGCGCGAGCCCCTCCTTGAGGACCCTCTCGGCCGCCTCGGGCCCCTGGGCCTCGAGGGTCGCGCGTGCCAGGGCGAGCTGGGCGGAGCGGTCCAGGGGGGCGAGCTCCACCATCCGTCTCGCCTCGCGCAGCGCGTCCTCGCCCCTGCCCGCGGCGACGTGGCAGCCCGCGAGGAGCGCGTGGCACTCGAAGTAGGCGTCGGGCACGAGCATGAGCGAGACGCCGTCCCTGCCGTAGAGCCGGTTGTAGAGCGTGCGGTCGACGAAGTTGGCGAAGTAGCGCCAGACGACCCTGTCCGCGTCCTCGTAGCTGCCGGCCGCGTCGACGGGGGCCAACGCCGCCTCGCAGAGGGCCCGCGCCTCGTCGAAGCGGCCCTCCACCATGAGCTCCTGGCCCTTGGCCGACGCCCTGGTGAGCGCGTCCCCGTTCAGGAACTCGTCGCCCACGCTGATGGCGTCCTCCTCGAGCGAGCCGTCCACCAGCTTGGTGACACAGCGCTCCGCCGCGGACCTCACCAACGGGTCGGGGTCGTCGCCCGCCAGCTCGAGGATGGTCTTGACGTTCTTCTCGACCGAGCCGTCCTGGGAGGCGGGGACCAGCCTCCTCATGATGTCGAAGGCCAGGACGTTGCGCTTGTCCCCCTCCTCGATGGAGAGCCCGTAGACGCGCTCGCAGCCCAGGGCGCGGGCCACGGGCTTGCTGAGCCTGCGGGTGCTGAGCGAAGGCGGGAGGTGTCGCATGGGAGGGCAGAAGCGCCCCTCGGCGAGGCTGAACCCCTGCCGCACGGGACGGAGGACGCCGTCCTCCACGCGCATGACGGGGACGAAGGGACGGAAGCTGCGCTCGAGGTCGTCCAGGCGCTCGAGGTCGAGCCGCGCGAAGCGCCAGCGGTCGAAGTCGACCGAGATGTAGCAGCGATGCGTGCTCGCGCCGTTGACCACGCCGGCGAACCAGACGTGGAGGACCTTGGACGAGCTCCGGAAGGCCGCCGCGGCGAGGAGGATGGCAAGGCGCCTGGCATAGTCAGAGGCCGCCTGACGGCGCATCTGGCGGGTGCTGGGGACGACGCCGAGCCCGCTCACGAACATGGACGAGGGGAACACCGACTCCGGCGTGAGCTCGACCTGGATGGCGACGTTGCCGTCGGAGACGTTGCAGCGGAAGTCCGCCTCGAGCCGGTAGGGGAGCTGGAGGTTCTCGATCGCCGAGGAGATGGCCCTGCGCACCGTCCACTCGCCGTCGGGGAGCTCGCCCTCCTGGAGGGGCACGGGCTGGTCGAGGGGTGGCATCTGGGCGCAGATGGAGCTCGCCAGCTCGCGGTCGAGCTTGTAGCAGTCCTCGACGCTCACGCTGCCCGGCTCGTCGAAGTAGCTGGCCGCATAGCGGACTGAGTTGAGCGCCGCCTCGATGGCAAGCACGCGGAGCTTTGCCAGATAGGGAAGCTCCGGCTCTAGGATGCGCAGGTAGATGCCCTGGGTGGACGAGAGCACCGCGACGTCCACCTGTGGGAGGCGGATGTCCTTGGAGAAGAGCCCCGCCTCCTCGAGCCTGCGTGCCAGGTAGAGCTCGAGGCCCGAGGGACGTGCCACGACCTGCCCGTCCTCCCGCACGCGTGTCGTGCGGAAGGCGAGGGGGTCGAGGGCGTCGGGGGCCTCGGGGTCGCCTCCGTCGGGGAGGGGCGTCTCGTCGCCCCTCCCCTCGACTCGTGCCTGGCGCGTGCGTATGTCGCCCACCAGGGCCTTGAGGAGGCCGAGGGGGTCGGTCGTGGACGCGAGGGCCCGCGCGAGCGAGGGGTAGTCGAGCTCGGAGCGCAGGGCGTCTCCGCTGCCAGGCTCCCCGCTGCGCGCGTCGCCCGAACGACCCTCCTCCGGGGCTTTCGCGGCGTCGCTTCGGGCCATCGCCTGCTCCCAGGCGGGAGCCGCGGCCTCGATCGCGACCTCGCCGCCGACCTCGGGAGCGCTGACGACTGCGGTCATGACGGGGTCCCCGCCCTCCGCCTGCTCGCCCGTCCCGAGCCCGTTCGTCCGTGGGGACGTGGCAGGCGGCTCGTGCCTTCGTGCCGCGTAGGCGAAGAGGCCGAGCCCCAGTCCCGCCGCCGCGGCGCTGGTCGCGACCAGACCCCAGGCGAGGCTCTGCATGGCAAGCGCCTGATGTCCCGCGTAGGCGAGGCAGCCTGCGAGCGCGCTGGCGGGGATGGCCAGGAGCAGCCCTCGGGCGGACATGTTGTGGTGACGTCCCTGCATGGTTCTCCAAACGACGGGTCCCCTCCCCCGGTTTATACCCAGGGAAGGGGACCAGCTCGGCAATTCGCAACAAGGTCACGTCAGGGGCTGGCAGGGGTGCCAGGCCTAGGCGTCTCCCAGCTCGGTCGGCCAGACGCAGCCCTCGGGGAGGGTGGCGTTGCCAGACTTGATGTCGTCGGGGATGGAGCTGTCGGAGGCCAGGAGCTCGTTGATGGTGACGAGGGTGTAGCCCTGCCCCTGAAGGCTGCTGATGATGGTGGGGAGCGCCTCGACGTCCTGGTCGCGGTTGCCGCCGCCGTCGTGCATGAGGATAATCGAGCCCGGCGCGATGCCGTTCAGGGCGTTTGCCGCGATCTTGTCCGCGCCGGGCCTGCGCCAGTCCTCGGAGTCCTGGTTCCAGATGACCGAGCACGAGAGCAGTCCGCCGGACTTGAGCCAGGTGGACTCCTTGAAGGCGCCGTAGGGCGGGCGAATCACGGTGGTGCCCACGCCGTCGGTATCCCGGATGGCGTCGAAGGTCCTCTTGAGCTCGTCCCGGAGCGTCGCCTCGTCCAGGGTCGGGAGCTCCGGGTGGGTGTAGGAGTGCGACGCCACCTGGCTCCCCTGGGCGACGACCGCCTTCGACAGGTCGGGGTACGCCGCCACCTGGCTGCCCAGGTTGAAGAAGGTCGCCCTGGCGCCGTATTGGTTGAGGATGTCCAGGTAGCGCTGGGTGTACTCGCTGGGACCGTCGTCGAAGGTGAGGGCGACGAGCTTCTGGTCGTTGTCGGGCTTCACGTTGTGGAGCATGATGACGCAGTCCTGGACCTCGTCCACGGTGGTGTCTGCGGTCTCTCCCGAGGTGGTGCCGGTGCGGGTCTCGACCCTGCCGGGCCTGCCCCACTGCGACACGTAGGCAACGGCGCCGTAGCCGCCCTGCATGAGCAGCTTGGGCTGGACCTCCCTGGTCGTGGCGCTGTACTCCTCGCTGCGGTCGGCTCCGTCGCTGATCTGGATGTCGTCGCCCGCCTTGGCGCGGTATGAGCCGATCTGGTCCTGGTCGAGGTCCGCGCCGTTCACGCGGGCGGAGAGGGCGAAGCCCTTGCCCTGCTCGAGCACCTTGCCCGAGACCGAGACGAGGTTTCCGGCGTTGGGCGAGAGGGACGCGGCGTCCCTCACCTGCTCGAGGGTAGCCCCCCTCGTGACCTTCAGTCCCTGCCCGTTCACCTTGACCTGGACGGGCCTGCTGGTGGCGAACCAGACGCCGCCTCCTCCCAGCGCGGCCACGACGGCGAGCGCGATGGCGTTGCGGCGGGTGAGGTTGGGACCGCCGGGGGCGGCCGTGTCCCTGGGGCCGGCAAGGGGCCGGGAGCTGCGGTGGGCGCTCCCGTAGGTGGCGGTGGGGATGTAGTGGCTCGCTCCGGTGGAGGTCGCCGTGGGCTGCCGGCGGTGCTCGCCGTCGTGGCTCGTATGATGACTCTGCTGGGCGTGGGCCTGGCTGCCGCGGGCGAGGGAGTCCGCGTCCCTGCGGGTGGTTCCCTTGCGGGGGTGGGGAGTGCTGCTCATGGGACCGCTTCCGTTCTGCTGCGTTGGTGCCCTACATGTTCAATCAATCTAACACGCAGAGCCCGCGCCCCTCCCCGGATTCGGTCGTTTTGGGGCGATTGCATAGGGTGCATACGGGGCGGCGGCTCTGGCCGGAGGCTAGATCCGGCGGATGAGGAGCCCGCTCCTGAGCTTGGGCTCGAACCAGGTCGACTTGGGGGGCATGAGGCGTCCCGCGTCGCTCACGGCCATGAGCTCGCCCACCGAGGTGGGGAAGAGCGAGAAGGCCGCCCCACCCGCGCCGGCGAGCTCCTCGAGCCTGCCCGTCCCCTCGACCCCGCCGACGAAGCGGATGCGTTCGCTCGTGCGCGGGTCGTCGATGCCCAGGAGCGGCCCCAGGACGCGGTCCTGGAGTATGCCGGCGTCGAGCCGCGCCACGGGGTCACCCTCCGGGAGCGTCTCGGGGTCCCTGAGCCTGAGGCCGTGCCAGGAGCCTCCCACGAAGAGGCCGAACTCGTGCCGCGCGCCCGGGACCGCGAAGGAGGGGCCCTCTCCCATGAGGTCGAAGCCGGCCTGGTCGAGGCCCCGGAGGAGGTCCTCCGGCGTGAGTCCGGCGGTGTCGAACAGGACGCGGTCGTAGGGAAGCACCCTGAGCTGGCTCGCGGGGAAGAGCACCGAGAGGAAGAGGTCGTAGGGCCTCTCGTCGCCCTTGGCGCAGGCACCCTCGGGGCGCCCGTCGGCGCGCCTGCGCTCGAGGCTCAGATGGACGGCGCTGGCGGCGCGGTGATGGCCGTCGGCGATGTAGGCGCAGGGCACGGTCTGGAAGCAGGCGCGCAGGGCCTCCACGGCAGCGGGCCGCGCGATGCGCCACATGGTCTGGCGGACGCCCTCTCCGTCCGTGAAGTCGTAGAGGGGGCTCGCCTGCGCGGCGGCGCGGACGAGGACGTCGATGGCGTAGTTGTCGCGATAGCAGAGGAAGATCGGCCCCGTCTGGGCGCCCGTCGCGCGGATGTGCTCGATGCGGTCCGCCTCCTTGGCGGCGGTCGTGCCCTCGTGCCGGCGGATGGTCCCATCGAGGTACTCGTCCACGGCGCACGCGCAGGCTATGCCGGTCTGCGCGTGCCCGCCCTGCTCCAGGCGCCAGACGTAGTAGCAGGGGGTCGCGTCGCGCAGGAGCGTGCCGTCCTGCGCGCGCGCCCTGAGGAGCTCGGCCGCCTTGGCGTAGACCTCGGGGGCGTACATGTCCTGGTCGGGCGGGAAGGCGGTCTCGGGCCTGTCGATGGCGAGGAAGGAGTCGGGGTGCGCCTCGACGTACGCCGCGGCGGACCTGCGGTCGAAGACGTCGTAGGGAAGGCTCGCGAAGCTGGCGGCGCGCTCCGGCGTGGGCCGCAGGCAGCTCATGGGCTCGGCTCTCATCTGCATTCCTCCTTGCAGCTCGTCAGGCGGTGCCCGCGTGGGCCGCTAGGCCTGGGCCGGCCTGATCACCCTGATGCGGTACACGCCGGGGATGGCGCGCAGGCGGTCGTAGGTCTGGCGGTCGAGGGGGGAGTCGGTGTCCACCAACGTGTACGCGTGCGCGCCCCGCGAGGCGTTGCTCATGCGCTGGATGTTGGTGCCCGTGCCAGCGAGCGCGGCGGTGAGCTGGCCGATCATGTTGGGGACGTTGGCGTGGAGCGCCGCGAAGCGCCCCTGGCCCTGGCAGGGGCCCATGTCGCAGTCGGGGTAGTTGACGGAGTTCCTGATGGTGCCGTCCTCGAGGTACGCCTTCATCTCGCCCACGGCCATGCGGGCGCAGTTCTCCTCTGCCTCGTCGGTGCAGGCCCCCATGTGGGGCGTGATGAGGGTGCGGGGCATCCGGGTGGTCTTGGGGGTCGCGAAGTCGCAGACGAAGCAGCCGAGCTTGCCCGACTCGAGGGACCTGGCCACGCCGTCCTCGTCCACGATGTCCGCGCGGGCGTAGTTGAGGAGCATCGCGCCGTCCGCCATGAGGGAGACCTGCTCCTCTCCCAGCATGTGGACGGTGTCCTCCTTCGAGGGGACGTGCAGCGTCACGTAGTCGGCCCCCTGGCAGAGCTCCTCGAGGCTGTCCACCCGCTTGACCTCGCGAGAGAGCTGCCAGGCGTGCTCGACGGAGAGGTAGGGGTCATAGCCGTAGACGTCCAGACCCAGGTTGATGAGGGCGTTGGCGACCTTGGAGCCCACGGCGCCCAGGCCCACGACGCCGGCCTTGCGCCCGATGGCCTCGTGGCCCACGAAGGCCTTCTTGCTGCGCTCGCTCGCCCTCACGATGTCCGGGTCGCCGGCGTTGCTGCGCACCCAGTCGATGCCGCCCGCGGTGCCGCGGGAGTTGACCAGGATCATGCCCACGACGAGCTCCTTCACGGCGTTGGAGTTGCCGCCGGGCGAGTTGAACACCACGATGCCGCGCTTGGCGCACTCCTCGAGCGGGATGTTGTTCACGCCGGCGCCCGAGCGCGCGACGCAGCGCACGGAGGGGCCGAAGTCGATGCCGTGGATGTCGCTGGCCCGCACCAGGATCGCGTCCGCCTGGCTTATGTCGTCGGTCTTCTGGTATCCCTCGCCAAGCTCCGCCTCGCCGTCACGGGTGATCCTCTTGGCTATGTTGTCCATCACCTTCACGTAGCGCATGCCTTCTCCTTTGGTCTGCGACCTTCTCCTTGGTGGGGGCGCGGGACGCCCCGCAGGTGCCGGGCACGTCCCGGCTAGATGGGCCGCGTGCGCGGCAGGTGCCTCGCCTCGAAGTCGGACATGTACGCGAGGAGCGCGTCGACGGCCTCCTGGGGGACGGCGTTGTAGCAGCTCGCGCGCATGCCACCGGCGAGGCGGTGCCCCTTGAGGTTCACGATGCCCCTCTCGGCCGCCCCCGTCACGAACTCCCCGTCCAGCGCCTCGTCGCCCGTCCTGAAGCAGACGTTCGCGATGGAGCGGTGCCCGGGAAGGACGCTGGGCGAGAAGAGCGCGCTGTGGTCGAGGTAGTCGTAGAGTGGTCCGACCTTGGCGAGGTTGCGGGCCTCCATGGCCTCGAGCCCGCCCTGCTCCTCGACCCAGCGGAAGACCTTGCCGCACACGTAGATGCCCCAGCAGTTTGGCGTGTTGAGCATGGATCCCCTCTCCGCCTCGAGGCGAAAGTCCATGTAGCTGGGGCAGACGCCGAGCGCGGGCTCGTCCTGGACGAGGCCGTCGCGCACGATGACCACGGTGACGCCCGCGGGGCCGGCGTTCTTCTGCACGCCCGCGTAGACGAGGCCGAAGCGGCTCACGTCCAGGGGGAGCGAGAGGAAGCAGCTCGAGACGTCGGCCACGAGCGGCACGGAGCCCGCGTCGGGGAAGTCGCGCATCATGTTGCCGAATACGGTCTCGTTCTGGCAGATGTAGAGGTAGTCGAGGCCCTGGTCGAGCTCGGCGGGGAACGCCGGCACGCGGTCGAATCCCGTGGCCTCGCTCGTGGCGACGACCTCCGCCTCCCCATACCTGCGCGCCTCCTGCCAGGCCTTCTGCGACCAGTTGCCGCTCACCACGTAGCCCGCCCTGCCGTGGCGCATGAGGTTGAGGGGGACGCCCGCGAACTGGAGGGTCGCGCCGCCCTGGAGGAAGAGAATGTGGTAGTTGGCGGGGATGCCCATGACGCGCCTGAGCGTCGCCTCGGCGTCGTCGATGATGGACTGGTAGAGCGGGGAGCGGTGGCTCATCTCCATGACGGACATGCCTGACCCCCGGTAGTCGAGCATCTCTTCCGCGCACTCGCGCAGAACGGGCTCGGGAAGGGCCGCGGGACCCGCAGAGAAGTTGAAGACGCGTGCCATCTGTCCTCCAGACCTGGACGCCAACGTGCGCACTCAGAGCCATCGTAGCGCGCCCGGCAGATGTCGCGCCACGCGCGGCCCAAGGCGACGGCAGCTTGTAACCTTGCGTGATGGCGGGCGCGAGGGGGCAGGTTGGGGCGGCCCAGACGCTATCATGGACGGGCGAACACGAGGAGAAGGGAACGCGCCCATGCAGGATCAAGAGGCCAGGTCGGTGGGGACCGCCATGGGAGGGGCCACCCTCGCCGAGCGCGGATGTGTCCTTTTCGACTTCGACGGGACGCTCGCGGACTCCAAGCCCCTCATCGTGGGGACGGCCACCAGGGTGCTGCGCGACTTCGGCATCCCCGAGCGTGAGCTCGAACGTGCGGGCGAGCTCGTGGGCCCGCCCTTCCCCCAGGCATTCAGCCTGGTCTTTGGCCTCTCGGAGGGGGACGCCGAGGAGGTGACGCGCAGGTATCGGGAGATATACGAGTCCCTGGGGCCTGCCGCCTGGCCCGTCTTCGGGGGCATCCCCGAGCTCCTCGGGTCGCTGCGCGCCGCGGGCAAGAGGCTGGGAATCGTCTCGTCCAAGAGGACCCGCCTGCTCAGGAGGGCCGTGGCGGACAACGGCATCTCCGACCTCTTCGACGTCATCGGGGGAAAGGACGCCGACCACGGCATCTCGAAGGCGCAGACGATGAGGGACGTCCTGGGCAGGATGGGGCTCGCCGCCGCCGACGCCGTCATGGTGGGCGACAGGCACTACGACGTGGAGGCCGCCAGCGCCTGCGGCGTGCCCTGCGTGGGCGTGGTGCTGGGCGGCACCGGGACCGTCGAGGAGCTCGAGGGGGCGGGTGCCGTGGCCGTGGCGCGGAGCGTGGCGGAGCTGTGTGGCCTGCTCTTGGGATAGACCGTCCGTCGACGGGACGCGTCTTGCCCGTCGACGTCTTGGGTACAAGGGCGGCATGTTGGAGGGGCGCACGGGCGCCCCGCGGCCGAAAGGGGTTCGCAATGGCAGGGATCGACGATTTTGGCGAGGTCGTTCGCAAGGCGTTTCTGGCCGGCGTCGGCGCCGTCGCCCTGGGGGCCGAGAAGTCCCAGGGCATGATCGAGGACCTGGTCAAGAAGGGCGAGCTCACCGTCGAGCAGGGCAAGGCCCTGAACGAGGAGCTCAAGCACAAGGTGAGCCAGGCGTCGAACGACACATCCGACGCCCTGCTCAGGGCGAAGCTGCGGTCCATGAGCCCCGAGGAGCGCGCGTCATGGCTGGCGCATGCCCAGGAGGTCGCGGACGACCTCGACGCCCAGCGCGTCGAGGTCGAGGTCGAGTCCGAGGAGGTCGTCGAGGACGACGCCGAGGATGATGCCGAGGCCGGCGGGGAGCCGCAGGACGCCGAGTAGGAAGGTCCCCATGGCTCAGGGCGAGAGGGACCAAGGCACGCAGGTCAAGGGGGCCACGGGAGGCCGTGGCCCCCTTGACGGCTGGGGGCCCTCCGAAAAGGGACCGTGGGCTCCCGTGCGCGACGACACCATCGGCCTTCTGGGGGGATTTCCCGGCGACGCCCGGAGGTACCGCATCTCCCGCCTGAGCAAGGCCGCCCGCCTGCGCGAGATTCTGGCCATCGCGAGCCACTACGACATCCTCCACGGTCTCACGCCGGTCAGCTTCCGGCAGCTCCTCGAGGAGCTGGGCCCCACCTTCGTGAAGGCGGGGCAGATCCTCTCCATGAGGTCGGAGATACTCCCCGAGAGCTTCTGCCAGGAGCTGACGCGCCTCAGGACCGACGTGGAGCCCATGGATCGCGAGCTCGTGCTCCAGACGCTGCGCGCGGAGTACGAGACCCCCATCGAGGAGATCTTCGACGCCATAGACGACGTGCCGCTGGGCTCCGCCTCCGTGGCGCAGGTCCACAAGGCGCGGCTGGTCAGCGGGGAGACGGTGGCCATCAAGCTGCAGCGGCCCCACGTCCAGGAGATCATGGCGCAGGACATCTCGATCATGCGCTCGCTCGCGCGCCGCGCGCAGGGCCTCATGGGCGACGACCAGTTCCTCGACCTGCAATCCGTGGTGGACGAGCTCTGGCAGTCCTTCCGCGAGGAGACGGACTTCCTGGTGGAGGCCCACAGCCTCGAGGAGTTCCGCCGGAACAACGCGAGCTGCCGCTTCGTGGACTGCCCGCGGCCCTTCCCCAGGCTCTGCACCGAGCACGTCGTGGTGATGGACTACGTCGAGGGCATCCCCTTCGACGACCGCGAGGCGCTTCTCGCCCAGGGCTATGACCTGGAGGAGATAGGCACCAAGCTGGTCGACAACTACACTCAGCAGATGATCGACGACGGCTTCTTCCATGCGGACCCGCATCCCGGCAACCTCGTGGTGCGCGACGGGAAGATCGTCTACCTCGACCTGGGCATCATGGGAAGGCTCTCGTCCCACGACCGCTCCGCCATAGCAGACATGGTCTCTGCCGTCGCCGCCCGCGACAGCGCGGGCCTCAAGGCGGGGCTCCTGCGCTTCTCGGTGTCGGACCTGAGGGACGTCGACCACGCGAGCCTGCTCGCCGACCTCGACTCGATCATCGCGGACTTCGGCGAGGCGGACCTCGCGGAGCTGGACATCGGGGCCTTCCTCAACTCGCTCATAAGCATGGCGCGCAGGAACGGCATCGAGCTCCCCGGCACGGTCACCATGCTCGCGCGCTCCCTCGTCACCCTCGAGGGGACGGTGGACGGCTTCCTGCCGGACGCCAGCATGGTCGACATCGTGCGGGCCCACATCAAGGCCCACACCAGGCCACTCGACCTCGCCAAGGGCGAGCTGCGCTCGTATCTCCGGGAGTCCGCCTCGGCCTCGCACGGCCTGCTCAGGGCCGCGTCCCAGGCCGACACGGCCATGGAGATGCTCACCCGCGGCCAGCTGCGCATGAACCTCGACCTCCCCGGCACCGAGAACCCCATCAGCGACATGGCCCACGCCGCTGACCGCCTGACCATGGGCATCATCATCGCGGGCCTCTTCATAGGGTCCTCGGTGGTGTACTACGCGCGCATCCAGCCCGTCATCTTTGGCATACCGGTCATCGGCTTCGTGGGCTACGTGGTCGCCCTGGTGCTGGGGCTCTGGCTGGTGCGGCAGATCATGCGGGAGTCCAGGCGCTAGGCGGGAGGGCGCGACGTCACTCGCCCCCGTCCAAGTGCTAGCCTTGCGAGGTCCTGCTTCCCCGTGGCTAGGCTGTGGTCTGCATGTCATCCGTCGTCGTGCTCGTCTCCCAGATACTTGTCATGTTCCTCCTCGTGGGGGTCGGCTTCTGGCTCTACTCGGGCGCCGCGGGGCTGCTGGCGGCACTGGGGTTGCGTTCCTCTCGCGCGACGGGGGGTGCCAGTCGGGGCGGAGCCGGCGCTCCTCGCGCACGGTGGGGCTGCGACTCGTCCTGTACTGCCCTTCTTTTTGGGGGAGGGCCAGACACGCCGAGCAAAGGGCAGATCCAGCGGTCCGCGGACGCCGATGGATCACATGCTCTGTGGCGCAGCGAGCTCCGACGGACCTAGCGCACCCGCTCCGCCCTGCGCGCGGCGCGGGCCTCCATCACGATCGCCCTGAGCTCGGGCAGACGCGTGGGGTCCATTGCCGGCACGCCCTCGAGGCGGTAGGGAAGGTCGAGCCTCCCGTACTTATCCCTCCCCATGGTGTGGTAGGGGAGGAGGTCCAGGCCCACGACGTTGTCCCAGTTCCCCAGGAGCCTGCCCAGGCCCCTGAGCTCCTCCTCCACGTCGGTGATGCCAGGCACCACGACGTGCCGCACCACCGTGGGGATGCGCCTGCGCGCCAGCTCGTCGGCGAGCGCGAGGGGCGCCTCGGGCCCCGAGCCGCAGAGCCTGCGATGCCCTGCGGGGTCGCTGTGCTTGATGTCCAGGAGCACGAGGTCGCACTCGGCGAGCACGGGCGAGAAGGGCTCGGGACGCTTGGGGTCGAAGGTCGCCCCCGACGTGTCGAGGCAGCAGTGGATGCGGCCACGGGGGCTCCGGTGCGCCGCACGGAAGAGGTCCGCCACGAAGCGGGGCTGGGCCAGGGGCTCCCCTCCGCTCACGGTCATGCCGCCCCTCCGGTAGAAGGGGCGGTTCCTCTCGAAGCGCTCGAGGAGCTCGCCCACGCTGGCCTCGCTCCCGCCCGCGTAGTCCCAGCTGTCGGGGTTGTGGCAGTAGGCGCAGCGCAGGGGGCAGCCCTGGAGGAAGACGACCATGCGGCAGCCCGGTCCGTCCACCGTCCCCATGCTCTCGACGGAATGGACCCGCCCGCGGCTGGCGAGCGGGTCCGAGGCCTGGGGCAGCAGGGTCCTCTCGACCTCGTCCAAGGCCTAGAGCGCCTCGTGGAAGGTGCGGCCGATCACGTCGTCCTGCTGTTCGCGGGTGAGCGAGTTGAACTTCACCGCGTAGCCCGAGACGCGGATGGTGAGTTGTGGGTACCTCTCGGGGCGGGCCTGGGCGTCGAGGAGGGTCTCCTTGGTGAAGACGTTCACGTTGAGGTGGTGACCGCCCTCCTGCGCGTAGCCGTCGAGCAGCCCTACCAGGTTGTCCACCTGCTCCTCGGGGATGTCCGAGCACTTCATGGGAGTCCTTTCTTCGTGGTCTGTCGTGTGCGTTGGCTTGGGGCTCGCGGCGCCGCCTCGCCCTACGGACGGTCTGCCTGGCCCTCGCCGGCGGAGGCGTCGGCGGCGCAGGCGCAGTCGACGTGGGACTCAAGCGAGAAGTCGGCCTTGGAGAAGTCGATTCCCGCGATGTCCACGTCTCCCAGGTCGAGCTCGTCGGGCGAGAACATCACGCCCCCTCGCTTGCCCAGGGCGTCGGGAACGATGGAGAAGGTGTTGGAGATGCCGTCTTGGGCGTCCCGGAAGGGGAGCTTCGCCACGGACGCCAGCGAGGCGACCGCACCGTGGGTGTCCCTCCGGTGCATGGGGTTCGCGCCGGGCGCGAAGGGCTGCCCGGCCCTGCGTCCGTCCGGGGTGTTGCCCGTCGCGCTGCCGTAGACCACGTTGGAGGTGATGGTGAGGATCGAGGTCGTGGGGACGGCCCTGCGGTAGGTGTCGGTCTCGCGCACGTACTTCATGAACACCTCGACCACGTCATGGGCGATCTGGTCAACGCGGTCGTCGTCGTTTCCGTACTTGGGGAAGTCCCCCTCCACCTCGTAGTCGGTGACGAGGCCCGTCTGGTCGCGCAGCACGCGCACCTTGGCATACTTGATGGCGCTCAGCGAGTCCGCCACGACGGAGAGCCCGGCGATGCCCGTGGCGAACCAGCGATGCACGTGCTCGTCGTGCAGGGCCATCTGGAGCCGCTCGTAGCAGTACTTGTCGTGCATGTAGTGGATGATGTTGAGGGCGTTGACGTAGACGCCGGCGAGCCAGGCCATCATGTCGCGGTACTTCTCCACCACGTCGTCGTAGTCGAGGTACTCGCCCTCCACCGGACGGAACTTGGGGCCGATCTGCTCGCCCGTCTTCTCGTCGCGTCCGCCGTTGATGGCGTAGAGCAGGCACTTCGCGAGGTTCGCGCGGGCTCCGAAGAACTGCATCTCCTTGCCGATGCGCATCGAGCTCACGCAGCAGGCGATGGCGTAGTCGTCGCCGTGGTACACGCGCATGAGGTCGTCGTTCTCGTACTGGATGGAGCTGGTAGCGATGGAGATCCTGGCGCAGTAGCGCTTGAAAGGCTCGGGCAGGCGGGTGCTCCAGAGCACGGTGAGGTTGGGCTCGGGGCTGGTGCCCATGTTCTCGAGCGTGTGGAGGTAGCGGTAGCTCGTCTTGGTGACCATGGAGCGACCGTCCACGCCCATGCCGCCTATGGACTCCGTGACCCACTGGGGGTCGCCGGAGAAGAGCTCGTTGTACTCCGGGGTGCGCGCGAACTTGACCATGCGCAGCTTCATGACCAGGTGGTCAATGATCTCCTGCACCTGGGACTCGTCCAAGAGGCCCTGGGCCAGGTCCCTCTCGGCATAGACGTCGAGGAAGGCGGAGTTGCGCCCGATGGACATTGCCGCGCCGTTCTGCTCCTTGACGGCGGCGAGGTAGCCCATGTAGAGCCACTGGACAGCCTCCTGGAAGTCCTGGGCGGGGCGGCCCAGCTCCAGACCGTAGATGCGCCCGAGCTCCCTCAGCTCCTCGAGGGCGCGCGCCTGCTCGGCCAGCTCCTCGCGATGGCGTATCACGGCCTCCGTCATGTGCTTCTGGGTGCCCGCCTTCTCGGCCCTCTTCTCTGCGACGAGGAAGTCCACGCCATAGAGGGCGACGCGGCGGTAGTCGCCTATGATGCGCCCGCGCCCGTAGGCGTCGGGGAGCCCCGTGATGATGTGCGAGTGGCGGCAGGCGCGCATCTCGGGCGTGTAGACGTCGAAGACCCCGGCGTTGTGGGTCTTGCGGCGCTTGGTGTAGAAGTCGACGATCTGGGGGTCCACATGGTAGCCGTGGCTCTCGCAGGCGGCCACCGCCATGCGTATGCCGCCGTCCACCATGAGGGCGCGCTTGAGGGGGCGGTCGGTCTGCAGCCCCACGACCCTCTCGAGCGGGCGGTCTATGTAGCCGGGCCCGTGGCTCGTGATGGTGCTCACGACGTCGGTGTCCATGTCGAGCACGCCGTCGTGCGCGCGCTCCTCCTCGAAGAGGTCCATGACCTCGTCCCAGAGCCTCCTCGTGGCCTCGGTGGGCCCTGCGAGGAACGACTCGTCGCCGTCGTAGGGCGTGTAGTTCCTCTGGATGAAGTCCCTGACGTCCACGTGGCGCTCCCAGTTGCCGCCGACGAAGCCTTCCCATGCCTTCTGCATCGCACGCTCCCAAGGGTCCGTTTGCGGGCGTCTCCTGCGGCGCCCGCACTGTTAGCTCTATCTAACCTACCAGAGTCCTTTGCGAGGGGTGAGACCCAGTCTAAACCAGTCCATCTGGGATTAGCACAACATATTGTTATTTAATTTCTGTGAAACACCACATATTGCATATAAATTAAACCAATTGCTTCAGAAGCAGATGAGGGGGAGAGAGGCGTCCCCTTCGATCCTCCCTCGTCTCGCGCCAGGCGTCAGGTGTGCATGGGATGAATCTTCCCGTCTCTGCCTAGGTCGGGGCGTTCTGGGTAGAACCAGCAGGTGAAAAATCGCGCGCGAGGGATGGTCTGCCATGCTCCAGCTCAAGAACATACGCAAGGCCTACGTCACCGACTCCTTCACCCAGGTGGCCCTGGACGACGTGTCGGTGACCTTCAGGGACAACGAGTTCGTGGCCATCCTCGGGCCCTCGGGCTCGGGCAAGACCACCATGCTCAACATCCTGGGCGGCCTCGACCACGCCGACTCGGGCGACATCGTGGTCAACGGGACCTCCACCAAGGACTTCGGCTCGAAGGACTGGGACACCTACCGCAACCACCGCGTGGGCTTCGTCTTCCAGAGCTACAACCTCATCCCGCACCAGAGCATCCTCTCCAACGTCGAGCTCGCCCTCACGCTCTCGGGGGTGGGCCGCTCGGAGCGGCGCGCGCGGGCGAGGGAGGCCCTCGAGCGCGTGGGGCTCGGCGAGCACCTGCACAAGCGCCCGAGCCAGCTCTCCGGCGGGCAGATGCAGCGCGTGGCCATCGCACGCGCGCTGGTGAACGACCCCGACATCGTCCTCGCCGACGAGCCCACCGGCGCCTTGGACAGCGAGACCGGCGTGCAGGTCATGGACATCCTGAAGGGGGTGGCACGCGACCGCCTCGTCGTGATGGTCACGCACAATCCCGAGCTCGCCGAGGCCTACGCCACCCGCATCGTGCGCGTGCGCGACGGTCGCATAGAGGGTGACAGCGACCCCCTGCGCCCCGAGGGGCTGGGGACGGCGCGCGCGGGCGCGTCGGGAGCCATGGCCGGCGTGTCAGGTCCTGCCTCGGCCACCGCCGGACCAGGGGAGAGGGACGCCTCCAAGCCTGGCAGGCATGCCTCGATGTCGTTCGCGACGGCCCTCTCGCTCTCGTTCAACAACCTCATGACCAAGAAGGGGCGCACCTTCCTCACCGCCTTCGCGGGCTCCATCGGCATCATCGGAATCGCTGCCATCCTCGCCCTCTCGAACGGCGTGAACGGCTACATCAAGGACACGGAGGAGAGCTCGCTGGCCTCCTATCCGCTCACCATCACCAAGAGCAGCTTCGACGTCTCGAGCCTGCTGGGCTCCGGCATCGCGGGCGGCAGCTCTGGCGGAGAGGCGCAGCAGGCCTCCGCAGGCGGCGGGACCATCGGCCAGGACAGGATCATGACCGACATGTTCGCCCAGGTGAAGAACAACGACCTCTCGTCCTTCAAGGCCTACCTCGAGGGGGGTCAGAGCGGAATCGAGCCCTACGTCAACACCATCAAGTACTCCTATGGCGTGACGCCGCAGATCTACGAGGCCGACACGAGCGCGGGCGTCACGCGACTCAACCCCTCGGAGGTGACCACCAAGATGGCGAGCGGGGTCATGGGTTCGGCGCTCACGGGGGGCACGACCAGCTCCTCCTTCAACGAGCTCGTGAGCGACCAGAAGATGCTCGACGACCAGATGGAGGTCGTCGCCGGCAGCTGGCCCAAGGCGGCGGACGAGGCGGTGCTCGTGCTCGACTCCAACGGCAATATCAGCGACTACACCCTCTATAGCCTGGGCTTCTATGACACCGAAGCCATGAACGACATGATGAGCCAGATGCTGAACGGCCAGGAGGTGCAGGTGCCCGACGACTACCGCGACTTCAGCTACGACGACGCGCTGGGCATGACCTTCAAGGTCGTCCCCTCGTCGGCCCTCTACCAGAGGAACGACAGCACGGGAGGCTGGACCGACATGTCGGGCGACGACGCCTTCCTGCGCTCCGCAGTCGATGGCGGACTGACCCTGAGGGTCGTGGGCGTGGTCAAGCCCAAGAGCGCGAGCTCCTCCAGCCTCGTGCGCGAGGGCATAGGCTACACCGCGGCGCTCACGAGCGAGCTCATCCAGGATGCGGCGGACTCCGACATCGTGAAGGAGCAGATCGCCAAGCCCGACACGGACGTCTTCACCGGAAAGAGCTTCGAGGAGCTGCAGCAGAAGCAGGGCAAGGAGCTTGACATGAGCTCCCTCTTCACGGTCGACGAGGCCGCCCTCAAGAGCGCGTTCTCGTTCGACACGAGCTCCTTGTCCGGGCTCTCGTCGGGAATGGACCTGGGCTCGCTCGACCTCTCGGGGCTCGCTCCCGACTCCTCGGGCCTCGACATGAGCTCGGTCAGCCTCGACACGAGCCAGTTGTCTGGCATCTTCAACGCCCAGAGCATGGCGGCGCTCATGGCGGGTGCCCCGAAGTTCGACCTCGCGCAGAGCGGCATCACCGACGCGCTCTCGGGCCTCACCGACGAGCAGAGGGCGAAGCTGGTGGACGACGCCAACAGGCTCGCCTCCGGCTTTGCAGCCTGGGCGGGAAGCAGGCTCGTCCCCTCCGAGGGGGCGCAGGTGGACTACGCCGCCCTCGTCCAGGAGTACCTGCAGACCGACGAGGCGAAGGCCATCCTCGCCGACCTGCAGGGAGGTCTTGACTCCAGCCTGGGCGACGTGGTCGGGAAGGCCATGCAGAGCTACCTCCAGGAGCAGCTCGCTCCCTACTTCTCCAACGCCTTGCAGGGCCTCGTGACGCAGGCGGCGCAGGTCATGGCCACCCAGCTCGCGAGCCAGCTCCAGACCCAGGTGGCCGCCACGACCTCCAGGCTGGGGACGCAGCTCTCCAACGCCATCGCGGGCCAGCTGCAGAGCCAGATGTCGTCCCTCTCCTCCGCGCTCCAGAGCGGCTTCTCGGTGGACGCCGGCGCCTTCTCGCGCGCCATCAAGGTCAACATGAGCCAGGACGACCTGAGCTCCCTCCTGCAGAACTACATGAACGCGGAAGACCTGAGCTACGACGCCAACATGAGGAAGCTAGGCTACGCGAGGCTCGACGACCCCGAGTCGATCAGCATCTACCCCCGCGACTTCGACGCGAAGAAGTCGGTGGAGGGGGTCATCGACTCCTACAACCGAGGCGAGGAGGCCGCCGGCAAGCCCGACTCGACCATCCAGTACTCCGACCTCGTGGGCGCCCTCATGAGTTCCGTGACCGACATCGTCAACATGATCTCGACGGTGCTCATCGCCTTCGTGTCCATCTCGCTCGTGGTCAGCTCGGTGATGATCGCCATCATCACCTACATCTCGGTCCTCGAGCGCAAGAAGGAGATCGGCATCCTGCGCGCCATGGGCGCCTCCAGGCTCAACGTCGCCAACATCTTCAATGCCGAGACCGTGATCGAGGGGCTTCTCTCGGGCGTCTTCGCCGTCGGCCTCGTGTACCTGGCCTCGGTTCCCGTGAACGCCTTCGTGCTGGGCTGGAAGGGAGTGCCCAACATCATGGTCCTGCCCTGGCAGAGCGCCCTCGCGCTCGTCGCCATCAGCGTGGGACTCACCCTGGTCGCCGGGCTCACCCCCTCGAGCATGGCCGCCCGCCGCGACCCGGTGGAGGCGCTCAGGAGCGAGTAGCGCGTCACGGGCGTGGCCGGCGGCCTCGTGACGCCCCGTCGGGACGTCCGTGCGTCGGGTCCTCCCTGCGTGCGGACGTTCCCTTCGACTGGTATTTTCTTGTTTGGGCATTGCGGAGCCGTCGCGCGGCCCACCTTGCCGATTCCAAGCACTTTTGCAGGCGAGAGGGGACGCATGGCGCAGATGCAGGAGGAGAGCGGCCTGGCGGCGGAGCGCGCCCGCAGGCTCTTCGTCGACACGCCTCCACTCAGGCTCTTCCTCGTGGCGGCGGTCCCGGGGGCGGCCAGCATGCTCGCGTCCGCCCTCTACAACCTTGCCGACGGCATCTTCGTGGGGCAGCTCCTGGGGCAGCAGGCCTTCGCCGCGGTCAACCTCGCCATGCCCTTCGTCATCCTCAACTTCGCCTTCGGCGACATGATCGGCGTGGGCTCGTCCGTTCCCATCTCGATCAGCATGGGAAGGGGTGACGACGAGCGGGCCAACAACATCTTCAGCTGCTCCGTCCTCCTCAACGTCCTGCTGGGTGCCGTCACGGGCGCGGCTCTCTTCCTCGCAGCCCCCGCCATCATGGCGGCCATGGGGGCGACGGGGGAGCTCGCCTCGATGGCGGTGGACTTCCTGCGCGTCTACGCGGCCTTCTCGCCCATCACGGTGGGGATGTTTGCGGTCGACAACTACCTCAAGGCCTGTGGGAGGATTCGCTCCTCCCTCGCCCTCAACGTCTTCATGGCGGTGTTCGGCGGCGTGGTGGAGTTCTCGCTCATGTACTTCCTGCACCTGGGGATCCTGGGGGCCGCCTTGGGCTACGCCCTCGCCATGGCGGTCTGCACCGTGCTCGCGCTTCTGCCCTTCGCCCTGGGGAGGATGCAGCTGCGCTTCGTGAGGCCTCGCCTGAGCTGGGCCCTCGTGCGGGAGATCGCGGCCTCTGGCATGCCTACCTTCCTCAACAACGTCGCCGGCCGCGTCACCTCGATCGCGCTCAACGCGGCCCTGCTCCTTCTGGGTGGGGAGTACGCGGTCTCTGCCTACGGCCTGCTCATGTACGTGGACGGCTTCGTGTTCCCGCTGATCTACGGAGTCTGCGACTCGCTGCAGCCCTCCGTGGGGTACAACTGGGGCGCTCGCCGCCAGGACCGCGTCGTCGCCATCGAGCGCTGCGTCTTCGCCGCCTGTGCCGCCATCTCGCTCGCCTCCGGCGTCGCGATGGCCCTTCTCCCGCGCGAGCTCACCCTGCTCTTCATCTCTGACCCGGCCCCCGAGCTCATGGCCCTCGCGACCGTCGCCTTCCGCGTGTTCGCCGTGTCGTTTACCGTGAGGTGGTTCTCGTTTGCCACCCAGGCCCTCATGACGGCCATCCAGATGTCGAAGCTGGCCTCGCTCCTCTCGGTGTGCAGCGCGCTCGTGTTCCCCCTCCTCGAGCTCCCGCTCCTCTGGCCCCTCGGCCTCACGGGGCTCTGGCTCAACTACCCGGTCATGTCGTTCCTCTCGCTCGTGCTCTCGCTGTGGGTGCTCCTGGCGTTCCGGCGCGAGCTCAGGCTGGAGGCGGCATAGCATGGACGCCAAGGGCGGCCTGGGACATTGCGACTACGCACGCTTCGCACGCAAGGGGATCGAGGAGCTTGCGGGTGAGTGTGCGGTGGACGCGTTCCGTGCCACGGGTCCCGGCGGGCAGGGCGTCAACACCACCGATTCCGCAGTCCGCATGAGGCACCTCCCCACGGGCATCGTGGTGACCAGCAGGGAGTCACGCAGCCAGTACCAGAACCGCCTGCTCTGCCTCCAGAAGCTGAGGCGGGAGCTCCTGCGCCGGTCGGTCCCGCCCAAGCAGCGGCATGCCACCAAGCCCAGCCGCGCCGCCCGCCAGAGGAGGCTGGACGAGAAGCGGAGGCGCTCCCAGCTGAAGTCGCGCCGCCGCAAGCCCGGTCCCGACGACTGAGCTTCCAATATAGGAACACATGTTCTATACTCTTGTGGCATGGAAGGGCGAGAAGGGGAGGCTCACATGTTCAGGCAGTCCAGCGAGTACAGGGTGGCGGCGTTCCTTGCCGAGGGCTTCGAGGAGTGCGAGGCGCTCGTGGTTGCCGACCTGCTATTCAGGGCGGGCATCCCCTGCGATAAGGTCTCCGTCGCGCCCGGGCTCACGGTCGTCTCGAGCCATGGTGTGAGCGTGGGCTGCGATCGCAGCGTCTGCGACGAGGACTTCGACTTCTCTGGCTACGACCTGCTCTTCCTTCCCGGGGGCATGCCCGGGACGAAGAACCTGCGCGCCTGCGGGCCCCTGTGCCAGGCGCTCGTCGAGCACGTGGGACACGGCGGCGACGTCGCGGCGATCTGCGCGGCGCCCTCGGTGCTGGCCGAGCTCGGGCTTCTCGAGGGGCGCAGGGCCACGGGTAATCCCGGCTTCCAGGAGGTCCTCGTCGAGCACGGGGCGAAGCTTCTCCAGGACGCGGTCGTGGAGGACGGCAACGTCGTGACGAGCAAGGGACTGGGTACGGCCATCGAGCTCGGGCTCGTCCTGGTCCGCCGAATCCTGGGCGACGAGGCCCAGGAGAGGGTCAAGGCCGGCATCGTGTACCAGGGCTAGGCCACATGCGGGCAAAGACGTGCCCGTGGCCCGATGGGGGAGGCGAGGCCGCCACCGGGTCACGTCGCCAGTACCTGGTCATCGACCTCAAGAGCTTCTATGCTTCGGTCGAGTGCGTCGAGCGCGGGCTTGACCCCATGACCACCAGGCTCGTGGTGGCCGACCCCACACGCACGAGCAAGACGATATGCCTGGCGGTCTCGCCCGCGCTCAAGGCCCTGGGCGTCCGCAACCGCTGCCGCGTGTTCCAGATTCCGCCCTCGATCGACTATCTCATGGCGCCGCCCCGGATGTCGCTCTACATCGAGCGCTCGGCTGACGTCTATGCCGTCTACCTGCGTTACCTCTCTCCCGACGACATCCATGTCTACTCCATAGACGAGGCCTTCCTGGACGTGACGGGCTACCTCGAGCTCTACGGCTGCAGCGCCCGCGAGCTGGGCGAGCGGATCCGCGCGGACGTCGTGAGGACGACGGGCATACCCGCCGCCTGTGGCCTGGGGACCAACCTCTACCTCGCCAAGGTCGCGCTGGACATCACGGCGAAGCATGACCCTGGCTTCTTCGGCGAGCTGGACGAGGAGGGCTACCGCGCCACGCTCTGGAACCACCGGCCTATCACCGACTTCTGGCGCGTGGGGGCGGGTACGGCCCGGCGGCTCTCCGAGCTGGGCATCCATACCATGGGGCAGGTCGCCAGTTACCCGCGTGAGCTTCTCTATCGCATCTTCGGCATAGACGCCGAGCTGCTCATAGACCATGCCTGGGGCAGGGAGCCCGTCACGATCGCGGACATAAAGGCCTATCGGTCCCAGAGCAAGAGCCTGAGCAGCGGGCAGGTCCTGGGCGACGACGTTGGCATCGAGGGCGGCTTGGTGATCGCGAAGGAGATGGCGGATGCCCTCGTCCTCGAGCTGGTAGAGAGGGGGCTTGTGGCCTCGTCCCTCTCTCTTGCCCTGGGGTATCGCCTTAACGGCAGGGAAAAGGCCGCCCTCACGTCCAGCCACGCCACGGCCGAGGGCGAGCACGGGCGGCGGGTGCGCTGGGGGGAGTTCGCGGATGGCGGCTCCGTCCGCCTTCCCGCCCCCACGAGCTCGCTGCACCAGGTTTGGGCTGCGCTCGAGCCGCTCTTTCGTCAGGTGGCAGACCCGGGTCGGCCCATACACCGGCTCACCCTGACCCTGGGTGACGTGCACGGGGCGGACGAGCGCGGGCTCCAGCTGAGCCTCTTCCAGGGGGAGGGGGAGTCACCGCGCGAGCGGGCACGCCAGGAGGCGGTGAGCGCGGTCAAGCGGAGGTTCGGCAAGAACGCCCTTCTGAGGGGGCTCGACCTCCTGCCCGACGCGACGGCGCGCGAGAGAAACGCGCAGATAGGGGGCCATCGCAGTGGATGAGTTCTATCTGAGGCACCCGCGCATGCCGCTTTCCGAGCGTGCCAAGATCTTCATTCCCTTCGAGCCCCTCAAGGGCTTCAGGGAGGCCCTGGATGAGCGGGAGCGACGGCTCACCCTGAGCGTTCGGCCCGAGCTCTCGGACGAGCGGGGCGCGGAGCTCTCCCGCCGGCTTGTCGACCTGGGGAGGGGAGATGCCGTCGTCGTGCGCTATCACGCGGAGGGTGAGACCAGGTCGGCCGAGGGGCCCTTCCTCGGCCTCGACGAGGGGCATGGCCTCCTGCTGGTGGGAAGCCTCCGGGTCCCGCTCGCCTCGGTGGTGGGCATCGAGGGGGTGCGGGACCTTCCAGAGTCCCCATAGGTGGGGTTCCCGCACTTTGGAAGTCGGGGCGGTACGGCAGCAAGTGCGTGGGAATACTGGGTACAGGAATCGACGTGCGACGGAGCCGCCTTGGCGTGGTTCGCACGAGAGAGGGGGTCGTGACGTTGCTCAGGCTCGTTGCCATAGAGGCGGGAATGCTGGGGCCAACCAGGCAAGGCGTTGCGTCTGCGGAGGAGCTGGACGCCTTGGGACGCCTGGAGGCGCTTGGGGCTCGCGTCGTCCTCCTCTGCGGGGGTGGCAGGGAGGAGCTCTCTGCGCTCCTGGGCGGCAGCCGGGACCTGGCGCCCTTAGCCGTCCTGGACGGCGGCGCGATGGTTCTGGACGGGGGCCGCGCGTTCCCGCCTTCCGAGGCGCGGGGCTTCGAAGGCGCGGTGGGCTGCCTGCTCGCGACGCATGGGCTCGGCTGGGAGGACGCTGCCTTCCTGGGGGAGTCCGCCGCGGGGCTTGGCTGCATGCTCCGGGCGGGGTGCTCCGCCACCTGCGAGGACGCGCCGGGAGTGGCTCTGGAAGCAGCCCGCTACGTGATCGGCCCCCGGAGCGAGGGAAGCGTCGCCTCCGCCCTGGGGGAGTTCGCGGACGGCATCGAATGGGGAGAGGAGCCCTCGTTCGTGCGTCGCGAGAGGGAGGGACGCCCGGGCCTTGGCGACGGCGAACCCCTGGGAGAGCCGCGACGCGGTGGGGTGGCCCTCCTCCTGCTGGGCCTCGTCGTTGCCCTGGCGGCCGGTAGGTTCATGCTCGTCTCGCTCGAGCGTGGGGTCGTTCTGGCCCTGTCGTCGGTGCTGCTTGCCCTTGTCGGAGTCGCCCTCTTCTACTTGGGCGTCGGTCGCATCCGGGATGCCAGGGGGCCTGGCGGCAGGGCCTGAGCCCCCTCTCGCCAAGAGGCGCGTCCCCATGGCCGAAAATGCGGCGGTCCTAAACCTCCCTGTGTCATGATGGGGCCGGGAAGGGGGTCCGTGTGGCATTCATCGAGTTCAGGGACGTATGCAAGACCTACAGGATGGGCGACGTGGAGGTGCGGGCCGTCGACGGGATGAGCTTCTCCATCGAGCGGGGCGAGCTCGTCGTCATCGTGGGACCCTCCGGCGCGGGCAAGACGACCGTCCTCAACATGCTGGGGGGCATGGACTCTTGCAGTTCTGGGACGATCGAGCTTGACGGACAGCTCGTGAGTGGCATGGGGGAGCGAGAGCTCACCCAGTACAGACGGCACGACATAGGCTTCGTCTTCCAGTTCTACAACCTGGTGCAGAACCTCACCGCCTTGGAGAACGTCGAGCTCGCCAGCCAGATCTGCCGCGACCCTCTGCCTGCGGCCAGGGTTCTCGAGCAGGTCGGCCTGGCAGGCCGCGCGGACAACTTCCCCTCACAGCTCTCTGGCGGCGAGCAGCAGCGCGTCGCCATCGCCCGTGCCCTGGCGAAGAACCCCAAGCTACTCCTCTGTGACGAGCCGACGGGCGCCTTGGACTTTCGGACGGGCAAGCAGGTCCTCAAGCTCCTGCAGGACAGCTGCAGGGTGGACGGGCGTACCGTCGCCATCGTGACGCACAACCTCGCTTTCACGGGCATCGCCGACCGCGTCATCCGCGTGCGCGAGGGGCGTGCCCAGAGCATAGAGACGAACGAGTGCCCTGTCGACGCGCTTACGGTGGAGTGGTAGCCCCATGCCGGGTGGGCCCGACAAGGCCAGGTCGACGCGCCGTGGGAGGCGCCTTGCCTTCTGGGTTGAGCTCGCGCGCGGCGTGAGGGGCTCCCTCGGCCGCTTCCTCGCCATCATGGGCATCGTCGCGCTGGGGTGCGGGTTCTTTGCCGGCCTGCAGGCGAGCGGTGCGGACATGAGGCTCGCCGCCGACCATTACTACGACGAGACGAGGCTCTGGGACCTGCGAGTCATCAGCACGCTGGGGCTCGACGTCGCCGACCTCGAGCGTCTGGCGGAGGTCGACGGCGTCGAGGACGTCATGCCCTCGCGCTCCGTCGATGCCATGGCCCGCCTGGGCGACGAGCAGCTTGCCGTCCGGATCAGCTCGATTAGGACGGGAAGCGCGGAGTCATCGAGGCAGCTGGGCAGCGGCTCCGTCGAGTCGGACGACGACTCCTACCTGAACAGGCTCCTTCTGAGGAGCGGTCGCTGGCCCGAGGGTCCGGACGAGTGCGTCGTCTGCTCCGACGCCCCGGTGAAGGCAGGTGAGGGCCAAAAGGTCGACGTCCTCTACGGCGGCAAGGGCTTCGCGGACCTCTTCGAGGCGCGCAGGCTCGAAGTCGTGGGCACGGTCAGCTCCCCCGACCATCCCTACACGGGAAGCCTTGGGTCGACCAAGCTGGGAAACGGATCGATCGAGCAGCTCGTCTTCGTCGGCGAGGAGGCCTTCAAGGACGCGAGCCCCTACAGCGAGGCATATCTGACGGTGAGGGGCGCACGCGAGGAGCTGAGCGAGTCGGACGCCTACTTTGACGTCGTGGGCAGGGTGAAGGCGGCGCTCGAGGGGAAGGCCAGCGTTCTCGAGCGTGAGCGCCAGGAGGACCTCAGGACGAAGGCCCAGTCGGAGCTCGACGAGAAGTGGGCGGAATACGAGGAGCAGCACGGCGAGACCTACGGGAAGCTGGCTGAGGCGAAGGCGGAGCTCGACGATGCCGAGAAGAGCATGTCCAGCGGTCAGGCGTCGCTCGACGCGGGCCAGGCCGAGTACGAGGAGGGCCTCTCCACCTACCTCGACCAGAAGGCGGACGCCGAGCGACAGCTCGCGGACGCCCAGGAGCAGATAGACGAGCAGCGCGACCTCCTCGACCAGAAGGAGGCCGCGCTCGTGGCGGCAGAGTCCGAATGGAGGGAGGGCTACGACGCCCTGTCCTCAGCCCTTGCGCCACAGGGGATGGGCGGGAGCGCCTTGGAGCTCCTCGCGGCTCTCGACGACCGCCTTGCCCAGTTGGCCTCGGCACGCGAGCAGCTCGAGGCCTTGAAGGCCCAGAGGTCCCAGATCGAGGAGGCGGCCTCGCAGCGGGAGGCACTCGTGGGGGGCATAGCTCAGGCGAGATCTGCCGTGGAGCGGCTCGAGGAGGCCAAGGAGCTCCTGCAGGAGGGCTTCACGCCCCAGATGCAGGAGCAGCTCGACCAGGCGAGGGCGCAGCTCGAACAGCTCGAGCAGAGTCTGGCCGGGCTCGATGCCAGCGTGGCGTACCTTCCGGAACTCGAGGCCGGCATCGCCACAATCGAGTCCCAACTTCCCTCGGAGCAGGAGCTCGAGGCACTTGCGGCCGCCCGCGAGTCTGCTGCGAAGCTCGTGGACTCCGAGTCCCGGCTCGTCGAGGGGCGACGGCAGCTCGAGGACGGAAGGGCGCGCCTCGACGCCGGGCAGGCCGAGCTCGACCAGAAAAAACGTGATGCCAACGAGTCTTTGGCCAGCGCAAAGGACAAGCTCGACGCAGCGGCGCGGGAGCTGGCCTCCTCCCGCCAGAGGCTGGACGACGCGCGGGCGCGTTACGAGGAGGGGCTGGCGGAGTATCGCAGCGGTAAGGACGAGGCTGACAGGCGCTTCTTTGACGCCCTCAGGCAGCTCGAGGACGCGCAGGAGAAGATCGATTCCATCGAGCTGCCCGACTTCTACGTGCTCGACCGCGGCCAGAGCGAGGGGGCGGCGACCTACAGCGCGGACAGCAAGCGCATCGACTCCATAGCCAACGTCTTCCCCCTCTTCTTCTTCCTCGTGGCGGCGCTGGTGTCGCTCACCACCATGACGCGCATGGTGGAGGACGAACGCATGCAGATTGGCAGCTACAAGGCCCTGGGGTACGGCAAGGCGCAAATCGCGCTCAGATACCTCCTCTATGCCGGGCTCGCGGCGGGGACAGGAGCCGTCCTGGGGATCGCGCTCCTCTCCCAGCTCCTGCCCCACATCATCATGAGCTCGTACTCGATCATCTACGCGCTACCGCCGCTGGGGTTCCCCCTGCCTGTCGAGCCGCGCTCCGCCCTCCTCGCGGGCGGCCTGGGCGTGGGCGTGACCCTCCTGGCGACCTGGGCGGCCGTCATCAGCAGCCTGCGCGAGACCCCGGCGTCTCTCCTCCTCCCGCGTGCCCCCAAGCCTGGCAAGCGCATCCTGCTCGAGCGCATGGGCCCCCTCTGGGCGCGCGTCTCGTTCTCGTGGAAGGTGACCCTGCGCAACCTCTTCCGCTACAAGCGCCGCCTGCTCATGACGGTGATCGGCATATCGGGGTGCGCCGCCCTCCTGCTCGTCGGGCTGGGACTGCACGACTCCATATGGGACATCATCGACAGGCAGTTTGGTCCCATCGTCCATTACGACACCACGGTGGGCCTGAGCGCCTCCGCCGACGAGCTGGACGTGAGCTCGGTCGTCGACTTCCTCGAGTCCACGGGCGAGGTGGAGGACCTCTGCCGCGTACAGGAAACGAACATGCAGGCTACGGGCCCCGGGGAGGGCAGCTCTGCCACCGACACCACGCGCGTGAGCGTGGTGGTCCCCCGCGCGTCCGCCGAGTTGCGCTCGCTCGTGAGCTTCAGGGAGCGTCTGGGCGGCGCGCGGGTCGACTTCACGGACGACTCCGTGCTGGTGAGCGAGAAGCTCGCCACCCTCTGCGGCGTCGGGGTGGGGGACCAGGTCACCGTCTACGAACAGGACGAGGTGGGCAACGCCGTGGGCGAGGGCCTGCGCCTCACGGTGACCGGCGTGGTCGAGAACTACGTCGGGAACTACGTCTACGTGGGGCGCGGTGCCTGGTGGCGCGCGCGGCAGGAGGTCCCCGCCTTCTCGACCATACTCGCCAACTGCACGAAGGACCCGGAGGCCCGCAGCCAGATCGCGCGCGAGCTGCACGGGTGGCACGAGGTCTCCACCGTGCTCTTCAGCGAGGAGACGATAGACACCTACCGGAGCATGCTGAGCGCGGTGAACGCCGTGGTCGTGGTGCTCGTCGTATCTGCGGCGGCCCTCGCCTTCATCGTGCTCTACAACCTGACCAACATCAACATCGGGGAGCGCGTGAGGGAGATCGCGAGCCTCAAGGTCCTGGGCTTCACCCGGCGCGAGGTATACGCCTACATCTTCCGCGAGATCTGGATCCTCTCGCTTCTGGGGGACGTCCTGGGGATGTTCCTCGGGGTCTGGCTCGAGAACTTCGTCGTCACCACCGCCGAGGTCGACTACGTCATGTTCGGCCGCGAGATACACCCGCAGAGCTTCGCCGTCGCCTTCGCGCTCACCCTGCTGTTCACGGGTCTGGTGCTCCTGGCGATGCGCCACAAGCTCGACGGCGTCGACATGGTCGAGTCGCTCAAGAGCGTCGAGTAGCCGAGGCCCCGCGCCCGCCCTGGGCAGGCGCGGGGCCCATTGCGGGGCAGTCCCTACCTGCCCAGGGCCTCGACCCTGCCCAGGAGTTCGCTCCCGCGCTCGTGGAGCATGAGGGCGCTGCCGTGGCGGGCGAGGGAATCGGACCCATGGTTGGCGACGAAGCCCATAAAGGTGGGGTCGACCGCCAGGTGGGTGACGAAGACTAGCAGCTCCTGGCCCTCGCCGAAGCAGCCGTCGAGGAAGTCGAGGGCGTGGTCGAGTCCCCGGGCGCAGCTCGTGGCCTCGGCCTCGAGCTCGCGTGCGCGCTCGTCGAGTCGGGACGACAGCCGCTCCGCCACGCGTTGCGCGTCCGTCTCGGGGCGCCGCTCGGACTCTATTCGGGCGAGAAGCGCCCGCAGCCCCTCGAGGAGCTCCTGGCGCCCGGCGAGCCTCAGGAGCCTTCCCTCGGGAACCCCTCCCTTGGAGCGTGCCTCCGCAAGCTCGTCCTGGGCCTTGGCCGCAAGCGCCGCCAGCCTCCCGGCTCCTCCCTGCGCGGCGGGCGTACCGGCGTCCCCCTCGCGCAGGCCGAGCTCCGATCTCACGTCGGAAAGGGCGAGCTCCCGGGCATCGACCGCGTGTGCCTGGGACACCAGCGCGTCCAGGAGGAGGTTCACCAGCGCGACGCGCTCGTCGAAGGGCGCCCTGGCCGCCCTACCGCAGATGTCCTCGCCCGCGCTTCCGGAAAGTATGTCCGCGACCTTGTAGTCGTCCTGGTACTTCTCGAAGAGCCTGAGGTAGAGCGAGAAGTCCTCGCTGACCTGCTTGTCCTGGAGGTACTGGGAGACGAGCTCCTGGCCCGTCTCGATTCCCTCGTGGGCGTAGGCGAGGAGCATGCGCGAGAGGTCCTCCCAGCCCCGTGCCGTGACCATGCGCGTCCCGTTCACGCTTGCGCGCACCTTGTAGAAGTTCGCGGGCTTGCTGGAGAGGTAGGTGGTGATGGCCGGGTGCACCCCATGGGTGACGGCGTAGTCCATCCACACCTCGAAGTCGGGCTCCACGTCGATGCGCTTGAGGCGGTCCATCATCGCGGGGTCGAACTCCCGCGCCGCCCGGTTGTACTCCGGTGGGTTGCCGGCGCAGACTATGGCCCAGCCCTCGGGCAGGCGATGCTGGCCGAAGGTCTTGTATTGGAGGAACTGCAGCATGGCGGGCATGAGCGTCTCGCTCGCGCAGTTGACCTCGTCCAGGAAGAGGATGCCCTCGTTGACGCCCGTGGCCTCGATGCTGTCGTATGCCGCCGCGACGATCTCGCTCATGGTGTAGCGGCTCACGCGGTAGGTCCTGCCCCCAAACTCCGCCTCGGCGATGTAGGGGAGCCCCAGGGCGCTCTGTCGCGTGTGGTGCGTGATGGAGTACGAGACGAAGTTGACGCCCAGCCTGTCGGCGACCTGGGCCACCACGGCGGTCTTGCCCACGCCGGGAGGGCCCATCACTATGATGGGCCGTTGCATCTGGGGTGGCACGAGATAGAGCCCGTGCTCGTCCTTTGCCAGGTAGGCCCTGACGGCACCCTCGATCTGTTCGGTCGCCGATCGTATGTTCACGTTTCTTCCTTCCTCGGAGCGCGTCTGGCTCCCTGTCGCGCGCTTGCCCGCCTGGTCGTGCTGGCGCTCGCTAGTAGATGGAGAGCGACTCGAACTCCCCGGGATGGAGCGTGATCTGCAGCGCCCAAGGTGGCACCAGCTCGGGACGGTGGTCCTCGTCGTAGAAGACGAAGGTCGTCTTGTAGGGCGGCATCCGGTCGGGGTAGATGCCCCAGCCGTCGGTGAAGTAGATGAGGCCCTGCAGGTCGTCGAACTCCCCGTTGGCGAGGAGGTCGTTCACGTAGCGGAAGGCGGGGCGGAAGTCGGTGCCGCCGAAGCCCCTGAGCTTGATGTCGCGCCTCCAGCGGTCGAGGTCCGCGACGGAGGATATCCGCACGTCGCTCTGCACGCGCAGGTCCGCCTGGATGATGTGGATGTTGGTGCGGGCGGCCCAGCTTGACTCGCTGCTGAGGACGTCGAAGCTGGCATCGACGAACTGCTGCACCACCTCGCGCGTGACCGAGCTCGAGGTGTCTATGACCAGGGCGAAGTCGCGGATGCGCCGCTCGTCCCTGAACTCGAGTGGCTCGACGAGGGGCGTGTCTCCATAGAGTTCGAGTCCGTAGGTGTAGAAGACGTAGTCGAACTCGTCCTGCGAGAGGCGCATCTCCTCGTTCTGGACGGCGAACTGCCGCAGGAACTCGCGGTAGTCCACCCGTTCGTGGGAGGAGACCTCGAGCTCGCCGACGAGCCCTCCCACGCGCTGGCCGCTCTGCCTCGAGAGCGTCTGCAGGTCGACGCGGATCGACTTGGCCGCCTCCCTCCATTCCTCCTCCCGCCGCGCGCTCTCCGCGGCAGGGTCGCGGGCCGGTGCCTGCTGGGGGCGCGGGGAGCCGTGGGCAGGACCCTCGGCCTCGGAGGGCCCCTCTCCCTTGACGCCCCCCTCGTCCTCGTCCCAGATGCCGTCGCGGTAGTCGCCCCCGCTCCCGTGCCCGTCCGAGCCTGCGGAGCCCTGGTCCTGGCCCTGCGAGCTCCTGCGGCGTTGGGAATCCGCCTGGCCGTCGGAGGGGCCGTCCTGCGCGTCCGCCCCGTCGCCCTCGTCGGTGGGCTGGTCTGCCGCACGGGGGTGCCAGGGCGCGTGGTCGTCCACGCGGAAGAGCTCCTCCCAGACCTCGCGCATGTTGTCCCAGCAGTCCCTGCGCAGGCGCCCATAGAGCCTCTCGGTCGTGACGCGCCCTTCGAAGGCGTCGTGGAGCTGTTCCATCACCGCGGCGATCTTCTTCCCGCGCTCTCCCTCGCGCGGGCCCACCAGCTCGGTGGAGAGGCCCTCGGCCACGATGTCGGCGGCGAGGTCCCATGACCTTGCGTCCACGCTGGCGTCTACGAAGGGATGCAGGAGCAGGCAGTGCACGAAGAGGTGGGCGATCTCGTGGACGGGGGGCTCGTGCGTGGCGCGGAACTCGTCGAGGATGCGGGTGGGGTCGTACCAGAGCGTCCCGCCATCGGTCGAGAGGGACGTGCCCCCCAGCTCCCGGGGCGCCAGCTCGAGCAGGCCCATGCTGGAGGCGAGGAAGGGGTTCTGGGCGAGGAGGGCGTCTCGGGCGAGCGAGACCACCTCCAGCGCGAGGGCGTCCCTCTCGCCTTGGGCCCCATCGTCTTCCCCTGCGTCAGGGAGAGGCCCGGAAGGAGTCGAGACGATGTGGCTGGGCTGGGACGACGCAAGGCCCTTGACCCTTCGCGAGGGGTTTGGTCCCACGTCGTCCCCAAGGGCTTGCCTGGCCGCCGCGTCGCCCACCCCCTTGAGCCGTGCCAGCAGCCAGGCTACGGCCTCGGCGCGGCCCGCCTCGCTTGCCGCCCGGATGGCCTCCCGGAGGTTTCGCTCGGTCATGGTGCGCGGCCAGGATTCGAGCAGCCCGAGCTCGTCCAGGAACGAGTTCCTGGCGCAGCAGACCAGGACGGCACGGTTCTGCTCCTCGCTGCCCGCGCTGAGCAGGGGCACCATCGAGCGCAGCAGCTCGCCGTCCTCGCGGAGCCACCCGAGGGCGACCAGCCTTCCCAGGAAGACCTGGGGTTCCGTTTTGCAGACGAAGGCGACGATGGCCGGGTCCGCCCGGGGGACTATGAGGTTTCCCAGGACGTGCTCGATGTTGGAGTCCCCCATGCCGCGCTCGCGATGGAGCTCGAGGAGCCTTCGCGCAAGCCCCAGGCAGGTTCCGGCCACATCCTCGTCGCGCCGGTCGGCATGGCGCAGGGCCTTCCAGGCCTTGACGGCGCTGGCGCGCAGCAGGTCGTCGAACACCGTGGCGTCAAAGAGCCCCTCCTCGGCCAGGCGTGCGACGAGCCCGCAGCTGGCGGCGAGGTCGACCTCTGGCGCATAGGGCGGCCCGGCGAGCTGCTCCCTGCCCGTGAAGGGCTCGAAGACCTCGGTCGAGACCGTGGGGTCCATGTTGTTCACGAAGAGGGTAGGACTCTCTCGCACGAGGTCGAAGCGGGTGAACACCCCCTCGTGGGGGAGGAGGGAGCGAATCGCGCGCGGGTGCCGGACGCCTCCCAGGAGGTCCACGCCCCGGGAGAGGAGCAGGCGAGCCACGTCCTCGCGGGCGCAGCGCAGGGCCAGCGCGAGCGCCCAGCCGCTGTAGGCGAAGTCTCCCGAGAAGGCCTGCCAAACTGCCTCCACCACGGAGGCGTCCGCCATGCAGCAGGCGCGCTCCAGGAGGTCCACCGCCTCTTGGGCGGAGAGCTCGCGCCGCACGTCGGCGAGGGCACGGCATGCCGTCGCCGCACGGGAGGAGTGACCGCTCCGGATGAGCTCGCGCGCCTGCTCGAGCATGTCTCGTGCGTTGCGTTCCGCGCTCGCCTGGGCCATGTCCCTCCCTTTTTTGGCTTACTATCTCACACGAGACTCGCCCCGCGTCCGCGCGGTTGGCCGACGCTGGGAGAATTCGCATGATACGACTCGTTCTTTGCGACATGGACGGCACCTTGCTGCCCTTTGGGCATCAGGAGGTCTCCGCGCGGACGCTTGCGGCAATCGAGGCGCTGCGACGGGCGGGAATCGGCTTCGGCCCGGCAAGCGGGCGCGAGCTCGAGGACGTGATGGGCTTCTTCGGCAAGGGAAGCGTCACCATAGAGAACGGCATCCTCGCCAATGGCAAGTACGTCTTGGCGGGTGGCGAGGTGGTGTACAGGCGGGAGCTCGACCGCCATGCGCTCCAGAAGGTCGTCGACTACGCCGCGAGCCAGCGTGACTGCGGCCTGGTGACCCATGGGCCGGCCCGTTCCGACGGGAGCGCGGAGCGCCTGCTCCTGGGGGCGAGCGCCGAGGAGGCGGCGGGGATGCGCACCAGCGAGGGCGGGCGCGTGGACGTCACCCTTGCCCCCGAGCTGCCCGACTGCCCCATCCTCACGGTGGGCTTCCTCTGCAGCGGCTCCACCACGAGGTTTGCAGAGGTCCGCCAGGAGCTTGCCGTCGCGGCGCCGGAGCTCGACTTCGTCTCTCCCGCCCCCGGCTTCCTGGACGTCATGCCCCGCGGCTGGAACAAGGGCACGGCACTTGACCTCCTCCTCGAGGCCCTTGGGCTCGCGACGGACGAGGTGGCGTTCTTCGGGGACTCCGAGAACGACCTCGCCCTCATGCGTCGCCTTCCCAACTCGGTCTGCGTGGAGAACGGCAGCGACGAGGCGAAGCGAACGGCGAGCTTCCACATCGCCCGCGACCTCGACGACGCTCCGGCCCGGGTCATGGAGGCCATCGCGCGGAGCGGGGGAGGCCTGGCCATTCCCGACGAGGTCTCGAGGGACTAGATGGCTCGCCCTCCCGTGGCGTTTGCAAAAGGCCCCTCTCCAAACAGGGCCGGCAGGAGGATATGGCGCAACTTCCTTGTCGCCTGCGGCCTTGCCGTCGCCCTGGGCGTCCTGGCCACCGCCCCCTATGGGGTGCCCGGGGCGCAACCCATGGCCGCGAGGTCCCAGACGTCCCCCTCGGAGGACGGCGATCCGGGGACTTCCGTCGATGCCGCGGCGACGGAGCCGGGCGCTCTCGCCTACACCAGCTGGTCGGAGCAGGAGAGCCCCAACTACGTTCGCCTGGTCGGCACGGCCGAGGTCGCAGAGCCGCTCGAGCCGGGGAAGGTCGTCTACGAAGGACTGGACGCGCTGGGGAGGACGGGTCGCGTGCGCGCGTGCATCACGCGCCAGATGATGGACGAGGGTCGTGCCAGGGCGCGTTCGCGCTCCCTCCCAGACCCATCCGGGTGGCCCTCCCACAACGAGGAGGCATCCATCGAGCTCCCTGACGGGCGCATCTACCACGGCTGGTTCTGGAACCGCAGCCACCTGCTCGCCAAGTCCCTGGGCGGGAGCGACGAGCTGCAGAACCTGGTCTGCGGGACGAGGATGCAGAACGTCGGCGCCAACGACGGGCAGGGCGGAATGGACATGTTCGAGTCGGCCATCCGCAGCTGGCTGGAGGCGTATCCCGACGTGAGCGTCCAGTACGTGGCGACGCCCCTCTACGAGGGGTACGAGCCCATCTGCCGCTCGGTCATGGTGGACGTCCTCTCGTCTGACGGGCAGATCGACGAGCGTCTCGAGGTGTACAACGCTGCGAAGGGCTACCGGATCGACTACCACACGGGCGAGTTTGCCAGCGTCTCCTAGCTGGCGTACCCCGCTTGCCGCTCCCTTCTGCCGTCCGTGCATATCTTGTCCTGGAAGGCATCCGGAAACCTATCCTTGGACTCACGATCACACATTCCAGGTTCACTTCCTTGCAAGGGGGAGCTCATGCTGCGCAGGCTTTGGAAGGGCCGGGCGTTCGGCTTTGCGGGGAGCGTCTTTCGCTGGGCTTGTACGGGAGCCTGTCTCCTCTTCTCATTTTGCTTCCTTCCCAGTCTTTCCTCGCTGCTCTTCGTTTTGGCGGCGTTCTTCCTTGCTCCGGTGAAGCAGCTATCGAACCGGCTGCCTCACCTTCGTCGAGGAGACTTCGACGCGCGCCTGGGCACGTAGGGCGGGACGCTACTGGCTGCCGGCAGCCCTCGCCCTCTTCCTTACGGCCTGCTACTCCGCAGGGGCGAGCACTGTCCAAAACAGCGGGGAGGCTCCCTCGACGGAGGGGCGGACGGACGAAATGCAGGCAAGGCTGGATGCGGTGAATCTCACCCCTACGACTGGGGTGCTCGAGTACTCCGACCTTCCCGTTGATCCCCTGACTCTCGTGAGATGCTCCGACGAGGGCGCGGAGGTCTCCGCCTCTGGCGGTATCGACCTTAGGAGGCTCGGGCGACAGGAGCTGAGCTATGTCATCCACCTGGGCGACAAGACGAAGGAGCAGAACGTCGCCTTCGAGGTGCGTGACACCCGCGCTCCCAACATCACTCTCGCACAGGACGTGCTGGGGATTGTGCAGGGGGATGGCCTCGACGTGGCCTCCAACGTGAGTGTCACGGCAGATCCGGTGGATGGGGCTCTGCCACGCGTGGAGGAGGAGCCAGTCCCCAAGGGAAGCCAGGATGGGAAGAACTTCTACGAAGTGGGCTGGTACCTCATCGACGGGTCGGTTGACACCAACGTTCCGGGCAGCTACGAGCTCGTGGTCAGAGCTTGCGATGCAAGCGGAAACAGCGCCAAGAAGTCCTTCAGAGTCGAGGTGTCCTCCAAGCCAGAGGAGAAGTCCCCCGATGCCTCCACGGCCCAACAGGAGGTCTCATCAGCCCAGGAACCGACTTCGGTAGTTTCCGCGTCAGAGCCCCAGACCCAGACATACGTGCTCAACACCCATACCCACAAGTTTCATCGCAAGGGGTGCCGCGACATTAGCCGAATGAAGGACAAGAACAAGAAAATCGTGGAGTCGACGCGCGAGGAGCTCATCGCTCAGGGGTATAGCCCCTGCGGCCACTGCAACCCCTAGCGGAATCTCCCGCCTGGTCGTCGGCACATGGCTGCGTCTGAGAATGACCTGCCCTCTTCCCTTGCGGGGAGCTGTCACGTGCGCATTCTATTTTTAGAATGCGCACCCCCATATGCCGACCTGGCATTTTGAGACGAAGCGCGCATTCTAAAAATAGAATGCGCGCTTCGCTGGCAATCCGTGCGAGGCGCTCGAAGCGGGCGCCCCAGGGCAGCCGGGAATTGGCCAGTGGCTCGCGGCCCATAGTCTGCGGCCCGCCGTGGCCCGCGGGTTCGGCCGTCGCCGGCGCTACCTGCGCTCGGGCACGCGGGTCATCAGGACGAAGCCGATGACGAAGAGCACGACGATGGACAGCACGCCCAGAGACCCGCTTCCCGTGACCGCCGTCATGGTGCCCACGATGAAGGTTCCCAGGATGGCGGCGTACTTGCCGAAGATGTCGAAGAAGCCGAAGTACTCGTTGGCGTGGTCCTTGGGGCAGAGCTTTCCGAACTCGGAGCGCGAGAGCGCCTGAAGCCCGCCCTGGAAGAGCCCCACCATGATGGCGAGGAACCAGAATTCGGCGGCGCTGCGGAGGAAGAAGGCGGCAAAGAGCGTGATGAAGGTGTAGCCCGCGATGCCCACCAGGATCATCTTGCGGGTGCCCACCCGGCTGCCCAGCTTGCCGTAGGCGATGGCCGAGGGGAAGGCCACGAACTGCGTCACCAGCAGGGCGAGCACGAGCTGGGTGCCGTCGATCCCGAGGTCGGACCCATAGCTCGTGGAGAGCTTGATGATGGTGTGCACGCCGTCGATGTAGAAGAAGTACGCCAGCATGTAGGTGCGCAGGGCCTCGTCTCCGCCGATGCAGCGCAGGGTCGAGCCGATGCCCCGCACTGCCTTGGAGAGGGCGTGGCTCTCGAGCGGCTTGTAGTGGGTCTGCTCCACGTCGCGCAGCATCGGGATCGTGAAGGCGAGCCACCAGGCCGCGGTGACGGCGAACGAGATCTGCATGGAGGTCTGCAGCGCCAGGCCCAGCCGCTCGCGCAGGAGCACGACGGCGAGGCAGACCACGAAGGGCACGCAGCTGCCGATGTATCCCCAGGCGTAGCCCTGGCTCGAAACCTCGTCCATGTGCTCGTCGGTGGTCGCATCGACCAGGAGCGCGTCGTAGAACACGATCGACGAGTTGAGCATCACCGACGAGATGACGTACACGACCAGGAAGGCCATCGCGTTGGTGGGGAACCCCATTCCCACGGTGGCGACGACGCCCGTGAGCACCGTGCCCAGGACGAACTTCTTCTTCATGCCCTGCATGTCGGCTATGGAGCCGAGGATGGGCATGAGCAGGGCTATGACCAGGGAGGCGACGGTCTCCCCGTAGCTCCAGGCCACGAGCGCGGGCCCATCGGCCAGCGACTTGAAGTAGATGGGGATGACGCTCGTCGCGAGCAGCACGAGGGCCGAGTTGCCAACGTCGTACATGATCCAGCTCTTCTCGGCCTTCGTGAACCTGGTGCGTGCCATCTCTGCTCCCTCCCAGCAGGGCCCATCGCGCATTTCTTGCATATTGTATGTGCGCCCTCGTACGCGATCCCCGCCGCTCAGGCCCAACGGCCCCTCACCAGGGCTCTGCGGCGGGGCCGGGGCACCCGGTGGGCACGGGTCCAAGTGCCCCTTGCATCGCAAGGTGATAAACCGCACCATGGGTGGGACGACGGAAGGAAGGAGCCACCGTGCCCGCGATTCTCACCCACGACTTCTTTGGCAGGGACGCCTACGCCGACGTCTCCTCCCGCCTGGGCCTGCTCTCCGTCGAGGAGCACGATGCCTTCTTCCTGGGCAACCAGGGCCCGGACCCCCTCTTCTACCTGGTGGCCGACCCCCGCGTCTCCAAGGGCAACCGCGTGGGTGGCCTCATGCACCACGCCCGCCCTGCCAAGCTCCTGCTCTCGCTCCATGACGCGCTCTCGATGCTCACGCGCGAGGAGCGCCCCGTGGGTGAGGCCTACGCCGCTGGCTTTCTCTGCCACTACACGCTCGACCGGGCCGTGCACCCCCTCGTGTTCTTTAACGAGTACGCCATCTGCGACGCCGGCGTGGACGGGCTCGACCGCTCCGACGGGGGAGAGGTGCACGCAGAGATCGAGCGCGACCTGGACGAGATGGTGCTCTATACCAAGACGGGCAAGACGGTCGCGGACTACAGGCCCTACGAGGAGGTGCTGCACGCCAGCGACCAGACCCTCGCCATCATCGACAAGCTGTACTTCTACATGGGCCTTTGGACCTACAGCCGCACCCTGGACCTCGACTGCTACACGCGCGCCGTCAAGGCATTCAGGCTCATGCAGCGCCTCTTCTACACCCCCCGCCAGGGCAAGGCCCGCGTCCTTGCGCCATTGGAGCGCCTCGTCGGCCACAAGCGCTACTCGCTCTATGGCGCCATGGCGCATCGCGTGCGGGCCGAGAGGACCTCGGCCTTCGACAATCACGACCACCATGTCTGGAGCCATCCCTTCGTGGAGGGCGTCTCGAGCACCGACAGCTTCTGGGACATATACGAGGACGCCCTGGAGGAGGTCTTCGACAACGTCACGACGTTCTTCTCGCCCTCGTTCGACTACGCGGCGAGCCTGCGCCTCTCCCGCGGCCTCAACTTTTCGGGCATGCCGGTTGACCCGGACGACCCTGATGCCGGCGAGTAGGGAAGGCGGCGCTCCCGCAGCATGACCAGCCTTGCCACGCGCCATGTGATGCAGGCCAACAAGAGCGAGGACACCAAGCCCGAGCTCAGGGTGAGGGAGGCCCTGCGCGCCGCGGGCTACCCCGGCTATCGCCTGCACTGGAAGAAGGCGGCCGGGAGGCCCGACATCTGCTATCCCGGCCGCAAGGTGGCGATCTTCGTGAACGGCTGCTTCTGGCATCGCTGCCCCCACTGCGACCTGCGCATGCCCAAGTCCAACGTCGAGTTCTGGGAGGCGAAGTTCAACCGCAACAGGGCTCGTGACGAGCGTGACCAGGTCCTGCTCATGGAGGACGGCTGGACGGTGGTCGTGGTCTGGGAGTGCCACCTCAAGGGCGAGCGCTTCGAGTCCACGATGCGCGATGTGGTGACGCAGGTCGAGCGGGCGGGCGGTGCCGGAACGCACGCGGGGCGCATCGTGGAGGCCGGGTCCCTGCCGGGCTGGAGGCTCAGGACCATAAGGTCGGGCAGGCACGCGTCGGGGCACTACCGCTAGACTGTGAGACATTGCCAGGCAGCGCCGTAGCCAGAGGGGCGACGCACTGCCACCTGAGGAGGGACGCTCGTGTCAACCTACGTGTTCTCGGACGTGCATGGGCACCTTGCCCCCCTCGACCGCCTGCTGGAGCGCATCGCCCCCGGCGAGGGTGACAGCCTCTTCATGCTAGGCGACATGATCGACCGCGGGCCTGACCCCGTGGGGGTCATGCGCTGCTGCCGCGACCTCCCCGGCTGCACCGTTCTCATGGGCAACCACGAGGACCTCCTCCTCTCGTGCCTCGAGCAGCCCGACGACCCCATCCGCCAGTACAACTGGCAGACCAACGGCGCGGCGAGCACCCAGGCGGGCCTCGACGGGCTCGACGAGGCGTCGCGCACCGAGCTCCTCGGCTGGGTGGAGCAGCTTCCCGTCTGCGCCATCACCCAGGTGGGCGAGAGGCCCTACATCCTGGTGCACGCGGGCATCCGCGCCGACGGGCTCTCTCCCCGCGAGTCCTGGGACGCCCAGGCGCTGCTCGACCTCCTGGACCGGCAGCTCGTGGACGACCTCCTCTGGATCCGCGAGGACTTCTGGGGGCGGCCCACGAACCTCCTCGACGAGGCGGGGCGCGGTCCCATCGTGATCGCGGGCCACACGCCGACGGCGTACCTGGACGGCATGGCGGACCTGCCCGAGCGGCCCTCGAGGGCGGATGACGGGCTCTGCCAGATGGTCAGGGTCGGGGCCTGCGAGGCCACGGGCGGCGTCTCGGACCGCTGGGACATCGACTGCGGCGCCGCGGGCGGCGCGGGCTTCGGGAAGGTCTGCATGCTGCGTCTGGATGATGGCATGGAGTTCTACGAGCCCGTCCGCGAGGGAGAGTAGCGTGCCCTCCGGCCGTGACGCCGGGAGGGGCGCGACCCGGCCGCTGAGGCACGTCGAGTCCCCGCTTCCCGCCATCTTCGACGCGGACTCCAGGGTGCTCGTCCTGGGGAGCCTCCCCAGCCCGCTCTCGCGCGAGAGGGGCTTCCACTACGGGAACCCCCAGAACCGCTTCTGGCGCGTGCTCTCCGCCCTCTGGGATGAGGAGCCTCCCAACAGCGTCGAGGGTCGCCGGGACCTCCTGCGCCGCCATCGTCTTGCCCTGCATGATGTGCTGGCGAGCTGCGACATCGCGAGGGCATCAGACTCGTCCATCGCGAATCCCGTCCCCAACGACCTCGGGCCCATCCTCAGGGCAGCCCCCATCTGCCGCGTGTTCTGCACGGGCTCGACCGCGGCGCGGCTCTACCGCCGTCATGTCGAGCCCGTCCTGGGCGTGCCCTGCGTGGCGCTGCCCTCGACGAGCCCCGCCAACGCCCGGTGGCGCCTCGACGATCTGGTCCGGGCCTACGCCGTGGTGCGCGAGGCCGCGGAGGGGAGCGACCCGCCCTGCCTGTCCCGGGACGCGGTGGGCGGGTAGCGGCCCCGCTCCTGGCTTTTTTGCGCCATCCTTGCCTGACGTCGGCACGCTCTGAGAGAATGCCAGTGCTCAACGGCGAGGACCGCAGCTCAAACGAGAGAGACGTCGATGAGGCTTCGTGACATGGACATGACGCCCGGCTCGCAGCGGACGCTCGTCCCGGCGAGCGCGCGCGAGCTCCTGCATGGCGCCCTGAGGACGAGCGACGAGGGCGAGGGCTGGGTGCGGCCCTGGCGCTTCTCGCCCATCCAGATGCGCGCTCTGGGAAGCTGCCAGGCCTGGCATCCGGGCCTGTACCGACAGATGGCCCGCACGACCGCCGGCGTGACGCTCGAGTTCACGACGGACTCGTCCGAGGTCGCCCTCGAGCTCCTGCTCGACGACGAGCCCCGGGGCACCCGGGCGGTGCTCGACTACGTGGACCCGGAGGGGGAGTTGCTCCCTCATGACGGCGTGTCCTGCGAGGTGGACGGCAGGCACCTGGGCCTGCGACAGCCCTCCGGCGACGACGACTGCGTGGTCTTCTCGCTCGACGACCCCGACGCCGCCCCGGCCGATGGCGTCATGCAGCTCCCCGGCATGGGAGACACGCACCACGTGCGCATCTGGCTTCCCTGCCTGCGCGGATGCCGACTTCGCGACGTCGTGGGCAACGGCAGCTTCGTGAGGGAGGTCGCCGCCCGTCGGGAGCTCCTCGTCCTGGGGGACTCCATCGCCCAGGGCTTCGTCTCGGACGACCCCTCCCAGGCCTGGCCCGCCCTCCTGGCGTCCCGCCTGGGCCTGGACCTCGTGAACCAGGGCATAGGCGGGCAGGTGTTCCAGCCGGGGACGCTCCTGGGGCTCGCCCAGGCGGTCGACCCCGCCTGCATCGTCGTGGAGCTGGGGGCAAACTATCGCTACGAGCCCTGCCGCGAGCGCCTGGTGACGCGCGACGTCAGGGGCTATCTGCTCGAGCTCTCGCGCCTCTGGCCCAGGGTCCCCATCTGGGTCATGTCGCCCCTCTGGCACGACGAGGAGGCCTACCCCTCCCACCCCATGAGCTGCTGGCAGAGCGTGCCCCTCTTCCTGGCGGCCCACTGCGCCCCGCACGACCAGATGACCCTCCTGGACGGGGGGCGGCTGCTGGACCACAGGGCCTCGCTCATGGCGGACGGCTTCGAGCATCCCAACGCAGAGGGCTCGCGCCAGCTTGCGCGCAGGCTCTGGGTTCGCATGATGATGCGGCGAGGCGACGTGGAGGAGCGCCGCACGCGGGCGCAAACCCTGCTCGAGGGCGCGCCGCGGCGCTGCTTCCCCCTGCAGGAGGAGCTGAGGAGGGGCATCGGAGAGGTGCTGTTCGCGGAGGAGGGCTGCGTGGCCCTCTCGCTGGTGCCCGGCCAGGTCACCATCTGGGGCCGCGACCGGGAGCTCGCGCACGACGTCCTGCTCATGCTGGACGACGTCGAGCTCGTGTACTGCCTCGAGCCGGCGCTCGTTCGCGACGTGTGCCTCACCCTGGGGCTCGAGTCCGTGAGCCCCGTGAGCATCTGCGTCTGCCAGGGGCGGCCCAAGCCAGCGGCGAAGGGGCACCGTCCCTCTCGTCCGCGCGAGGTCCGTCCCCTTGACGCCTCCTTCGCGAGTGTCGTGAGGGAGCGCTACTCCCACCCGGAGTACCTGCGCCAAGGGGAGCTCGAGGGGCTGCTCAAGCAGGGACTCCTGCTGGGGGGCTTCGAGGGCGGCGAGCTGGTGGGGTTCGTGGGCGAGCACCCCGGTGGCTCCATGGGCATGCTGGAGGTCTTCCCCGAGCACAGGGGCAGGGGCTGGGGAGAGGCGCTCGAGCGCGCCAAGATCGAGGACCAGCTGGCGCGTGGCCTCAGGCCCTGGTGCGAGGTGTGGCCGGAGAACAGGGACTCCCTCAGGCTGCAGCGACGCCTAGGCCTCAAGGTGCAGGCCGCCAACGAGAGCTGCTACATATCCCGCGCTTCCGAGGCGGGGGAGGTGGTCGCGCCTGAGGGGGCCGGAGATGGCTGGGCCCACGGTGCGGGCGAGGAGCCCGCGCAAGGTGGAGATACCGCGCAGACGGACGAGCCACCGGCATGTGCGGGGGACGGCCCCAGGCACTAGGTCCCAGGCTGCTCCTATACTGGGCGTCAGAAGACAGCTATCGCATGGCTGACGTCGCCCAGGTGCAGCGCGCAGGCTCGCGTCCCTGACGGTCGAGGCCATGCCGGGAGGGACCATGCAGACCAACAGGCTGGCGCCGCTGCTCACGGGGCGCCTTTCCGACGAGGCAGCCGCGCGCGTGCGCGAGCAGCGCGCGTCGGGCACGCTCTCGCACTACGCGACCTCGGACCTCGCGGCGATCCGCCGCGACGACGAGCGCGACCAGGACAGCGCCCTGCGCCCCGCCTTCGTGCGCGACACGGAGAAGATCCTCCACATCCCCGCCTACAACAGGCTCAACGGAAAGACCCAGGTCTTCTCGTTCAGGCCCAACGACGACCTCTGCCGCCGCGGCCTCCACGAGCAGCTCGTGGGCAGGGTCGCGCGGGACATCGGCCGCGCCCTGGGGCTCAACCTGGACCTCATCGAGGCCATAGCCCTGGGCCACGACCTGGGGCACACGCCCTTCGGCCACGTGGGCGAGAAGTGCCTCAACGACGTCTTCCACGAGCGCACGGGGCGCTGGTTCTTCCACAACGTGCAGAGCGTGCGCGTGCTCGACCGCCTCTACGGGCGCAACCTCTCGCTCCAGACCCTCGACGGCGTGATCTGCCACAACGGCGAGTTCGAGCAGCAGCGGCTCGAGACCAGCGGACTCACCAACTTCGACACCTTCGACCGCGTGGTGGCGGGCTGCTGGGAGACGGGCGAGGATGCCATCGGGCGCCTGCGCCCCATGACCCTCGAGGGCTGCGTCGTCCGCGTGTCGGACATCATCGCCTACGTGGGCAAGGACCGGCAGGACGCCATCCGCGCCGGCATCTGCGACGAGGACAGCTTCGACGACGGCCTGGGAGGCGCCTACAACGCGTGGGCGCTCTCGGCCTTCGTGGCCGACGTGGTCGAGAACAGCCTGGGCAAGGACCGCATCGCCCTGAGCGTGGAGGGGTTCGCCGAGCTCAGGCGCGCGAAGCGCGAGAACTACCAGAAGATCTACCGCTCGGCGGAGGTCAACGGCGACTTCTCGCGCGAGGTGGGGGAGTACTTCCACCGCCTCTACGAGCACGAGCTGGATGCCCTGGCCGAGGGTGACGAGGGCAGCGCCGTGTTCCAGCACCACGTGCTCCCGCTCCAGCGGCACCTGGGCCACTACGGGCGCGAGTACGACTGGGAGACGGACCCCGACCAGACCGTCTGCGACTTCATCAGCGCCATGACCGACGACTACTTCGTGGCGATCTGCCAGGAGATCTTCCCCGAGGCTAGGTCGCTCTTCCCCAGGCGGCGCTACTTCGACGGCGTGCGGGCGTAGAGGGCCACATGGACACCCTCTTCTCAAGCGTCGAGCGCTACAAGCGCAAGGCCAACGCCCCTCTCGCCGTGCGAATGCGGCCCCAGACCCTCGACGAGTTCGTGGGCCAGGAGCAGGCCGTGGGGGAGGGGTCGTGGCTGAGGCGGGCCATAGAGCACGACACGCTCTCGTCCGTCCTCCTCTACGGGCCCGCCGGCACGGGCAAGACCACGCTCGCGTGGATCATCGCCAATGGCACCCATGCCGAGTTCGTCGAGGTCTCGGCCGTGACGGGCACGGTGAAGGACCTCCGTCGCGAGGTGGACGCGGCGGAGAGCCGCCTACTCGTCCAGGGAAGGCGCACCATCCTCTTCGTGGACGAGATCCACCGCTTCAACCGCTCGCAGCAGGATGCGCTGCTGCACGCCGTGGAGGACCGCGTGGTCGTCCTCGTGGGTGCCACGACCGAGAACCCCTACTTCGAGGTCAACTCAGCGCTCATCAGCCGCTCGCGGGTGGTCGAGCTCCAGCCCCTCGACGACGAGTCGCTGCGCACGCTGGTCCTGCGGGCGGTGGCGGACCCCCAGGGCCTGGCCGGCGCCTTCGCCCTCGAGGACGAGGCGCTGCGCGACATCGTGACCCTGGCCGGGGGAGATGGCCGCGCCGCCCTCACCTCGCTCGATCTCGCGAGCCAGATGGCCCTTCCCACCGGAGACCCCGCCGAGGCCGACCCCTCCCACCCCCTTGCCATCACCTCCGAGCACGTGCGCGAGGCGAACCCCCGCCGCGGCCTCAGCTACGACAAGTCCGGCGACATGCACTACGACGTCATCTCCGCCTTCATCAAGTCGATGCGCGGGAGCGACCCCGACGCGGCCCTCTACTGGCTCGCCCGCATGATCGACGCGGGCGAGGACCCCAAGTTCATCGCGCGCCGCATCTTCATCCTCGCCTCCGAGGACATAGGCAACGCCGACCCCCAGGCCCTCCTCGTGGCCGAGGCCGCCTTCAGGGCGACCGAGGTCATCGGATACCCGGAGTGTCGCATCAACCTGGCGCAGGCGGCCACCTACATGGCGCTCGCCCCGAAGTCCAACGCCGCCGAGGCGGGCGTCGACGCCGCCCTGCGCGAGGTGCGCGAGGGGCCACGCCGGGAGGTGCCTAGCCACCTGCGCGACCGCCATCGCCCGGGTTCCGAGGGCTATGGCGCTTACCTGTACCCCCACGACTTCCCGGCGGGTTGGGTGCCCCAGCAGTACCTTCCCGACGGGCTCTCGCGGGGCGACTTCTACCATCCGGGGCCGAGGGGCTGGGAGGCCTGGCGCGTGGAGGCTGCGGGAAGGGACCATCTTGACGCGCAGGACGGCCGTCCTGGCCAGGACGGCACGAACGGCTAGAATTGGACCCGACCACGTGGCCGCGCCGTGCGTTGCGGCCCACGCACTAGGGAAGGGCAGGTCATGGACCTCACACCTCTTGGCATCTTGATCCTGGCACTCGTGGCCGCGGCGATATGGGCGGTCGTCGAGCTGGCGCTCACCCTCAGGAAGGCCCGCTCCTCCGTCGAGGAGGTGACGAGGTCTGCGAACGAGACGATCGAGCAGGTGCAGCCCATCATCTCGAAGCTGGACGGCGTCATGGACGAGCTGCAGCCCGCGCTGAAGCAGGCCGACCCCATCGCGGCGAAGCTCGACGTCGCCGTGACGCAGGCAAACGTCAGCCTCGAGCGCGTGAACGGCATCCTGGGCGACGTCTCCACCGTGTCCGGCACCGCCGTCGGCGTGACCGACGCCGTGACCAAGGTCGCCAACAACGCGGCGAACTCGGTGAACGGAATCGTCTCACGCCTCGCCCACGTGCCTGGCGAGCGCGGCGCGGCCAAGCTCGCCCCTGCGGACGACGCCTCCCTCGCGGGCGGCCCGGCCTCCTCTCCGCATCACGCCAAGGAGCCCACGGGGTACGTGACCTACGGCAGTCCCAAGGGTGACGACCCCAAGAATGGCAGCCCCAAGGTGGAAGAGGGGGCGGGCGAGGGCGGCGACGCCACCACGAACGAGGACGACGCCGAGGAGTAGCATCGGCCTCCTTCCCAGCTGAGGATCGACCACACACCACGCGGGCGTCGCCTGGCAGCGCCCCTGACAAGGAGAGAAATGACCGAGAACATGGTTCGCCTGAGCGTTCCCGCCGAGGCGAAGTACGCGCGCGCCGTGCGCATGACCGCAGCGAGCCTCGCCGTCGCCTGCGACATGAGCGTGGACGACGTGGAGGACGTCCGCATGGCCGCCGAGGAGGGCTTCGTCTACTGCTGCGCGACCCGTCCCGAGTCCTGCGACATCAGCTTCCGCCTGGGCGAGCGTGCCGTGCGCATGGACTTCGTGCTGGGCGAGGGCGAGCCCGACGAGTCGGAGGGGGGCGCAGGGGAGGATGGCCTCGAGATGGTGGGCCTGCTCCTCTCGGCCATCTGCGACGAGTTCGACATCACCGAGGAGGGCGTCCTGCACCTCGCGAAGGGCACGGTCGTTGCCCATGCCTAGCCTCGACGCAACGTCCGCCTCGGCCGAGCGCCGCCGTCGTAGGAGCTCCGCGCGCCTCACCCACGGCAAACTCGCCTGGGACAAGGGGCGCACGCGCGAGCTCTTCCGCCGCTACAAGGAGGAGGGCGACGAGGAGGCCCGCGAGCAGCTCATCGAGAGCCACCTGAACCTGGTCCGCTTCCTCGCGTCCAAGTTCAAGACCCGCGGCGAGCCGCTGGACGACCTCATCCAGGTGGGCTCCATCGGCCTCATCAAGGCCATCGACCGCTTCGACCCCGAGCGCGGCCTCGAGTTCACGACCTTCGCCACGCCCACCATCACGGGAGAGATCAAGCGCCACTTCCGCGACAAGGGCTGGTCGGTGCGCGTGCCCCGTCGCCTGCAGGAGCTCTCGGCCAAGGTCAACCAGGTGACCGACGAGCTCACGAAGGAGCTGCAGCGCAGCCCCTCGGTGGAGGAGATAGCCCGCGAGCTCGACTCCACGGTGGACGAGGTGCTCGAGGCGATGGAGTCCTCCAGCGCCTACAGCTCGGTCTCGCTCGAGGCGCCGAGCTCGGGTGGGGACGACGACAGCCCCTCGGTCCTGGACCACTACGCCAGCGAGGACGAGGAGCTCGCCTCCTCTGACGACCGCATGGTCATCGAGGACACCATCCGCGACTTCTCTCCGCGCGAGCAGGAGATCATACGCATGCGCTTCATCGACGGCCTCACCCAGGTCGAGATAGCGAAGAAGCTCGGCATCTCCCAGGTGCAGGTGTCGCGCCTCCTGAGGCGCACGCTCAAGAAGGTCCAGGAGAAGATCGACCCCGAGGGGCTCATGCGCTAGGCCGGAAGGGAGCCCTCATGCCCCAGACCGACGCCCACGACCGTGGCGCCAGCGACGAAATGGCCCGCAGGGTCGCCCTGCGGGCCTGGGCGACCGTGGGCTGCCTGCTCGCCGTCTGGCTGGCCAGCCGCGCGCTCGTGATCGTGTGGCCCGCGGTGGAGCTCCTCATCGTGGGGGTGGTCGTCGGCTTCGTCTGCAGCCCCATCACCAACTGGCTCGAGGGGAGGGGAGTGGGCCGCGCGCTCGCCGCGCTCGCCTCCCTCCTGCTCGTGCTCCTCGTCGCGTCCCTCGTCTTCGTCCTGCTGGGACCGCCCTTCATGAGCCAGCTGCTCGAGGTCCTGCAGAGGACGCCCGTGTACGTCTCGCAGCTGCGCGCGACCATGGGTGGGTTCTGGGAGTCCTTTGGCAGCGACAAGACCGTAGAGGTCCAGCAGAGCCTCGACCAGTTCGTGACCGCCATATCCAACCTGGGCCTCAACACCTCCTCCGAGCTGGTGGAGCGGCTCTCCAGCGGCATCGTGCGCAACGCCGTCTCTGCCGTGGGAGGGCTCTTCACCCTCTTCCTCGGCCTCGTCCTGGGCTACTGGTTCGCGAAGGACTACCCAAGGATTGCGCGCGAGCTCATGGTCATCGCCGGCCCCGCGCACGGCAGGGACCTCTCGGTGCTCCTCGCCGTGATGAGCCGGTCCGTGGGCGGCTACATGAGGGGCGTCACCATCACCTCGCTCGTGGGCGGGCTCCTCGCCTTCGTGGGCTACGCGCTCATGGGACACCCCTACGCGGGGCTCATGGCCATCGCGATGGGCGTGTTCCACTTCGTGCCCGTGGTGGGGCCTTGGATCGCCTCCGCCCTCGCCGTGCTGCTCGCGCTCTCGGTGAGCCCCGTGCTCGCCCTCGAGGCCCTGCTCGTGTCGGTGGTGGTGCAGAACCTGACGGACAACGTGGTTTCTCCCCTGGTCATGCAGTCGTCGGTCAAGGTGCATCCGGCGCTCTCGCTTCTGGGCATCGTGATCGGCAACGCCTTGGGCGGGGTCCTGGGCATGGCGCTGGCGATACCGCTCACCGCCGCGGCCCGCAGCGTCTTCGTCTACTTCTTCGAGTCGAAGAGCGGACGGCAGCTCGTCTCGTACGACGGGGCGCTGTTCAGGAGCACCCCCTTCCGCGACGAGGAGGGGCGCATCGAGCCCTCCTTCGACGCCCTGGACGACGACCGCTTCTTCGAGAGCACGCGGCTGGTGAGCCCCGAGGGCCTGCATGCGGTGCGGCCCGAGCCCCGGCCGGACGCGGCCGGGGTCGGCCTGGGGGCGCGGGTGCAAAACGTCGCGCGGCATGCCATGCGCGGCAGGTCTGGCGCAGACGATGAAGAGAAGTAGCTGAGTGGCAATTCCCAGCCGCGCTCGAAGGGCGCGCCACGTATGATATATGGGTTGGCTCGGCGCCACCGCCGCAAGTAAGACCACAAGGAGAAGCATGAGCAGCTCTGACTACAAGACCATGACCACCGCGCAGATTCGCAGCGACTTCCTGCGCTTCTTCGAGGAGAAGGGCTGCAAGCTCTATCCGTCCTCCTCGCTCGTCCCCGAGGACCCCTCGCTCCTCCTCGCCAACGCCGGCATGAACCAGTTCAAGGAGTACTACCAGGGCACCAAGACCATGAGGGAGATAGGTGCCACCTCCTGCCAGAAGTGCCTGCGCACGAACGACATCGACAACATCGGCGACTCCCGCCACCTCTCGTTCTTCGAGATGCTGGGCAACTTCTCGTTCGGCGGCTACACCAAGGCCGACGCCATCGCCTGGGCCTGGGAGTTCATCACCAGCCCCGAGCACCTCGGCCTTCCCGCGGACCGCCTCTACATGACCGTCTTCGAGGACGACGACGAGGCGATCGAGCTCTGGCACGCCCAGGGCGTCGCCTACGACCACATCTCGCGGCTGGGCGAGGAGGACAACTTCTGGGCCGCCGGCCCCACCGGCCCCTGCGGTCCCTGCTCCGAGATCTACTTCGACCAGGGCCCCGACTTCGAGGGAGAGGCGCCCGGCGACGACGGCGACCGCTACCTCGAGTTCTGGAACCTCGTGTTCACCCAGTACGACCGCCAGGAGGACGGCTCCATGCCCGAGCTGCCCCACCGCAACATCGACACGGGCATGGGCTTGGAGCGCATCGCCGCGATCATGCAGCACGAGGGCTCCAACTACGAGGGCGACGTGCTGCGCACGCTCATCGGCGTGGGCGAGCGGCTCGCAGGCGTGACCTATCACGAGTCCGGCTCCGTGGACAAGAGCCTGCGCATCGTCGCGGACCACAGCCGCGCCGTCTCGTTCATGATCGGCGACGGCATCCTGCCCTCCAACGAGGGACGCGGCTACGTCCTGCGCCGCCTGCTGCGCCGCGCCGTCTACCACGGACGCCTCCTGGGCATCCAGGGCCGCTTCCTCTCCAACTACGTCCACGAGGTCACGAGCCTCATGGCGGACGTGTACCCGCAGCTGGTGGAGAACGGCGCCCTCATCGACGGCATCGTGAACGCCGAGGAGGAGCGCTTCGGCGCAACCCTGGACGCCGGCGAGACCATGCTCAAGGCCGAGCTCGAGTCCCTGGGCGAGGGGGAGGACCTCTCGGGCGCCGTGGCCTTCAAGCTGCATGACACCTATGGCTTCCCCATCGACCTCACGCGCGAGATCTGCGCCAACTCCGGCCATGGCATCGACATGGGCGCCTTCGACAACGCCATGGAGGCCCAGCGCGAGCGCGCCCGCGCCACGGCCAACCGCGACGCCTGGGGCAAGGCCAACAACGTGTGGGTCTCCCTCTCCGACCGCATCGCCCAGACCGAGTTCGTGGGCTACGACAGCGACGAGCTCGAGGGCGCCCGGGTGCTGGCCCTCGTCCGCGACGGCGAGGAGGTCCCCTCCGCCACCCTGGGGCAGAGGGTCGAGGTCGTCCTCGACCGCACTCCCTTCTACGCCGAGATGGGCGGCCAGGTGGGCGACACCGGCAGGCTCCTGGCAAAGGGCCTGAGCCTGCAGGTCACTGACACACGCCACCACGAGGGTGGTCTTGTGGGGCATGTGGCGGAGGTCGTCGCGGGTGAGGTGGCCCAGGGCCGCGAGCTCCGTGCCGTGGTCGACCACGGCCGCCGCGAGCTCATCCGACGCAACCACACCGCGACCCACCTCCTGGACGCCGCGCTCAAGCAGGTCCTGGGCGAGCACGTGAGCCAGGCGGGCTCCCTCGTCGCCCCCGACCGCCTGCGCTTCGACTTCACGCACTTCGAGGCCATGACCAAGGACGAGGTCGAGCGCGTCGAGGGGCTGGTCAACGCGCAGATTTTCGCCGCCGAGCCCATCGTGACCAGGATCATGGGCATCGAGGAGGCCAAGGCGTCCGGTGCAGTCGCCCTCTTCGGCGAGAAGTACGGCGACGTCGTGCGCGTGGTCTCGACCGGCGAGTCCGAGAGGCCCTTCTCCCGCGAGCTCTGCGGCGGCACCCACGCCCGCAACACCGCCGACCTCGGCTTCTTCAAGATCGTGAGCGAGAGCTCCGTGGGGTCCAACGCCCGCAGGCTCGAGGCCGTGACCTCCGCCGGCGCCATAGAGTACGTGGACGAGCGCCTGCAGCTCCTGGAAGACGTCGCGACGTCGCTCAAGTGCCGCCCGTCCGACCTCAAGGCGCGCGTCGAGGCCCTGGAGGCGGAGCTCCGCGAGGCGCGCAAGAGCCTGGACGCGGCCAAGGTGGGTGCCTCCAGCGACCAGCTGGCGCAGGCTATCTCCTCCGCGGTCGACCTGGGCGGCTACCGCTGCGCCATCGCCCGCGTCGAGGGCCTCTCGGGCAAGGAGCTCCGCAGCGCCTGGGACACCATCCGCGACGGCATGGGCGGGCAGAAGGCCGCCTGCGTCATCGCCTCCGCCACGCCAGACGGCAAGGTCGCCCTGCTCGCGGCAGCGACCGACGACGCCGTCGCCCTGGGCTTCTCCGCCGGTGCATTGGTCAAGGAGGCCTCGCAGCTGGTGGGTGGCCGCGGTGGCGGAAGGCCCAACATGGCCCAGGCAGGCGGCACCGACGCCTCCGGAATCGACGCGGCGCTGAAGGCCGCCCGAGAGATGCTGGGCGCCTAGCGGCATGCGGGTCCTCGCCCTCGACATAGGGGAGGTGCGCATCGGCGTCGCGGCGAGCGACGCGAGCGGAAGCATCGCCTCTCCCGTCAAGGTGCTCCCGGCCCAGGAGGTCCTCCAGAACGCGCGCAGCTTCAGGCGCATCCTGGAGGACTACGAGCCCGAGCTCCTGCTGTGCGGCCGCCCCCTCACCCTTGCGGGCGAGGAGGGTCCCCAGGCCGAGCGCGTCATGGAGCAGGCGAGGGGGGTCGCGGCTTCCTGCGGCCTTCCTCTGGAGTTTGCCGACGAGCGCCTCTCGTCCAGGGAGGCCAAGCGTATCCTTCGTGAGCAGGGGTACGACGAGCGCTCGATGCGCGGGCGCGTCGACATGGTGGCGGCGTCCCTGTTCCTGCAGGCCTGGCTGGACGCCCGAGTAGATTAGGTCCCTGATGTCTGACAACCCGACCCGCAACGGATCGCACTTCTCGCCCGAGCCCTCGAGTCGCGGCTCCCGGCCCGTCCGCGGCGGTGACACGCGTCGCTCGAGGGGGTCCTCCACGCCCGACCGCAGGGCGGGCTATGCGGGAGGGGTCTCGCAGCGGAGCGTCAGCGCGACCCGTCGCGCTGCCGGAAACGCCGGCTCTCATGCCCGTGGCGAGAGGCCCGGCGGTCCGCGCCGTCGCTGGCCCAAGGTCGCCTTCATGCTCCTGGTGGTCTGCGGCCTGCTCGTGGGTGCGGGCACCCTCGCCTGGCGCCACTTCTCGTCCTCGGGCAAGGCGGGCGGCTCCGTCGCCGCCGGGCAGAGGGTCACCGTGACCATCCCGGAGGGCTCGGGCGGCAGCCAGATAGCCCAGATCCTCCTCGACGCCGGCGTCATCGGCGACAGCGGTGAGTTCTTCAAGGCCGTTCAGGCCCAGGGCGCGGAGTCGAGCATGAAGAGCGGCTCCTACGACTTCCTCACCGGCGCCAACGTGTCCGAGGTCGTGAGGCAGCTCGTGAGCGGGCCCAACTCCGCGGCGGGCAAGCTGACCATAGCCGAGGGCCTCACCCTCCAGAAGACGGCGGAGGCCGTCGGCTCGAGCGGCATCGGCGTGTCGGCCGAGGACTTCCTCAACCAGGTAAAGGCCTCCAACTACGTCGCCGACTACCCCTTCCTCGCACGGGCCGCCAACGACTCGCTCGAGGGCTTCCTCTTCCCCAAGACCTACGACTTCGGCGGCACTCCTGCGACGGCGGACTCCGTCATCCGCGCCATGCTCGACCAATATGGGCAGGAGGTCGCGAGCCTCGACCTCGCCTCGGCGGAGGCGAGAATCAAGGAGACCTACGGCATCGACATGAGCGACTACGGCATCCTCACCCTCGCCTCCATCATCGAGAAGGAGGCCCTGAACGACGAGGACCGCAGCAACATCTCGTCCGTGATGTACAACCGCATGAGGGAGGGCATGGCCCTGCAGAGCGATGCCACGATGGGCTACGTGACGGGCGGTGCCGTGAGCGCCGACGACCTCAAGACCCAGAGCCCCTACAACACCTACCTCAACGCGGGACTGACCCCGACTCCCATCTGCTCGCCCAGCCTGGCCTCGATCAAGGCCGCGATGGACCCGCCCAGCACCAACTACCTCTACTTCTGGATCACCCAGAACGAGCACGTCTTCTCCGAGACCTACGACCAGCACCTGCAGGCGATCTCCAATGCCTCGTAGTCCCTTCGAGGCAACGGCCTACGTCGCCTCTGTTGACCTCGTCGACGTCGGGCGCCTCGCCTCCGAGGGGGTGCGCTGCGTGCTTCTGGACCGTGACAACACCTGCGTGCCCCGCGACGCGAAGGCCGCGCCCCCGCAGGTCCTCGACTGGCTCGGGTGGGTGCGGGAGGCGGGAATGGCGACCTGCGTCGTCTCGAACAACTTCCATTCCGCCGAGGTCGAGCGCTCGGCCCGCGAGCTGGGCTGCGAGGTCGTGCATCACGCCATGAAGCCCCTGCCCTTCGCCGTCCATGCCGCGCTGCGCAAGGTGGGCGTCCCCGCCGAGCAGGCCGTGCTCGTGGGCGACCAGGTGTTCACCGACGTCGTCGCGGGCAACCTCGCCGGCGTGCGCACGGTGCTGGTGCGTCCCCAGTCGACGACCGACCTCTGGTACACGCGGGCCCTGCGCGTCGTGGAGCGCGCCGTGCTGGGAGACCGCCGGTTCAGGGGGGAGTAGCCCGGGACTCGGATGCTAGAATCGTCACGAAAGACATCTTTCCTCTCGAGAGGCTCTATGGCATCGGCTGGCGGGTACGTGGTCCACGAGGGCTGCGACCACATCTTCTTCGTGGGCTTTCACGGAGCGGGCAAGTCCACCCTGGCGCGCAACCTGGGCGGGCTCTTCCGCCGTGACTACGTGGACACCGACCGCATGGTCGAGCGCATGCGCGGCCTCAGCGTCTGCCAGATCTTTGAGCGGGAGGGCGAGGAGGCGTTTCGACGCGACGAGGCGAAGGTCCTCAGGGGCCTCCTCTCGCGCAAGTCGCTGCTGGTGAGCTGTGGCGGGGGCATCGTGGAGGGCGAGGAGAGCTGCGAGCTCATGCACCGCATGGGCACGGTGGTCTACCTCGACGGGGACGTCGAGGACTCGCTCCGCCAGATCAGGCATCCCGAGCTCAGGCCCGACTTCGTCACGGCGGACTGCGCCAGGAGGCTCCACTGTCGGAGGAGGCCCCTCTACGAGGCCGCCTCCGACTACACGATCGACATAAGGAACAGGACGTTCGAGCAGGTCTGCGCCGATGCGGCCCAGCTGCTCTGGGAGAAGGGTCTGCTATGAGCGAAGGGTTGCCCGAGCTGGTGAGGCAGTGGGTCTCGGTGCCGGGGGGCTCCTGCGACGTGCGCGTGGGCCGCGACCTCGTCGAGGGCCTGGGGTCCGTCCTCAAGACGGTCTCCGGCAAGCCCGAGGTCTGCGCCGTCGTGGTGCCCGAGGGCTCCGACGAGACGCTGGTCGAGCGCCTGCGCAGGCAGGTCACCGACGCGGGCTTCAGGGCGGCCCGCGTGGACGTCCCCGCCGGTGCGGGCGCCCGGGACGTGAGCGCCCTCTGCGCCCTCATGGCCGGCCTGGGGGAGGCCGGCGTCACCTCGGACGACCTCGTGCTCGCCCTGGGGGATGCCGACGAGCTCTCGCTCGCCCAGGCGGCCTGCTCGGTCTGGTGCGGCGGGGTCCCCCTGGCCGCCGTGGCGCTCGACCTCGCGGGCATGCTCCTGGTGCCTGCCTCGCCCCGCGCGCTCGACGTGGACGGCAGGGAGGAGGTCGCCAGCTTCAGGCTGGGCATCCGCTACCTCTTCTGCGATCCCCTCGTGATGGACCTCTCGCTCGACTCGGAGGCCACGCGCCTCTCGCTCGCGCTGATGGTCGCCACGGCCGTCGCGGACTCGAGGCCGGCGCTCGAGCACCTCTGGGACGCCACGCCCCAGATCATGGAGGGCGACGAGGACGTCCTCCTCGACCAAGCCATGGCCCTGCTCAAGGCCCGCGGTAAGCTCGCCTCCTCGACGGCCGTCGCCGTGCGACAGTCGCTCTTCTATGGGCAGGACTTCGTGCGCGCCCTTCGCCCGCTGGTCCCCGCGGCATCCGAGGCGGAGCTCCTGGGAGAGGCGCTTCGCTTCTCCGCCCGCATCTCGGCCGGGGAGGGCAAGCTCGACGTGGACGACGTGCTGGTGCAGGACGAGCTGCTCGAGCGCCTGGGCGTCGAGCCCATAGAGTGCGAGCTCGAGCCGGGGGCCATGGTGGAGGCCCTGAGGAGGGAGCGCTTCGCTCGCAGCAACCGCTTCCTCCTGGCGCTGCCCCAGGCCGTGGGGCGCGTGAGGCTCTCCTCCGTCGACGAGGGCCTGCTCGCCGAGCATGCCGCCGCCTGGTGCGACGCCCACCTGCCCGAGGAATAGAAGGATCGAACTGCCGCTGCGGGACGGGCGACGCACCCACGCGGCAGAGGACGCTTAGAGAGGAACCGAACATGGCAGACGCAAAGGCCTGCGCGGGACGCGTCGGGCGCTTCCGCGCGCTCATGGGGGAGCGTGGCTACGACGCCGCGATCCTGAGGAACAACCCCGACCTGCGCTGGCTCACGGGTGCCGAGCGCACCTTCGACGGCGAGGTGGCGCACACGGCCGTCGTCACGGCCGACGGGCTCTGGCTTCACACCGACTCCCGCTACTTCAACACCTTCCAGGAGCGCCTGGGTGCCGACACCCCCTGGCAGATCGACATGGAGCTCGTTGCCCCCGCGGAGTGGGCGGCACGCGTCATCTCGATGGCGCATGCCCGCGTCGTGGCCATCGAGGACAGCTGCAGCCTCGCCTTCTTCGACGCCTTCAACGTCGCCTGCGCAAAGCAATCGACCGCCTGCCTCGTCCCGCGCATGCACGGCGACATCGTCGGCCTGCGCATCGTGAAGGACGCCGAGGAGGTCGAGCTCATGCGGCATGCGCAGGACATCACCGACGCGGCCTTCGAGCACATCTGCGGCTTCGTCAAGGCGGGCATGACCGAGCAGGAGATCAAGGTCGAGCTCGAGAACTACATGCTCACGCATGGCGCGGATGCGCTCTCGTTTGACACCATCGTCGCCGCGGGGCCCAACGGCGCCAACCCGCACGCCCAGCCGGGCGAGTACGTGGTCCGGGAGGGCGACATGGTCGTCATGGACTACGGTGCCGGCTACCACGACTACCACTCCGACATGACGCGCACCGTGTGCGTGGGCGAACCGGGGGAGGAGCAGCGCCGGGTCTACGACGTGGTTCGTCTCGCCCACGAGACCTGCGCCCGCGAGGCAAGGCCCGGCTGCATCGGCAGCGACATCCACAACTTGGCCGTCGAGGTCATCACCGACGCCGGCTACGGCGACTACTTCAAGCATGGCCTGGGCCACGGCGTGGGGCTCGAGATCCACGAGCAGCCCAGCTTCGGCAGGCTCTACGACAAGCCCGTCCCCGTCGGCTCCGTGATAACCATCGAGCCGGGCATCTACCTGCCCGGTCGCTTCGGAGTGCGCCTCGAGGACTTCGGCATCATGGGGGAGGACGGCTACCATCCCTTCACCAAGTCCGGCCACGAGCTCCGCGTGGTGGGGTAGCGCACGACAGGGCAACCCGACGCGCGGCGGGTCGATCCGGCAGGGGAGGCCCCACCCGCTGCGTGCTATTCTTCTTTGCTAGCCGCGAGGGCATGGCCCCTCGCGCAGACCTGACCAGCCCGAAGGTCGCGCGCGCTCAAGACACGAGTGCCAACGCGTGCCCCGGGCCAGACGAGAGGAAGTACCTGTGGAAGAGATGCCCAAGACCTACGACCCCCAGGCCAGCGAGCCCGCTCTCATCGACCGCTGGGTCTCTGCAGGCTGCTACCAGCGCAGCAAGGGCGTGGGAGACTGCACCGTCGTGATCCCGCCCCCCAACGTCACGGGCATCCTGCACATGGGGCACGCCATGGACGACACCATCCAGGACGCGTTCGTGCGCTACAACCGCATGAGGGGCCGCTCCACCCGCTGGATCCTGGGAACTGACCATGCCGGCATCGCCACGCAGACCAAGGTGGACAAGAAGCTCAAGTCCGAGGGCGTCTCTCGCCTCGAGATCGGACGCGAGAGGTTCCTCGACGCCTGCTGGGACTGGACGCACGAGTACGGCGGGACCATCGTGAGCCAGATCCGCCGCATGGGCTGCTCGATCGACTTCGACGACGAGAAGTTCACCATGAGCCCCGAGTTCTCGAAGGCCGTGCGCAAGGTCTTCGTCGACTGGTACCACGACGGGCTGATCTACCGCGGCAAGCGCATCGTCAACTGGTGCCCCAGCTGCCGTACCGCGATCTCGGACGACGAGGCGGAGTACCAGGACGAGAAGGGTCACCTCTGGTACCTGCGCTACCCCCTGGCGGAGCCCGTGGACGGCGTCGAGTACGTGACCGTGGCCACCACCCGTCCCGAGACCATGCTGGGCGACACCGGCATCGCCGTGAGCCCATCCGACCCCAAGAAGGCGGGGCTCGTGGGCAAGACGGTCATCCTGCCCATCATGGACCGCGAGATCCCCATCTTCTCGGACTGGCACGTCGACGCCGGCTTCGGCACCGGATTTGTCAAGGTGACCCCCGCGCATGACCCCAACGACTACGCCATGGGCCAGGCCCACGGCCTCGAGCAGATCAACATCTTCGACGAGACCGCGCACGTGGTGGAGGGCTACGGCGAGTTCAGCGGCATGGACCGCGACGAGTGCCGCAAGGCCATCGTGGCCTGGTTCGAGGAGCATGGGCTGCTCGACCACGTCGAGGAGCTGGACCACTCCGTCATGCACTGCTACCGCTGCGGCACCGCCCTCGAGCCTTGGCTCAGCGAGCAGTGGTTCGTGGCCGTGGACAAGCTCAAGGAGCGTGCCTGCGAGGTCGTGAGGGACGGCGAGGTCACGTTCCACCCTGACCGCTGGACCCAGACCTACCTCACCTGGATGGAGAACCTCAAGGACTGGTGCATCAGCCGCCAGCTCTGGTGGGGCCACCGCATCCCCGTCTTCTACTGCGACGACTGCGGCTGGCAGGACGCCCTCATGGAGGACGTGGACGTGTGCCCCCACTGCGGCGGCCACCACGTGCACCAGGACGAGGACGTGCTCGACACCTGGTTCAGCTCGCAGCTCTGGACCTTCGCCACGCAGGGCTGGCCCGACCACCCGGAGCAGATGGAGGGGCACCACCCCACCAAGGTGCTGGTCACCGCGCGTGACATCATCGCCCTCTGGGTGGCGCGCATGGTCATGAGCTCCCTCTACTTCACGGGAGAGGTGCCCTTCCACGACGTGTACATCTACGCGACGATCCTGGCCAAGGACGGCAGCCGCATGTCCAAGTCCAAGGGCAACGGCGTCAACCCCATGGAGCTCATGGAGAAGTACGGCGCCGACGCCATGCGCTTCAACCTGCTGACGCTCATCACCAACAACCAGGACGTCAAGTTCGACGCGAACATCGACAAGAAGACCAAGGCGCTCATAGACAGCCCCCGGACCGAGCAGGCGCGCGGGTTCGTGACCAAGATCTGGAACGCGAGCCGCTTCGTCCAGATGAACCTCGACGGCTACGAGCCGGGCCCCGCGCTCGCGCAGACCCCCGAGGACGCCTGGATGCTCAGTCGCCTCGCTCGCGCCGTGCGCACGGCGACCTCGCAGCTCGAGGCCTACGAGTTCGGCGACTACGCCCGTGACATCCAGTCCTTCTTCTGGAACGAGGTCTGCGACTGGTACATCGAGCTCTGCAAGGGCCGCCTCCTGGACGGTGTCGCCGCGGAGCGCCTGCAGGTCCAGCGCAACCTGGTCTTCGTCCTCGACGTGAGCATGCGCCTGCTCCACCCGGTGATGCCCTTCGTGACCGAGAGCGTGTGGGACATGCTTCCCGCCTCCGCCCTGGACGACCATTCGAGCGAGTTCCTCATGACGGCCGCCTGGCCCGAGCCTGAGGCGCTCGCGGGCTTCGTCAACGAGCGCGCCGAGGGCGACTTCGAGCTCGCCAAGCGCCTCATCTCCGTCGTGCGCTCTACCCGGGCCCGCTACCGCCTCTCGCCCAAGGCCGAGCTTGCCGTGGCGGTGCGCGCCAGCGAGCCAGAGCTCGCGGTCCTCTCCTCGCAGGAGGGCTTCATCCGCAAGGTGGGCCGCGTGAGCGAGCTCATGCTCGACGCCGGGCAGGAGCGCCCGGTGGGCTCCGTCTCGGTTGCCGACGGCGGCCTCGAGGCCTTCGTCGTGGTGGGCGAGCTCGTGGACCTCGCCGCAGAGTCCAGGCGCCTCCAGAAGGAGCTTGCCAAGGCGGAGAAAGACCTCGCGTCCGTCGTTCGCACCCTCTCCAACGAGGGCTTCGTGGCCAAGGCGGCACCCGAGGTCATCGAGAAGAAACGCCAGCAGCAGGAGGAGCTCGACCTGGCGGTGGAGCAGCTCAGGAGCCAGATCGCCGACTTCGCATAGGCCTGCCGCCCGCGGCCCCCGCCCGCCACAGACGGATTCGAGTGCCCTGACGCCCTGCGGTGGCAGGGCACTCTGCCACGGGTGTAGAATTCAACGGTTCGTCAAAAAACGAGATGGGCACGCGCCCTAGAAGAGGGGCCTATGAGCCGCGTGAGTCGCAAGGAAGCCGTCTTCTATGACCACTTCAGGGCGTCGTCGAAGATGATCGTCGAAGCCGCGGAGCTCTTCGTGAGAATCGTGGGGGAGTGGCCGAGCTCCAAGCCCCTCATCCCCCTGATGAAGGAGTTCGAGAGCAGGCACGACGAGCTCACCGGACAGGCGATGGACGAGCTCAACCGCTCCTTCATCACGCCCTTCGACCGCGACGACGTATTCCAGCTCATCACCCTCCTGGACGACATCGTGGACGGCATGGAGGGGGTCTCGGCGCGCTTCGCCATCTACGACGTCAACGTGATGATCGCCCCCGCCAAGGACATGGCCGACCTCACCCTGGCCTCCGCCCGCGAGCTCCAGACCCTCTTCGAGCACTTCGACAGGTTCAAGAAGGATCCCGTCGTCACGCAGCAGATGCGGCGCGTCAACGAGCTCGAGGACCAGGGCGACGTCGTCTACCGGGAGGCGCTCGGCGCCGTCTTCGCCGCCCACGACGACCCCATCCACACCCTCAAGTGGAAGAGCCTGCTCGACAAGATGGAGGACGCGCTCGACAACTGCAAGCACGTCTCCAACGTTGCCCATAGCGTGGTAATGAAGAATGCCTAGCCCGCTGCTCGCCGCCGTGCTCGTCATCGCGTTCGCCTTCGAGTTCATCAACGGCTTCCACGACACGGCGAACGCCATCGCCACCACGGTGTACACGCGCGCCCTCTCTCCCCGGGTGGCCATCCTGAGCTCTGCGGCCATGAACTTCGTCGGCGCGCTCACGAGCGAGAAGGTCGCCATGACCATCGCCACGGGCCTGGTGAGCGTGCAGCTGGGACTTCACGTCATCCTCGCCGCCCTCCTGGGCGCCGTGGCTTGGGACCTCTTCACCTGGTGGTTCTCGATTCCCTCGAGCTCGAGCCACGCCCTCATCGGGAGCCTCATCGGCGCGACCATGGTCTTCACGGGGGGACCCCAGGACGTGATCTGGGAGGGGGTTGTGGACAAGGTCGTGATCCCCCTCTTCACCTCGCCCCTCATCGGCCTGGCCCTGGGCTTCGTCTTCATGAACCTGGCCTTCGAGGCCTTCGCCGACGTCACGGCCCATAACGCGAACTCCTTCTTCCACAAGGCCCAGGTCGCCTCGTCGATGTTCATGGCCTACAGCCACGGCAACAACGACGCACAGAAGACCATGGGCATCATCACCATCGCCCTTGTCTCGGCGGGGATGCTCGATGCCGGGGCCGGCGTGCCCCTCTGGGTGAAGGTGCTCTGCGCGGCGATGATGGCCCTGGGGACCGCCATCGGCGGGCAGCGCATCATGAAGACGGTGGGCCAGGGCGTCACCAAGCTGGAGCCCGCCATCGGCTTCGTCTGCCAGACGGCCTCTGCCATCGCCATCGAGGCGATGACCGCCCTGGGCGCACCTGTCTCCACCACGCAGGTGCTCACCACCTCGATCATGGGTGCGGGCAGTGCCAAGGGCATCAAGAACGTGCGCTGGGGGGTCGCCGGCAGCATCGTGACCGCCTGGGTCGTGACCCTTCCGGCCACCATGTGCCTGGGCGCCCTCTTCGCCCTCGTGGCGGAGCGCTTCTAGGGCTCTCGGGCGAATTGCACGGCATCCCGAGCCTTCCCATAAATAACTTAATACGCAGGAAACCATCGGCGTCCGCCCAACTGATATAACCAACAGCATCGAGACGCCTGCCGCATCCTGCGGTGCATTCAGAGAGGGGATTGCCATGAACAGCCTCAGCAGAAGGTCCTTTCTCGCCGTGGCACTGGGAGGATGCTCCTCCTTTGCGCTTGCTGCCTGCGGAAACGTCGGCACGGGCTCCAAGGGGGGCTACAAGATCGGCGTGCTGCAGCTCACCGAGCACGCCGCCCTCGACGCCGCGAACGCCGGCTTCGTCCGCGCGCTCGACGAGTCCGGACTGAGCTACACGATCGACCAGCAGAACGCCCAGAACGACCAGTCGGCCTGCCAGACCATCGCCTCCAAGCTGGTCAACGACGGGGATGACCTCATCCTCGCCATCGGCACGCCGGCCGCGCAGGCGGTCGCAGGCGCCACCGACCAGATTCCCGTCATCGGTACGGCCATCACCGACTTCGCGGCCTCCGGTCTCGTCGCCTCCAACGACGCCCCGGGCGGCAACGTAACGGGCAGCTCCGACCTCACGCCGGTCGAGGACCAGTTCGACCTCCTGGTCAAGCTCATCCCCTCCGCCAAGAAGGTCGGCCTGCTCTACTGCACCGCCGAGTCGAACTCCGACGTCCAGGTCGCGCTCGCCGAGGCTGCCGCCTCCGCCCGCGGCCTAGAGGCCGTCCGCTTCTCGGTCTCGAGCTCCAACGAGATCCAGCAGGTCGTCGAGTCGATGGTGGGCAAGGTGGACGTCGCCTACGCGCCGACCGACAACACGATCGCCGCAGGCATGTCCACGGTCTCGATGGTCGCCAACGAGCACAAGCTCCCGGTCATCGTGGGCGAGCAGGGCATGGTAGACAACGGCGGCCTCGCCACCTATGGCATCAACTACGACCAGCTGGGCTACAAGGCCGGCCAGATGGCCGTCAAGGTCCTGAAGGGCGAGGCCAAGCCTGCCGAGATGCCCATCGAGTACCTCGCTGCGGAGGACTGCACCCTTGCGACCAACCAGACCACGGCCGACGCCATCGGGGTCGACCTCTCCGTGCTGGGCGCCTAGGCGCGGGTCGCGTCTCGTCCCGGGATGGGACGACAGTTTCTGACGTTCGTCGTGTGCCCCGGGGCGACCCGGGGCACATCGCAGGTTTGGGGGTAGCATGCTGCCAGCTCTAACGGGTGCCGTCTCTCAGGGAATCCTCTGGGGCGTCATGGTGCTCGGACTCTTCGTCACCTACAAGATGCTCGACATTGCCGACCTGACGGTCGACGGCAGCTTCGCCCTGGGCGGCTGCGTCGCGGCGGTCGCCTCCGTCTCGCTGGGGCTCGACCCGCTGGTCGCGATCTTACTGGGCATGCTTGCCGGCGTGGTCGCGGGCCTGGTGACGGGGCTTCTCCACACTGTGTTCGACATCCCCGCCATCCTGGCCGGCATCCTGACCCAGATCGCCCTCTGGTCGGTCAACCTGCGCGTCATGGGCAAGTCGAACACCCCGCTCCTCAACGTGGACACCGTCTTCACGCGCATCTCCGCGCTGACGGGCCTCAACCAGGCCACCTCGGCCATGGTCGTGGGGCTCGTGGTGGCAGCGGCTCTGGTGGCGGCCATGTACTGGTTCTTCGGCACCGAGATTGGCTCCGCCCTGCGCGCCACGGGCAACAACGAGGACATGTGCCGCGCCCTGGGCATTGACGTACGCGTCACCAAGCTCATAGCGCTTGCCCTCTCCAACGGCCTGGTGGGCCTCTCGGGCGCCCTCATCTGCCAGAGCCAGAAGTACGCCGACATCGGCATGGGCACGGGCGCCATCGTGATCGGACTCGCCGCCATCGTCATCGGCGAGGTCCTGGGCCGGCTCACCCCCGGCAAGCTCCAGGCCTTCGGCAGCCGCCTCACCTCGGCGGTCGTGGGCTCCGTCGTCTACTTCCTCATCAGGGCCATCGTGCTCCAGATGGGCCTCGACGCCAACGACATGAAGCTCCTCTCGGCCGTGATCGTCGCCCTTGCCCTGGTGGTACCCACCGTCGTCGAGCGCCAGCGGCAGAGGCGCTCCTACTCGAAGGGAGGCGAGCGCTGATGCTGCGCCTCACCAACGTCAGCAAGACCTTCAACAAGGGCACCGTCAACGAGAAGCCCGCCCTCGTCGGCGTGGATCTCCACCTCGAGCCCGGCGACTTCGTCACCGTGATCGGCGGAAACGGGGCGGGCAAGTCGACCCTGCTCAACGCCATAGCCGGCGTCTTCCCGCCCGACTCGGGCGTCATACAGATCGACGGGGCCGACGTGAGCCTGCTCTCCGAGCACCAGCGCGCCCGCTACCTGGGGCGCGTCTTCCAGGACCCCATGCGCGGCACCGCGGCCGACATGCAGATCGACGAGAACCTGGCTCTGGCCCGCCGCCGCGGCGAGGGCAGGGGACTGTCCTGGGGCATCGGGAAGGCCGAGCGCGCCGAGTACGCGGAGCGACTGGCCTCGCTCGACCTGGGCCTCGAGGACCGTCTGAGCTCCAAGGTCGGCCTGCTCTCGGGCGGGCAGCGCCAGGCGCTCACCTTGCTCATGGCCACGCTCAAGAAGCCCAAGCTCCTGCTTTTGGACGAGCACACGGCGGCACTGGACCCCAAGACCGCCAAGAAGGTCCTTGAGCTCACGGCCCAGGTCGTCGAGAGGGACTCCCTCACCACCCTCATGATCACGCACAACATGAACGACGCCATCCGCCTGGGCAGCCGCCTGATCATGATGCACGAGGGCCACGTGATCTACGACGTGAGCGGCGAGGAGAAGCGCGCGCTCAAGGTCCACGACCTGCTCCTCAAGTTCGAGGAGGCAAGCGGCGGCGAGCTCGCCAACGACCGCATGCTCCTGAGCTAGCCGCGCGCCGGCGGACGGGGGTCTCATGAGGAAGATGGGCATCGTTCTGGCGACGGGCGAGGCAGGCATGCGCCACTTCACGGACGTGCTCGGGGAGGAGCTGGGCGAGACCGCCGCGCAGGTCGAGCGCTCGTCCGTGGATGCCGCTCTGACGAACGCCCTCGCCGGCGAGGGCGACAGGGAGGGCCTGGTCGCGCTCCTCGCCCCTGCGGTCGAGTCGCTCGAGCGTCGTGGCTGCGAGCTCGTCGCGATCGTGGGGACCGACGCGCACCTCGTCCTCCGCGAGTTGCGGGGTACGACCAGCGTGCGGCTGCTGAGCGTGGTCGAGGCCAGCTGGAGGAGAATCGTCGCAGCGCGGTATGTGCGCGTACTTCTCCTTGGCACGTCCACCACCATGCGCGAGAAGTTCTTCAAGTCGCCCATCGCGGCGAGCCACGTTCCGGTGTTCACGCCCAACGACGAGGACAAGGAGTGGGTCGACGCCGTGATCGGGCGCGTGTCCGGGGGAGAGGAACCCTCGGCGCGCGACCTGGCACGTTTTGACGAGCTCGTGGGCGAGGCGGTCGAGCATGGCGCCCAGGCCATCGTGATGGCCGCGCCGGAGCTCCTCGCGCTCACGCGGGGTCGAGAGCTTGCGCTCCCGGTGGCCGACGCCCTGGGGGCTCAGGCCCAGGCGCTCGTGGACGAGGCTAGAGTCAGGTAGCGCGTGCGCCGCGAGGCTAATCCAGGAACTTGTCCAGCTCCCTGTCGAGCAGGGCGTTGCGTCTGACATGGGGGTGCCGTACGAGGATGCCGCGTGCCATGACCATGTCGACCTCGCGAAGCGCCTTGAGGTCCTCGAGGGGGTTCCGCGCACAGACGACGAGGTCGGCGTCCTTTCCCTCCTCGACGGAGCCCGTCACCCTGTCGATGCCCGCGAGCCGGGCGTTGCCGAGGGTTGCGGTATGCAGGGCGAGCGCATTGCTTGCGCCCACGTACTTGTGGAAGTAGACGAGTTCGCGCCAGAAGTCGTACTGGGCGATCCAGGGGCAGCCCACGTCGTTGCCGAGCGCCACGGGCACCCCGGCGGCAAGTGCCGCCTTCGAGCACTCCCTGATGCCGTCGAAGACGACCTTGCCATTGAACTGGGCCATCTCGGAGGCGCCTGAGACGCTTCTGTCGAAGAGCGCATAGGGGAGGGCGGGGGAGAGCGTGGTCACCAGGAAGGAACCCCTTTCGGCGAAGAGGGCCATGGTGTCCTCGTCCGGCCTGGCGCCGTGCTCGATCGAGTCGACGCCGCCCTCGAGTGCGGCGCGGACGCCCTCGGGAGACTCCACGTGCGCCGCCACGATGCGACCGCGCGCGTGCGCCCGGTCGCAGCAGGCACGCACCATCTCTGGAGGCATCTTCATCTCGCCGGGCTCTCCCTTGGCCCGTGCGTCCATGACCCCGCCGGTAATCATGAGCTTGACGAGGTCCGCGTTCTGGTCGCAGGCGGCATCGACCGCGGCCAGGGCCTCTTCGACGGTCGTCGCCGCGACGGCGACCGATCCGGCCATGTGCCCTCCCGGCACCGAGACCGCCTCGTTGGCGGCGAGGATGCGCGGTCCGATCCTCCTGCCTGCGGCGATCTCGTCCCTCACGCGCGTGTCGAGGTCGCGCAGGCCGCCAACGGTGCGCACGGTGGTCACGCCGCCCATGAGTGCGGCCTTGGCGAACCCGGCCACCATGAGGTGGGCGACGGCCGCGCCGACAGGAGTGGCAAAGATGGCGTCCACCGTCTTCTTGGGGTCCTTGCCACCCGACTTCGGGCTGCCGTTGCCCGCAAGGTGGACGTGCATGTTTATCAGGCCGGGCAGTAGGAATCTGCCCCCGAGGTCGACCACGCGGTATCCGGAGGGGGCCGTGCCCGCATCGACGGACTCGATGCGTCCGTCCGCGACGAGTACGCAGCGTCCCTCCTGGGGTTGAGCCTCGAGCGTTCCGTCGATCACGGTGGCATTGGCAAATGCGTATCTCATGGCCCCTCCTCGAAGTCAGCGCTGCCATCGTAGACCTTCCGAGTTTCGATGGTCTAGGAGGCGGGGTTCTTGTGCCAGACACTTTTCCCTTTGCCTGCATTGCAGCAGGATGGCGCGCCTCCTTCCCTGTGACGCATGCTTCGGGGTGGAGTAAGCTCTCCTCGATGTGAATTGGGTCCTGGGGGAGGCACATGGAGGACAAGGAAGTCACCGCGCGCAAGAAGGAGCTTCGCAAGCGGCTCAGGCAGGCGCGCAAGGACCTTGGCTCCGAGGCGCGAGAGCGTGCCGATGCCGGCATCGCCTCCCGCGTCCTCTCTCTGTCCGAGTGGCAACGCTCCCAGATCGTCCTCGCCTACCTTTCGGTAGGCGAGGAGGTGGACACACGCGGGCTCGTACGTCAGGCGTGGGTGGCTGGCAAGGTCGTTGCCATCCCCCGTGTGGTGCCCCACACTCGTCTCATGGAGTGGTATCGCATCGACGACTTCGACCGCCTCGAGCGCAGCTCCTTTGGCGTGGAGGAGCCCCTTGCGGAGCCAGATCGCCTTCTGGACGTCGCGCGCGAGGCAGAGGCGGGCGGGAGCATCCTCGCCGTCGTGCCTGGCCTGACCTTCGACGGCCATGGCTTCCGCATGGGGTACGGGGGCGGCTTCTATGACACGCTGCTTGCCGATTTTCCTGGCACTTCCGTCGGCATATGTCGCGAGGCGCAGCTTACCGATAACCTGGCAGCCATGGGCGTGGTGGGGGAGCATGACCTGGGCGTCGACGTGGTAGTGACGGAGCGGCGCACCATCGAAACGTCCGAGAGCCCCTGGTCCAATTGGGCGCGAGAGAAGGAGGGCCAGGCATGACCATGGAGAAGACAACGGCGGCACATGGTGGCGCGCGGCGGGCCGAGGGCGCAACGCTGCGGCCCATCCTCATAGTGGAAGATGACAGCGCCCTCGCGGGCCAGGTAGCAGACCTGCTGGGGCGGTATCGCTACCAGTGCCGCGTGGCGGACTCGTTCGATGACATAGACGCCCAGGCCCGTGCCCTCGACCCCTCCCTCGTCCTGCTCGACGTGAGCCTGCCCCGCTACGACGGATTCTTCTGGTGTCGTCGCATCCGCGAGACATCGCACGTCCCCATCGTCATGGTCTCGGCTCGTGATGCCGCGTCCGACCAGGTGCGTGGCATGGAGGCGGGAGCTGACGACTACGTGACGAAGCCCTTCGACCTCGACGTGCTGCTCGCCAAGGTGCAGGCGCAGATGCGCCGCAACTATGGGGAGCTCGCACTTGCCACAACGGAGCTCGAGTCCCTCGCTTGCGACGGGCTCGTCTTTTTCCCGGGACTCCTCAGGGCGGAGTACCAGGGCTCAACGATCGAGCTCACCGCCACGGAGGCAAGTCTCCTTGGATGCCTGATGAGGGCATATCCAAAGACGGCTGCGCGTGGAGACCTGTACATGGCCGCGTGGGACGGGGAGGGCTTCGTGGAGCCCAACACCCTGAACGTCAACATCCGCCGGCTTCGCGATCGCTTCTCCAGTGCGGGCATTCCCGCCCAGATCAAGGTGGTGCGCACCGTTGGCTATCGTCTCTACATGGGCGGAAGGCCATGAGGCTCTTCCTCAGGGATCATCTGGACGTCATGGCCCTCTTCCTCCTCGAGTCCGTTGCCATAGCCCTTGCCTTTCACTTTGGCCGAGGCTTCGAGACGGCCGCAGGCATCGCCTACTTCCTCTTCGTGGCGGCATTCGTGCTGGCGGTGTTCCTTGTCGTGCGATTCGCGCGCAAGCGGGCGTTCTACGAAAGCCTGGAAGAGGACGTCGAGACCATGGAACAGCTGGTGGGGCGCCATAGCGGCGACCCCGTCACCGAAGCGTACGTCACACGCAGGCGTGATGCCTACCGCAGCTACCAGCGCCAGCTGAACGAGCGAGACGACGAGATGCTGCGCTGGCGGACGCATGTCATGCAGTGGGTGCACCAGATGAAGACGCCCGTGAGCGTCCTGCGCCTCATGGTTCAGAAGAACCCCGGGCACATGGACTCGTTCGGTGCGCTCTGCGAGCTCGATCGCATGCAGGGGCAGCTCGACCTCATCCTGAGTCTCGTGCGCATGGAGCGCATGCAGGCCGACCTCACCATCGAGGACCTGTCCCTCAAAGAGGTGGTAGAGGCCGTTATTGACAAAGAGAGGCGCCTCTTCGCGCAGAGGGAGGTCTTCCCCACTGTAGGCATCGACGCAAGCCTGCGCGTGCGCACCGACAGGAAATGGCTCGCGTTCGTCATCGAGCAGATACTGCATAACGCCGTGAAGTATTCGGACGCGGGGTCGTCGATCGAGGTCGGCGCGGGGGAGTCGGACGGAAGCGTGGAGCTCAGCTTTGTCGATCACGGCATTGGCATCCGCCCGCGCGACCTGCCGCGCATCTTTGACCTCTACTTCACGGGGAGCAACGGACGCGATCACGACCAGTCGTCAGGCGTCGGACTGTACGTAGTGAAGCGCGCGCTCGACGAGCTTGGGCACGAAATAGAGGTGAGGTCTGAGGTTGGGCATGGAACCCGAGTGGACATAGTTTTCTAGCGTCGCCCCCGACTCGCGCCCATCATCCCCCTTGTGCAAAAGTGACAGGGGCTGTCATCTTTCGTCACTCCACTCGATAGCGCCCCTCACGTGCCGTTTCGTATTCTGCTTGCAGCGAATCGGAAAGGAGAACCTCATGGCGATTCTCACCATCGAGCACGCGAGCAAGATATACGGAACCGGAGTTCAGGTGCGTGCCGTGAACGACCTGTCCATGAAGATGGAGGAGGGCGAGTTCGTAGCGATCATGGGGGCGTCGGGATCGGGAAAGTCCACGCTCCTCAACCTCATCTCGGGCATCCTCCCGCTCAGCTCGGGAGAAATTCGCATCGACGGGCGCGACATCTCCCACCTGGGCGAGCCCGAGGCGGCCGAGTTCCGCCGCAACGAGCTCGGCTTCGTCTTCCAGGACTTCAACCTGGTGGACACGCTCACCATCCGCGAGAACATCATGCTCCCACTTATGTTGCGCCACGTCCCGCCTGCACGCATGAACGCCGCAGCCGAGAGCATTGCCGCGAGCCTTGGCATCGGCAAGATCCTCGACAAACGGACGTATGAGGTGTCGGGAGGTCAGGCGCAGCGTGCCGCCATCGCCCGCGCCATCATCCACAGCCCACGCCTCCTTCTTGCCGACGAGCCCACGGGCAACCTCGACTCGGCGGCAGCCGAGGGCGTCATGCGCATCTTTGTCGACCTCAATGCGCGTCGGGGCACCTCCACCATCATCGTCACGCATGACGCCAAGACCGCAAGCTTCTGCACGCGCGCCATCTTCATCAAGGACGGTTGCATCCTGGAGGAGCTGTACCGCGAGGGAGACGGGCTGGCGTTCTACGACGAGATCCTGAACGTGCTCAAGTTCATGGGGGCGAAGTAGGATGAGCTTCTTCAGGTTTGCCCTCAACAACGTCATGCGCGACAGGGAGAGCTACGTCGCGTTCTGGCTGAGCAGCGTGTTCTCGATCGTGGTCTTCTTCGTCTTCTCCGCCAACATGAACCATCCGCAGCTTGCGCAGAGCGAGAGCGTGCAGGACATCATGCGCCTCGCCATCGCCTTCATCGCCGTGTACTCCCTGGGGTTCCTGGGGCTTTCGCTCAGCGCCTTCCTGAAGCGCAAGCGGCGCCTGTACGGGGCCCTCCTCACCATGGGCATGACGAGGCGCCAGGTCGCCCTCTCGATCGTGCTCGAAAGCCTCCTGATTGGCGTGAGCGCCATCGCCGCAGGACTCGTCATCGGGCTTGTCTTCGGGCATCTCATGGTCATGCTCATGGCCCGCATCATCCATGTCGCCGACATCGCATACCAGTTCCCGTCCGCGTCCATCGTGCAGACCGTCGTCACGTTCTCCGTCATATTCCTGGTGGCGAGCGCAGCGCAGGCGCGCGGGATATGCAGGCGTCCCATCGTCGACCTGCTTGCCGCCAAGGTCGACGAGAGCCGCGAGATGCGCTTCTCGAAGCCCCTGGCCGTCCTGGGCATCGTCCTGCTCGCCTGCGGCTGCGGCACCTGCCTGTTCGGCGTCATCCCGTCCGTGCGAACGTTCGTGGAGTCCCACGACGCGCTCGTCGACGTCATATCCTGGCTCATCATCGCGTCCACGCTCGCCGGACTCTTCCTCGCGTACCGCCAGTTCTCGTTCCTCGTGATCTCGCGCGTCGCGCGGTCGCGCTATTACCTGAGGGAGGGAAACGCCATCTGGGTCTCCGGGCTCAGGGACCGCCTCAAGGGGTCGGTCACGACGATGTTCGTGTCGACCCTCATGCTCACGATGTCGTTCAGCGCCATCGTCGTGTCCCTCGCCCTCGTCACGACGGTCCGCGCCGACATCACCAGGGATATCCCCTTCGGAATCGGGTACTTCTCGTATGGCGACAACGCGCGGGAGTCGGCAGACGTCAGCGAGATCGAGGCCGAGCTCGCCAGCCATGGCGTGGCGTACGCGAAGGACTCCTACGGCATGCTGCAGACCGAGAAGACCATCTTCGGGAACAAGTTCGTTGCCCAGAGCTCATACGAGAGGCAGTCGGGTAGGACGCTCTCGATCGAAGACGGACAGGCGGTTGACGTCTCCGGCGCGGCCGAGCCAGAAAGCTCGGTGGAGGTGCCAGGCGGCCGGGTGCTGGAGGTCGTCGGTACGTCCACACCCATACTGGACACCGCCAAGCGCAGCGGCAGTTACGTGGTGAGCGATGCGGACTGGCAGATGCTGCAGGACACGGGCAGCCTTGTGGACGTGAGGGTCTTCACGTTTGACGTGGATGACGATGCCCAAGCCCAGGAGGTGCGTACCGCCTGCGAGCGCATACGCAGCACGATAGGCGTGGGCCTCGGGGACGGGAACGACTTCCTCTTCATTCCTCGCATAGAGACCATCTTCCTGCAGGAGTACTCGTACGAGATGTACACCTACATCTCGCTCATGCTGGCCGTCATCTTCATAGTGGCTTCCATCAGCCTCGTCTACTTCCGGCTGCTCTCCGACGTGCGCGAGAGCCTGCCCGTCATGCGCAACCTGAACCGCATGGGGCTGTCCCTGGCACAGGTGCTGCGCATCCAGAGGCGCCAGCTGCAGCTGCTCTTATCCCTGCCCATTGGGTTCGCAGTCGTGCTGACGGGCTTTGCGATGGCGTTCCTCATCAGCATGGACGTAGCGAGCGCACATGTCTACGTGCGCATGGCTGTGACCATGGTTCCCCTGCTCGCGTTGGAGGCCCTGCTCTTTGCAGCGCTGGACACCCGCTTCAGCGGACAGGTGAAGGCCTTCGTCCGTCCGCGGGACTAGTTGACTCAACCCTCGAAAAGGTCAACTCGCGCTCGCTTGAGCGGTAGGCACCAGCGCCAGAGAATGGACCTGCACGGAAGAGGGGAGCCATCCTGAAGAGGGGAGCCATCATGCAGAACACAAGCGCGACCAACATCGGGGCCACCATCGCACGGGCGCGCCATGCCGAGGGGCTCACGCAGGAGCAGCTCGCGGACCTCCTTGGCGTGACGAAGGCTGCCGTAAGCAAGTGGGAGCTTGGGCTCAGCCTGCCCGACGTGGCGCTGCTGCCGAGCATAGCGGCACAGTTTGGGATGTCGCTTGACGAGCTGTTCGATTGGGACTCCCAGCTGGACGAAGGCCAGGTCAGGGAGACGGCGGCGAGAATTGCCCTGCGCGCCAACGACGACCCCGAGGGTGCCTACGCAGAGATCAGGTCGGTGACGGCAGAGCACCCCTTCTGCCTGCCTTGGCTACTCCAGGCAGCAATGTTCTACCTTGGTCGGAGCGCGGCGGATCCCACGCGAGCCGACGAGCTGAGGGATAGCGCCTTCGACTGCCTCGACCGTGTCGAGGCTCGCTCCGAGGACGCGAGGCAACTCGCCCTGGCGCGCTTCATCAGGGCGGGGTTCCTCCGCAGGCAAGATGACAGGTTGGGGGAGGCGATCGCCCTGCTTGAAGGCATCGTTGGGGCAACGCCCATAGGAACCTCCTCGGTGCTCGCCTCTCTGTACGAGCAGTGCGGGCGAGCGGAGGACGCCGCATCTCTTCGTGAACGCGAGCTGTTCTCGAGCCTCGGTGGGGTCATGGGGGGCATCTGCGCCCAGCTGCTGGCCCATCCATCCAAGGCGCAGGCGGATGCGCTGCTCAAGGCTGGGAACGCCCTCGTGTCGGGCTTTGAGCTGGAGGAGCACCTGCCCGAGACCGCCCTTACCTTCTGGGCCGGGGCAGCGGCGGCTTCGGCTCAGCTTGAGGAGGCGACGGAGGCAGCATCCTATCTCGCCAGGTTCGCAGGCCTGGCGGAGAAGGTCATCTGCGCGGCGGAGCAAGGTGAGAGGTTCCCTGCCGGTCCCCTCTTCGAGCACGTCTTCGCCCCCGGCAACGCGGCAGACATGGTGCGACCCCCGGCATCAATGGTGAGGAAGGGCCTTCTTTCCATGGTCGAGGGCCGCGGCGAATGGAGCTTGGTCGCACAGGATTCCAAGGTCGCGAGAGCCCTTGCCCGCATAAGGCAACTCTAGCAAGCGCGACGGGCGCCGCACGCACAGAGCACTCGTACGCGCGGCCTGCTCCACCCAGGGCGCCCTGTTATCCTTGCGGGCAGCCGCCCGGGGGCATTGCCATCGGCGAAGCCCAATGCGTGCCGGAACACGCCATCGTATGGGTGATTCTGCCTATTACCCCCACGCGCCGAAGCTTGGGTGTGTGGCTCGGGCATTCCGTTCAATATGATTGTCATTGTCGTACCACCTGCGGGCGGCTGGTTTCATCGGCGCAAAATGACCAACCCTGGCGCAGGAGTTCTTGCCAAAATGGCGTGGGGAGCCGGGGCACGTTCCCTAGCATGTGTCCCGTGAGTCCAAAGGCGAGCGTTGCGTCCGGAGAAGGGGAGTAAGCGATGGCAAAGTCAGACATCGAGATCGCACAGGAGGCCGAGATTCGGCCCATTGGCGAGATTGCCGAGAAGCTGGGCCTCACCGACGACGAGCTCATCCCCTACGGCCACCACATGGCCAAGGTGGACGTCACCAAGATGGCCGACAAGCCCAAGAAGGCCAAGCTCGTCCTCGTGACCGCCATCAATCCCACGCCCGCCGGCGAGGGCAAGACCACCACCTCCGTCGGACTGGCCGACGCCATGAACGCCCTCGGTCACAAGACGGTGCTCGCTCTGCGCGAGCCCTCCTTGGGTCCCGTCTTCGGCGTAAAGGGCGGCGCGGCTGGTGGTGGCTATGCCCAGCTCATCCCCATGGAGAACATCAACCTGCACTTCACCGGCGACTTCCATGCCATAGAGAACGCCAACAACCTGCTGGCCGCCATGCTCGACAACCACGTCAAGCAGGGCAACGAGCTGGGCATCGACCCGCGCCGCATCGTGTGGAAGCGCGCGATGGACATGAACGACCGCCAGCTGCGCAAGATCGTGGACGGCCTGGGCGGCGTGGCCAACGGCATGCCGCGCGAGGACGGCTTCGACATCACCGTGGCCTCCGAGGTCATGGCCATCTTCTGCCTGGCCACCGACCTCATGGACCTCAAGGCGCGCCTGGGGGGCGTCGTGGTGGCCTACACCTATGACCGCAAGCCCGTCACCGCACACGATCTCAAGGCGGAAGGCGCCATGACGGCGCTGCTCAAGGATGCCATCTCGCCCAACCTGGTGCAGACCCTCGAGCACAATCCCGCGTTCGTGCACGGTGGCCCGTTCGCCAACATCGCCCACGGCTGCAACTCCGTCTCTGCCACCACCACGGCCATGAGGCTCGGCGACTACGTGGTGACCGAGGCTGGTTTCGGGGCCGACCTGGGCGCCGAGAAGTTCTGTGACATCAAGTGCCGCCTCGCGGGCCTCACGCCCGACGCCTGCGTGGTGGTCGCCACGGTCCGCGCGCTCAAGCACCACGGCGGCGTGGCCAAGGCCGACCTCAACGACGAGGACCTCGAGGCCCTCGAGGCGGGCCTGCCCAACCTCCTGCAGCACGTCGACAACATGAAGAACGTCTACGGCCTGCCCGTCGTGGTGGCCATCAACGCGTTCCCCACCGACACCAAGGCCGAGCTCGACCTCGTCGAGGCCAAGTGCAGGGAGCTGGGCGTGAACGTGGCCCTTTCCGAGGTGTGGGCCAAGGGCGGCGAGGGCGGGCGTGCCCTGGCCGAGGAGGTCGTGCGCCTCTGCGACGAGCCCTCGGACTTCCATTTCTCCTACGAGCTCGGCGGCATCAAGGAGTCCATCGAGGCCATCGCCAAGCGCGTGTACCGCGCCGACGGGGTCGACTTCACCACCTCTGCCGAGAAGCAGATAACGCAGCTCGAGGACCAGGGCTTCACCAACATGCCGGTGTGCATGGCCAAGACCCAGTACTCCTTCTCCGACGACGCGGCAAAGCTTGGTGCGCCCAAGGACTTCCGTATCACGGTGCGCAACGTGAAGATCTCCGCGGGCGCCGGCTTCGTCGTCGTGCTCACTGGCGACATCATGACCATGCCCGGCCTGCCCAAGCGGCCCGCGGCGGAGGGAATCGACGTCACCGAGGACGGCCGCATCGTGGGCCTCTTCTAGAGCGTCGCCTTCGCCGTCCGCGCGGAGCGCGCGCTGTGGGAACATCGACGGGGTCAAGCAAAAGCATCCTGGGTGCCGGGAGCCCCTGCCCCGGTGCCCAGGCGTCGTTTGGAGCAAACATGGAAGACCGCCTAGCGCAGAGGAGCTGCGAGGACTTCTCGCACGACCTCGCGTCCAGGGTGTCGAGTCCCGCAGGCGGCGCGGCCGTCGCCTACGTCGCCTCCCTGGGTGCCGCCCTGGGCTCCATGGCAGCAGAGTTCACCCTGGGCAAGTCTCGCTACGCCGATGTGGAGGGGGAGGTCAGGGAGGCCCTGGACGAGCTCGGGCGGATCCGTCTGAGGCTCGTCGAGCTCGTGGACGAGGACGCCCGCTCGCTCGAGCCTCTGACCCGAGCCTACGCCCTACCCGCGGGCGACCCCCGAAGGCCCGCCGCCCTCGAGGCGGCAGGCCGAGGCGCCTGCGAGGTCCCCCTCGAGCTCATGGGACTCGTCGCCCGGGCGATCCCGCAGCTGGAGCTCCTGGGCGAGAAGGGCTCGCGGCTGCTCGTCTCGGACGTGGGCTGCGCCGCGGCGCTCTGCGGGGCGTCGCTCTCGGCGGCGAGCCTGAACGTCTACGTGAACACGCGCTCGCTCGTGCGGCGCGACGTGGCGGATGGGCTCGACGCCCGCTGCGATGCGCTCCTGGCGCAGTGGGAGCCAAGGGCCGAGGCGCTGCTGCGCGCGGTCACGCGCGCCTTGAGGGAGAGGGGCTAGCATGTCCAGGGAACTGAGGGGTGCCCCCGTCGCCGCAGCCATCGCCGAGGGGCTGCGCCGGCGCGTGGATGCCCTCGCCGAAGCCGGGAGGCCACCCGTGCTGGCGGTCCTTCGCGTGGGGGAGAGGCCCGACGACCTCAGCTACGAGCGCGGCCTCCAGAAGAGGGCGGACGCGCTCGGCATCGGCCTGAGGAGGGTCCTGCCGCCCGAGGGCTGCGGCCAGGGGGAGCTGGAGGCGGCCATTCGCTCCGTCAACGAGGACGACGAGGTCTCCGGCTGCCTCATGTTCCGTCCGCTTCCCGCGGGGCTCGACGGGGAGGCTGCCTGCACCCTGCTCGCTCCTGGGAAAGACGTGGACGGCGTCACGCCTCTCTCGCTTGCCAAGGTCTTCTCGGGCAGGGGACGTGGCTTCGCGCCCTGCACGGCGGAGGCGGCCCTGCGCCTCCTCGACCACTACGGCATCGGGCTCTCGGGCAGGCGCGTGACCGTCGTGGGGCGCTCGCTGGTCGTGGGACGTCCGCTGGCGCTGCTGCTGCAGGCGCGTGACGCTACCGTGACGCTCTGCCACAGCAGGACCCGTGACCTCGCCGCCGCATGCCGCGGGGCCGAGGTCCTCGTCGTCGCCACGGGCAGGCCCCGCATGGTCGGCGCGGACTTCGTCACTCCCGGCCAGGTGGTGGTGGACGTGGGCATAAACTGGGACGGCGAGGCGGGCAGGCTTGTGGGCGACGTCGACTTCGACGCGGTGGCGCCCCTCGTCTCTGCCATCACGCCGGTCCCGGGCGGGATCGGCTCCATAACGACGGCCGTGCTCATGGAGCACGTGGTGAGTGCGGCCGAGCTGCGGCACTGATTCAGACGTTGACGGTGCATGGCGCCGCGCCCGCGCGCGGCCGGAGGGAAGGCAGGTGCATGGAACGGGACGAGGCCCAGGTGGCGCATGGGATAGACAGGCCGCGCGTGGAGGCGGCGATGAGGGAGTTCCTTCTCGCCATAGGGGAGGACCCCGACCGCGAGGGGCTCAGGGGCACCCCCGACCGCGTGGCGCGCGCCTGCGAGGAGCTCCTGGGGGGATACGCCGAGGACCCGTCCTCCCACCTGCTCAGACAGTTCCAGGAGGGCCACAACCAGGAGCTCGTCATAGTGAGGGACATCCCCTTCGCCTCCCTGTGCGAGCACCACGTCCTCCCCTTCGTGGGCAAGGCGCATGTCGCCTACATCCCCCGCGACGGTCGCATCACGGGACTCTCGAAGATAGGCCGCTGCGTGAGCGGCTATGCCCGCAGGCTCCAGGTCCAGGAGCGCCTCACCGCACAGATCGCCGACGCCATGGTCGACGCGCTCGACCCCCTGGGCGTCCTCGTCGTCCTGCAGGCGGAGCACAGCTGCATGACCATGCGCGGCATCAGGAGCGCCGGCTCGCAGACGGTCACCTCCGCGGTGCGCGGCGCGCTCAAGAACGACGCGCGCACGCGCGAGGAGGCACTGAGGCTCCTCGGGCTCTAGGGGGCGAGCCTCCGCCCGTGGTGGGGCATGCGGGCCCTCTCACCCCGGGCCTCCCGGTCTCCATCCGCCAAACGTCGCCGCATGCGTCCATGTCGCGAACACGAAGGAAGGCAAGACATGTACCGACTCCCGTTTCCCGTTCCCGAGCTGAGCTACGACGACGCGCTCGGCGTCCTTCGCTCGACGCTCAGGCTGGGCATCAGCCCCATGCTCGAGAGCGTGGAGGACATGCTCGCGGAGCTCGGCAACCCCGACCTGAGCTTCCGCAGCCTGCAGGTCGCGGGCACGAACGGCAAGACGTCCACCTCCCGCTACGCGGCGGCGATCCTGCGCGGGGAGGGCCTCAGGGTGGGCCTCTACACCTCGCCCGAGCTCGTGAGCTACACCGAGCGCTTGGAGGTGGGCGGAGCCCCCATATCCGAGCGCGACTTCGCCCAGGCGATCGCCGCCGCGGCGGAGGCCGGACGACGCGTCAACGCCGCCCGGGAGGCCTCGGGCGAGCGTCCCTATGACATCACCGAGTTCGACCTGCTCACCGTGGGCGCCTGCGTCGCCTTCGCGCTTCTGGGGGCGGAGGTCGTGGTGCTCGAGTGCGGTATGGGCGGCCGCTGGGACGCCACCACGGCTGTGGGCTCCATCGAGTCCGTCGCCGTGACGGGGGTGGGCCTCGACCACACCCGCATCCTGGGTGACACCCTCGAGAAGATTGCGGGCGAGAAGGCCGCCATCATCCGCTCCGGCAGGAGCTGCGTGCTGGGCGTGGGCACCGCCACCCCCACGAGCGTCGAGGACGTCTTTCTCCGGCGCTGCGCCGACGAGGGCGTGGTGCCGACGCTCCTCAGGCCGCGGAGGCTCGAGGACGCGGTGGGGGAGCTCCATCCCGGACTGCCGCGCACCCACGGGGACCTTCCCCATGCCAGCTACGAGGTCCTGCGGCGACCGGGGCGCATAGGCGGATCCCTGGTGTTCGACGTCACGACCCCGCGCTCGCGCTACCGCGAGCTCTCGGCCCTGAAGCCCGTCTACCAGGCCGCCAACGTGGCCTGTGCCGTGGTGCTCTGCGAGGACTTTCTGGGACGCGGGCTCAATCCCGAGGCGCTCTTCGAGTCCGTGGTCTGCTGCCCCACGCCCGGCCGCTTTGACGTGGTGCGCGCCGACCCCGTGGGACTCATCGACGCCTGCCACAACCCGCAGTCCGTCGGAGTGTTCCTCTCGGCCGTGAGGGAGGTCGCCTCCGAGGCCGCATCGAGGCCCACCCTCCTCTGCGCCGTCCTGGCAGACAAGGACGTGGACGGGATCGTCGGCCTCCTGGCGCCTGAGTTCCCCCGCGTGGTCGTCACGCAGACGTCCTCGCCGCGCGCCCTGGCGGCGCACGAGCTTGCCGAGCGCTTCCGCGCCCATGCCGCAGAGCCGGTGGGGGAGTATGCGAGCTGCGGAGAGGCGCTGGCCGCCCTGGTGGGAGAGGCCTTCGTCGCCTGTGGTTCCATCACGCTTGCGGGAGAGGTCGCGGCCGCCCTGCGCTAGCCATCTGCTACAATTGCCCGAGCTACCCAAATGGGTCATGGCGCGAGCATGTCCGTCCGCGTGGCGCCGTCCTATGACAGCAAAGGAGCACAGCCTTAATGTCAGACCTACTTGACCAGCTCATCACCCCTGAGGTGCGCATGGTGCTCTACCTCATGGTCGCCTGCGTCGTCATGCTCTATATCCTCTCCATCGTCTACGTCATCCGCGACGCCCAGCGGCGCGGTGCCGAGCCCTGGTGGCTCTGGGCGATCATCTCGGTGATCCCCATCGTGGGCCTTCTCGCCTACGTGATCCTGCGCCCCAGCAGCTACCTGGTCGACCGCGAGGAGCAGGACCTGGACATCGCCCTGCGCGAGCACCAGCTCTCGCACTACGGCATCTGCCCCAAGTGCGGAGCTCCCATCGACCGCGACTTCGTGGTCTGCCCCATCTGCAACACGCAGGTGCGCAACGTCTGCCCCACCTGCCACCGCCCGCTCAATGCGGACTGGAAGGTCTGCCCCTACTGCCGTACCCGCATCCAGTAGCCCTAAGGCCAACGTAGTTCCGACGCCAGGCGCCTCCGTCACCGCGACGGGGGCGCCTGACTTGTGCGCGACGGACCTCTGACGTCGTGCGGCCCGCTTCGTTACGCATGCGTTTCGATGGGCGGGAAGGTACGTGACGTCGTTCTCGCGCGCCCCACCCCGGGGAATAAGGTCCCGAGAAAAGCCGCCGTTCCGATGCAGCGCAGAAAGGAAGCGCATGTACCTAGAGAACATCCATTCGCCCCAGGACGTGAAGGCCCTCGCGGGCGACCAGCTGCCGGTCCTCGCACAGGAGATCCGGGACGCGCTGCTGAGGCGCGCCGCGGCGCACGGTGGGCACTTCGGCCCCAACTTCGGCTTCGTCGAGGCGACGATCGCCCTGCACTACGTGTTCGACTCGCCTCGCGACCACTTCGTCTTCGACGTCTCGCACCAGACCTACCCGCACAAGATGCTCACAGGGCGCGTCGACGCCTACCTCGACCCCGCGCGCTACGACGAGGTCAGCGGCTACAGCAACCCCGCCGAGTCGGACCACGACCTCTTCGAGGTCGGCCACACCTCGACCTCCATCAGCCTGGCACTGGGGCTGGCCAAGGCCCGCGACCTCGCCGGGAGGCACGAGAACGTCGTCGCGGTCATAGGCGACGGGTCCCTCAGCGGGGGAGAGGCCCTCGAGGGCCTGGACGTCGCCGGCGAGCTGGGCAGCAACTTCGTCATCGTCTTCAACGACAACCAGATGTCCATCGCCGAGAACCACGGCGGCATGTACGCGGGCCTCGCCCGCCTGCGCGAGACGGGGGGCAAGGCGGAGGACAACCTCTTCCGGGCCATGGGCCTCGACTACCGCTACGTGGCGGACGGCAACGACTGCGCGGCCCTCGTCGCCGCCTTCGAGGAGGTCCGCGACATCGACCATCCCGTGGTGGTCCACGTCAACACCCTGAAGGGCAAGGGCTACGCCCCCGCCGAGCAGGACCCCGAGCCCTGGCACTACAACGCCCCCTTCGACCTCGCCACGGGGCGTCCCCTCCGCCAGGGCTCCGGCGAGGGCTACGGCTCCATCACGGCGCACTACCTGCTCGAGCGCGCCAAGTCGGACCGCGACCTCCTCGTGCTCGCCGCCGCAGTGCCCGGCACCCTGGGCCTCGGGCCCTCCCAGCGCGCGGACCTCGGCGAGCACTACCTGGACGTCGGCATCGCCGAGGAGACTGCCGTCGCCCTGGCCTCCGGAGCGGCGAAGGCAGGGGCGCACGTCGTCTTCGGCACGCAGGTGACCTTCCTGCAGCGCGTCTACGACCAGCTCTCGCAGGACCTCTCCATCAACCACAACCCTGCGACCATCGTGGGTGCCAACGCCTCGGTCTGGGGCATGAGCGACGTGACCCACGCCGCCTTCTACTCCATCCCCATGGTGGCCAACATCCCCGGCATCACCTACCTCGCCCCCACCAACGTGGAGGAGTACCTCTCCATGCTCGGGTGGTCGCTCGACCAGGAGGAGGGCCCGGTCTACATCGCCCTTCCCGCCGGTCCCGTGCGGCACGCGCCCGAGGGCGCCGTCCAGCGCGACGACTACTCCCAGACCCGCTGGGAGCACGCGCGCGAGGGCAAGAGGGTCGCGATCCTCGCGTTGGGGGACTTCTTCGGCCTGGGAGAGCGGGCGGCGGACCTCCTCGCCGAGCACGGGGTGGAGGCCACGCTGGTCAACCCCCTCTTCGCCTCCGGTCTCGACGAGGGCGCCCTGGACAAGATCGCCCGCACGCACGAGCTCGTCGTGACCCTCGAGGACGGCTCGGTGGACGGCGGCTTCGGCCAGCGCGTGGCGGGTCGGCTCGCGGCCGACCCCTCCACGAGGGTCCTGGTCCGCGGCTTCGCGAAGGCCTTCTACGACCGCTACGACGCGGACGAGCTCCTGCGCGAGGCACGGCTCACCCCCGAGCAGGTCTGCGAGGACGTTCTGGCCCAGCTGGGGGCATAGCCACCGCGCGGGGCGGGCGAGAGGGGCGTGCGTGCGCGGTCGCGGATGGCTCCTCTCGCCCGTGTCGTCCATGTGGCCTCCTTGGGGCGATGGGTTCCAAGTGCGCTGTCTGGGCTGACCGGAGGCCCAGGATGTGGTAAACCTTTGCCCTGTAGCCAAACGGAGGTTTCCCAGCATGCTCTCTTGCGACAGGCCAGCGTCTGCCAGCTCCACCCGAACTCCGACTATCTAGGCGTCTGTCCCTTCACGGCAGCGAGCTGCCTGTGGCAGGCGCCTCAACCGCTCGGCCCCAGAGGGAGGTCGGGCGTTTTTTCTTGTACCGACGAGCATGGCAAGCGACCAGCTGCAAGGAAAGGTTTTACAACTATGAAGGCACTCTTCAACGACGGCCGCGTGGACGAGGTCCCCGAGGACGAGGAGCTCCACGTCATCCGCCACTCCGCCGCGCACATCATGGCGCAGGCCATCAAGCGCCTGTACCCTGAGGCCGACTTCGCCTACGGTCCCGCCACCGAGAACGGCTTCTACTACGACATCGACCTGCCCGGGGGCCAGAAGATCACCGACGAGGACCTTCCCGCCATCGAGGCCGAGATGCGCAAGGTTGCCAAGGAGAATCTCAAGTTCGAGACCTACGAGCTCCCCCGTGCCGAGGCCATCGAGCACATGAGGGAGAGGGGGGAGAAGTACAAGGTCGAGCATATCGGCGACCTCCCCGAGGACGCGCGCATCACCTTCTACAGGCAGGGCGAGTACGTCGACATGTGCGTGGGTCCCCACCTCACCTACACCAAGGCCCTCAAGGCCTTCAAGCTCACTGGCGTCTCGGGCGCCTACTGGAAGGGCGACAGCTCCAACAAGATGCTCACCCGCGTGAGCGGAACCGCCTTCCGCAGCAAGGACGAGCTGGCGGCCTGGGAGCACATGCTCGAGGAGGCCGAGAAGCGCGACCACCGCAAGATAGGCCGCGAGATGGACCTCTTCATGATGAGCGACGCCGGTCCAGGCTTCCCCTTCTGGCTCCCCAACGGCATGCGCGTCAAGAACGCGCTCATGCAGTACTGGCAGGAGATGCAGGACGCCTACGGCTACGAGCAGGTGCAGACGCCCATCATCCTCTCGCGCAAGCTCTGGGAGACCTCGGGCCACTGGGACCACTACAAAGAGAACATGTACACCACCCTCATCGACGATGAGGACTACGCGGTGAAGCCCATGAACTGCCCGGGTGCCTGCCTGATCTACAAGAGCCGTCCGCGCTCCTACCGCGACCTGCCCCTCAAGCTCGCCGAGGCCGGGCTTGACCACCGTCACGAGCTCAAGGGCGCCCTGCACGGCCTCTTCCGCGTGCGCGAGTTCACCCAGGACGACGCCCACCTCTTCATCCGTCCCGACCAGATCACCGAGCAGGTGACGGACACGGCGCACCTGATCACCACCTACTACGCTCAGTTCGGCTTCCCCTACCGCGTCGAGCTCTCCACCCGCCCGGAGGACTCCATGGGCTCCGACGAGGACTGGGAGCAGGCAGAGGTGGGCCTCAAGGAGGCGCTCGACTCCATGGGCGTCGAGTACACGCTCAACGAGGGCGACGGCGCCTTCTATGGCCCCAAGATTGACTTCCACCTGCAGGACTGCCTGGGCCGCACCTGGCAGTGCGGCACCATCCAGCTCGACTTCCAGCTCCCCCAGAACTTCGAGCTCGAGTACACTGCCCCCGACGGCAGCAAGCAGCGCCCCATCATGATCCACCGCGCCGGCTTCGGATCCTTCGAGCGCTTCACCGGCATGCTCATCGAGCAGTACGCCGGAAAGTTCCCCACCTGGCTGAGCCCCTGCCAGGTCAAGGTCCTTCCCGTGTCCGAGAAGGCCCGCGACTACGCCAAGGAGGTCGGCGAGAGGCTGCGCGCCGCCGGCATCCGCGTCAAGGTGGACGAGCGCGACGAGAAGATCGGCTACAAGATTCGTGAGGCGCGCTCCATCGACCGCGTGCCCTACATGCTCATCCTGGGCGAGAAGGAAGCCGAGGCGGGCAACATCAGCGTCCGCGACCGCTCCAACGAGACCCACCAGACGAGCCTCGAGGAGTTCGTTGCCAGCGTGACGGCAGAGATCGCCGAACGTCGCGGCTAGGCGTGGGGGGCCGTCCTCAGAGCGAGGTCGAGAGGGGCTTCTCCCAGAGGGTCGGGGCACGGCGCACGCGCGTCGTGCGCGCCGGCTCCCGGGAGGGGCTCCTCTCGCGTCTGTGCCTGCCCGGGGACGCCCTCGTGGTGCCGACCCTCGGAGGCATGCCCGTGGGGGTGCCGGACCTGCGCGTCCTCGCTCCCGAGGCGCGGGGGCAGGGCAGGGCGGTCGTGGCCGACAACACGCTCGCGAGCTCCTTTGGCGCGGCGCCGCTCAGGCGTGGTGCGCACCTGGCGGTGGAGCTTCTCGACCCCGTCCTGGGAGAGGGCGCAGGTCTGGCCGCGGTGAGCCTCTCGCGCGACTCGCGGCGCGTCGCGGGACTGGACGAGGCTGTGGACGCGCTCGACGGCGCGAGCGCGGGGGAGCTCGAGGCGCTCGTGGCGGCGCTTCCTGCTTTCGACCTGCGCCGACGTGCCGCGAACGACGAGGCGATGGTCGTCGCCTGCTACCTGCGCTGCCATCCCGCCGTCTCGGGGCTGCGCTATCCCGGGCTTCCCGATGACCCAGACCACGAGGCTGCGGCGGCATTGCTCTTCGACGGATTCGGGCCCCTCGTGGACTTCCGGCTGGCGGGGGAGGCCTCCTGGTGTCGCGTCGCCTGCGGCGGGGGAGACGCACGGGGGCTCGTGGCACGGCTGGAGGCACGGCTGTGCCGTCAAGGCTGCTAACCCCGGGCGTTCCCGCCGCCCTCTTGCTCGCCTCGCTGCCGAGATGGGGCTGTGGGCCTGGCAGTGGGCGGCGGCGGGGTATGGGGCGCTTCTGGCATCTTGCCCTTTCGTCCACGAAGCCTCCCCATGCGTTCTTCCTCCCGTACGTTCTTCTTGCCCCCGACGTTCTCTATGCACATCTCTGAAATCGCTTCGGTCCCAACTGGGGTTTTGTGAGCGAGAAGTAAGAGACTTGCATAGAGAACGCCTGCAGGGGCGCGACGGCTTGCATAGAGAACGCACGGTGGGCCGCGACGGCATAGAGAACGCCTGCAGGGGCGCAGCTGCTCGCATAGAGAACGCGCCAGGCGAGAGGGACGCGCGCTCCGTCGCCGCATGGCGTCAGTGGCCTCGTTGCCTTGCGGCCCAATTGCGCCACTGGGCGCCAATTAGGGCCCACTTGTACATCGTTTGATAGACAACCGCAGGTAAAGGTGCAAATCTGAAGCGCTTAGGCCTGTCTTTGCACATATCCCCGCAAGGCTTTTTCGCTATGATTAGGACCGTACGTAGAGCCCTACGTAGACGGCATCACCGATTGCGGTGCCCTACCTCACGCGAAAGGGGAAGCATGGCAAAGGCCGAGAGAGTCATCGACAGCGTCGATGCCCTGGCAGAGCGTATCGCGCAGATGCGCGTGGCCCAGGCCGAGTTCGCAACGTTCACCCAGGAGCAGGTCGACAGGATCTTCTACGAGGCTGCCATGGCGGCCGACAAGGCCCGCATCCCGCTGGCCAAGCTCGCGGTGGAAGAGACCCACATGGGCCTCGTCGAGGACAAGGTCATCAAGAACCACTACGCGGCGGAGTACATCTACAACAAGTACCGCAACACCAAGACCTGCGGCGTAATCTTCGAGGACAAGGCCTACGGCTTCAAGAAGATCGCGGAGCCCATCGGCATCATCGCCGCCGTCATCCCCACCACCAACCCCACCTCGACGGCCATCTTCAAGACGCTGGTCTGCCTCAAGACCCGCAACGCCATCATCATCAGCCCGCACCCCCGCGCCAAGCAGTGCACCATCGAGGCCGCGCGCGTGGTACGCGACGCCGCCGAGGCGGCAGGCCTGCCCAAGGGCATCATCTCGTGGATCGACGAGCCCTCGCTCGCCCTCACCAACGAGCTGATGCACTCCTGCGACACCATCCTGGCAACGGGTGGCCCCGGCATGGTCAACGCCGCCTACAGCTCGGGCAAGCCCGCCCTGGGTGTCGGCCCCGGCAACAACCCCGCCATCATCGACGACTCCGCCGACGTCGAGCTCTCGGTCAACTCGATTATCCATTCCAAGACCTTCGACTATGGCATGATCTGCGCCACCGAGCAGAACGTGATCGTCCTCGACGGCGTCTACGACGCGGTGAAGGCCGAGTTCGAGAAGCGCGGCTGCTACATCCTGAAGGGCGACGAGGCAGACAAGGTCGTCAACCTGGTCATCAAGGACGGCGGCGCGGTCAACGCGGCCATGGTGGGCCAGTCCGCCTACCACATCGCCTGCGAGGCCGGCGTGGACGTTCCCAAGTCCACCAAGGTCCTCATCGGCGAGACCGAGTCCGTCGAGCCCTCCAACCGCTGGGCGCACGAGAAGCTCACCACCATCCTGGGCATGTACCGCGCCAAGGACTTCGACGACGCCATCGCCAAGGCCTCGCGCCTGGTCGCCGACGGCGGCTACGGCCACACGAGCTCCCTCTTCTGCGACACGCGCCAGACCGAGAAGCTCGAGAAGCACCAGAATGCCATGAAGACCTGCCGCATCCTGGTCAACACCCCCGCAGCCCAGGGCGGCATCGGTGACATCTACAACTTCATGATGACCCCGTCGCTCACCCTCGGCTGCGGAACCTGGGGAGGCAACTCCGTCTGCGGAAACGTCGGCGTCGCCAACCTGCTCAATGTCAAGGACGTGGCAGAGAGGCGTGAGAACATGCTGTGGCTCCGTACCCCCGAGAAGGTCTACTTCAAGAAGGGCTGCATGCCCGTCGCCCTCGACGAGCTGGGCACGGTCATGGGCAAGAAGCGCTGCTTCATCGTCACCGACCAGTTCCTCTACAAGAACGGCTTCACCAAGCCCATCGAGGACAAGCTCGACCAGATGGGCATCGTGCACTCCAGCTTCTGGAACGTCGAGCCCGACCCCTCGCTGCAGTCCGCCCTCGAGGGCCTGCAGCAGATGAAGGCCTTCGAGCCCGACGTGATCATCGCCATGGGCGGCGGCTCCGCCATGGACTGCGGCAAGATCATGTGGTCCCTGTACGAGAACCCGGACGAGAAGTTCGAGGACATGTCCGCCGACTTCATGGACATCCGCAAGCGCGTCTACACCTTCCCCAAGATGGGCAAGAAGGCCTACTTCGTGGCCATCCCCACCTCGTCGGGCACCGGCTCCGAGGTCACGCCCTTCGCCATCATCACCGACAAGACCACCGGCGTTAAGTGGCCCATCACCGACTACGAGCTCATGCCCAACATGGCCATCGTGGACACCGACAACATGATGACCCAGCCGCGTGGCCTCACCTCGTCCTCTGGCGTCGACGTCCTGACCCACTGCCTCGAGGCCTACGTGTCGGTCATGGCGTCCGACTACACCGACCCGCTGGCGCTCCAGGGCATGAAGCTCGTCTTCGACTACCTGCCCCGCGCCTACGACAACCCGACCGACGTCGAGGCCCGCGACCACATGGCGAACGCCTCCTGCCTGGGTGGCCTCGCCTTCGCCAACGCGTTCCTCGGCATCAACCACTCCATGGCGCACAAGCTGGGCGCCTTCCACCACATCCCGCACGGCTGGGCCAACGCGGTGATCCTCACGCGTGTCATGCGCTACAACGCGGCCGAGCGCCCCACCCGCATGGGCACCTTCCCGCAGTATGACCATCCCAAGACCCTGCACCGCTACGCCGAGGCCGCCCGCTACTGTGGCGTCACCGGCAAGGACGACCAGGAGGTCTTCGAGAAGTTCGTCGCCAAGATCCAGGAGCTCTTCGACTACGTGGGCGTCCATCGCACCATCGCCGAGTACGGCGTGGACGAGAAGAACTTCCTCGACAACCTCGACGCCATGGTGGAGCAGGCCTTCAACGACCAGTGCACCGGCGCGAACCCCCGCTATCCCCTGATGAGCGAGATCAAGGAGCTCTACCTCGACGCCTACTACGGCCGCGAGCCTAGCTCCTACGAGGACTAGCGCTGCGGGAGGTCGAAGGAAGCAACGATTCGTGACCCACGAGGAGGATCGCAATGAAGCTGTCTGACGGCAAGGTCGAATTGGTGCGTCGTGGCAACAAGGTCGTCTACCACGACGGTGACAGGCTCGTTAAGGTGTTCAACAGCGAGAAGCCCGCGGCCGACGTGTTCAACGAGGCCCTCAACCTCGCGCGCGTCCAGGGCGTGGGCATCCGCGTCCCCGAGGTGCTCGAGGTCTCCCGCGTGGAGGAGGGCGAGCACAAGGGCTCCTGGGCCCTTGCCACCCGCTACGTCCACGGCGTGACGCTGCTCGAGGTCGCCCAGGGCGATCCCGAGGGGAGGGGGCGCTACCTGGAGCAGCTGGTGGACCTCCAGGCGGAGGTCCACTCCTTCGAGGCACCCCTGCTCAACCGCCAGAAGGACAAGCTGGCACGCATGATAGCCAGCTGCAAGGGCATCGACCCCTCCGTGCGCTACGACCTCGAGATGCGCGTCGACGGGATGAAGCCCGGCATGAGGGTGTGCCACGGCGACTTCGTCCCCTCCAACGTGATCGTGAGCGAGGACGGCAACGAGCTCTACGTCTGCGACTGGGCGCACGTCACCGCCGGCCTGCCCGAGCTTGACGCCGCCATGACCTACCTGCTCTTCAGCCTCGAGGACCCCGAGCTCGCCGAGGAGTACCTGGTCATCTACTCGCGGCGTACCGACACGCCCAAGCAGGTCGTGCACTACTGGCTGCCCGTCGTCGCCGCCGCGGAGCTCTCGCGTAACCGCAAGGTCAACGAGGAGAAGCTCGCCGGTATGGTCAACGTGGGCGACTACGAGTAGGCAACGGGGCATGACCCGCCACGTGAGTTAGGGATGCAGGGGACCCGGAGAGCCTTCCGGGTCCCCTGCGCATGACGCCCCAGCAAGGACAAGGCCCGAAGGAAGGGGAGAGATGCGCGCAAAGACCACTCGAAGGGGACTTGCCAGGCTTGCCTGCCTGGCCTTCGCCCTGGTGCTTGCCGTGGGTGCGGGGCTCTCGCTCGCTGGATGCAAGCAGGCGGAGGAGCAGCTCATACGGGCTGGCCTCACGCAAAGCCTGGACGCGCTCAAGAACCCGAGCAGGGAGTCGCTGGAGCCTTACGTGTCGCAGCTGGGGCAGGACGGCGTGAGCAGGCTCGAAGGCTATGGGATCGACGTGTACGACCTTGCCGCGCACGTACTCAAAGGCTTCGACTACCAGCTGGGGGACGTGAGCGTGGATGGTGACACGGCGACCGCCGCCGTGCACGTCAAGGGGCGCGACCTCGCCCCGGCGCTCGAGGCGACCTGGTCGGGCTTTTCCTCCGGCGAGGGGATGGCCGAGCTCGTCTCGACCTACCAGGACGGCGGGGAGGTCGCCATGGCGAAGAAGCTCCTCTCCCGCTTCTACGAGAACCTGGACGCAAGTGACGCCCAGGTCGAGGGTGACGTTACGCTCGACCTGGTGAAGGGCGAGGATGGCTGGCAGCCTACGAAGGACGACGCCCAGAAGGTGGCGGACGTCCTCTTTGGCAACATCGACCTCTCTTCCCTGGAGTCCCTCGTCTAGCCCTGGCGTCTGAGCAGCGAGAGACGGGGCGCGGGCCGAAGACGGTCTGCGCCCCGCATCGTTCGCAACCCGCGCTGTTGGCCAGTGCTGTCTACTCGTCCTCCGCCAGGCCCCGTGGCTCGAGCTGGCGGTAGGTCAGGTACTCGAAGGGGACGCCCGCCGTGGTGACGCCGCCCTCCTCGCGGGACTCGAGCACCCAGCCCGGCCCCTCGTCGAGAGGCGGAAACCAGGCGTCGGCCTCCGCCTCGACGTAGTTCATCGTCACGTAGGCGCGCTCGCACCAGGGCAGGAGCTCCTGGTAGACGCTCTGTCCGCCTATGAGCCAAACCTCGTCGGGAGTCGTGTCCGCGACGAGGCCCAGCGCCTCCTCGATGCCGCTCGCGACCTCCACGCCCTCGGGCAGGCCCCCTGCCCCGCGCGTGAGCACGACGTTGCGGCGTCCCCTGAGGGGGCCACCGGGGAAGCTCTGGAGGGTCTTGCGCCCCATGACGACGGTGCCGCCCATGGTGAGCTCAACGAAGCGGCGCATGTCGGCGCGGTTGCGCACGAGGAGGGACCCGTCGAGGCCGATGCCCCAGCTGGGGGTGACGGAGACTATCGCGTTCATCATGGCTCCCCTAGACCGCGATGGGGATGTTCTTGACTTGCGGACCGTGCTCGTAGTCCTCCACGACGAGGTCGTCGGTGGTGAAGTCGTAGAAGTCGTGCACCTCGGGGTTCAGGCTCACCTTGGGCGCAGGGTGGGTCGGGCGCGAGATGAGCTCCCGCACGATGTCCACGTGGCGGTCGTAGATGTGGGCGTCGGCGATCATGTGCACGAGCTCGCCGGCCACCATGTCGTTGGCCTGGGCGACCATCATGAGCAGGAGCGCGTACTGGCAGACGTTCCAGTTGTTCGCGGCGAGCACGTCCTGGCTGCGCTGGACGAGCAGCATGTTGAGGGTCGGCCTCTCGTCGCCCTCCGCATGGGTCACGTTGTAGATGGCGTTGAAGGCGCAGGGATAGAGGTTCATCTCGCTGAGGTCGCCGAAGGTGTACAGGTTGGTCATGATGCGGCGGGAGTAGGGGTTGTTCTTGAGGTCATAGAGGACGCGGTCCATCTGGTCGAAGTCGCCTTCGGGGTAATGGCTCCTCTGCGCGACCTGATAGCCGTAGGCCTTGCCTATGCTGCCGTCCTCGTCGGCCCACTCGTCCCAGATGTGGGAGTGGAGGTCGTTGATGTTGTTGGACTTGCGCTGGTAGATCCAGAGGACCTCGTCCATGGCGCTCTTGAGGGCGGTCCTCCTCAGGGTGAGGGCGGGAAACTCCTCCCGCAGGTCGTAGCGGTTGCACACGCCGAAGCTCTTGATGGTGTAGGCGGGACTGCCGTCCTCCCAGCGGGGCCGGACCTTCTGGCCCTCGGTGGTGCTGCCGTGCTCGATGATCTGCCTGCACATGCCAATGAAGATGTCGTCGGCCTTGCTCATGCGCGCTCCTCTCGCCTTGCGCCCTGGATTTTGGTTGTGGCGGCACGTCGCCGCCCTCGTTGGCCTAGCCTCGCTGGATGGGGGATGACCCGAGGTCCTGGTCGTCGTGGAGGAGCTCCTCAAGCTCCCGGACGAGCTCCTCGTCGTCTTCGTCGGTCTCCCAGGCATTCCCTCCCGAGCCCTTCATCTGGGCGAAGGCCCTGAATTCCCTGTCGAGGGCGTCACCCACGACTTGGGCGGCGCAGCCACCCAGGTAGGAGAAGACGAGGATGGCCAGCAGGAGGCCCAGGCCGGCTATGACGAGGGGCTTGGCCCCCGAGTTCGCGTTGTCAGGCGAGGTGGTGCCCGAGGCGGTCTCTATGACCTGCGGCCCGCTTTCGGTGACCTGAGCCTGCTCCTCCATGCATACCTCCTCTGTGGGCTGGCTTCCCATGATACCCGAGGCAAGGCGTCACGTCGCATTTCCTCGGGGTGCCCGCAGCCTAGAGATGGCTGGACTCGAAGATGGAGTCCCACATCACGCCCAGCGTCATGATCAGCCCGTGGTCCGCGGGAAGCCAGTCGACGTCGGTGAGCTCGTCCCGGCCCAGCCAGCGGAGCTCGCGGTGCTCGCGAAGGACGGGCTCCTCCCCCTCGGCGAGGCTGCACACGAAGCAGTCCATGTCCAGGTGGAAGCCGGGATACTCGTAGTCGACGCTGTCGAGGTACCAGATGGTGGAGAGCTCGCACCCCAGTTCCTCCCGCACCTCGCGCCTGAGGGCCTCCTCGCGCGACTCGCCCTCCTCCACCTTGCCGCCGGGGAACTCCCATCCCTCCATGCCATGTCCGCGCCGTGCCGCCAGGACCTTCCCGTCGCGTTGGACGATGGCACAGACAACCTTGGTCTTTTCCATTCACGCACCTCCGGGCCCTCGCGATGGGTATCAGTGGTTGGTATGCGGAGCCCATTCGATTCTATAGCGCGGAGGTATCGCGACATGTCAGGGGAGCAGGTCGACTCGGAGGGGGGCCAGGAGCTGAGGACGCTCCTGGAAAGGGACGAGGGCGAGAGGGACCGGATCATCGTTCGCGCGAGCGAGCTGGCCATCGCCGGCAACGTCGTGCTCGCGGCCTTCAAGGCGGTCGTGGGCGCCCTCACGGGCTCCATCGCGATCGCGCTCGACGCGGTGAACAACCTCTCGGACGCCCTGTCCTCGCTCATCACCATCATCGGGACGCGACTTGCCTCCCGTCCGGCCGACAGGCGGCATCCCTTTGGCTACGGCCGCGTGGAGTACCTCTCCGCCATCGTGATCGCGGCAATAGTGCTTGCGGCGGGCGCAAGCTCCCTCAAGGAGTCTGTCGCGTCCATCCTGGACCCCGCGACGCCAGACTACTCTGCGACGTCCCTCGCCATCGTCGCGGCGGCGGTCGTCGCCAAGCTCCTCATGGGAAGACACGCGAGGTCGGTGGGCAGACGCGTCTCTTCCGACGCCCTCGTCGCCTCCGGCACCGACGCATCCATGGACGCGGCCATCTCCGCGACGACCCTTGCGGCCGCCCTCGTCCATCTCGCCACCGGAGCGCGCCTCGAGGGATGGCTTGGCGCGCTCATCTCGGTCATCATCTTCAAGAGCGGCGTCTCCATGCTTCGCGAGACCCTCTCCAAGGTGCTGGGCGAGCGCGTCGACGCCGGCGTCTCGCGTCGCGTCAAGGAGGCAGTAGAGTCCGTCGATGGGGTGCGTGGCGCCTATGACCTCCTGCTGAGCGACTACGGGCCCCAGCGCCTTCAGGGAAGCGTGCATGTGGAGGTGGATGACCGCCTCGCCGCCCCCCAGATTGACGCGCTCTCCCGCGCCATCCAGTCACGGGCGTTCGAGCGATGCGGGGTCATCCTGACCACGGTCGGGATCTATGCGACGAACGATTCGGGGTCGGAGGCCCTGAGGGACCTGCGCGAGGGGGTGGAGCGCATCGTGTGGTCCCACGAGCACGTGGCGCAGATGCACGGGTTCTACGCAAACGAAGAGAGGCACACGGCGCTCTTCGACGTGATCGTCGACTTCGACGACCCTGACAGGATGGGGACCTACGAGGCGATCCGTGCAGAATGCTCCGAGGCATATCCCGACTGGAGCTTCACCGTGGGGCTCGACTCGGACGTTTCGGACTAGGATGGGGGAGTCGTCGCCCGGGGATGGCGACCCAGATGGCGAGGTGCCGCATGTACAGCTTCGATGGCAGGGTGCGTTACAGCGAGTGCGACGAGGACGGGAGGCTGTCGCTCCTGGGCCTTGTCAACTACCTGCAGGACTGCTCGACCTTCCAGTCGCAGAGCCTGGGCATCGGCCTTGACTTCATGGCCGCGCACCACTTCGCGTGGTTCATCTCCGCCTGGCAGATCGAGATTGACGAGCTCCCGCGCTTCTTCGACCCCATCGTGGTCTCCACCTGGGCGTACAGCATGAGGCGCACCCAGGCGGGTCGCTGCTTCACCATCTCCTCGCCCGAGGGGAGGACCTACGTCCAGGCGGACTCGCTCTGGTTCGTGTATGACACCGAGGCAAAGTCACCCGTGCGCATACCGGAGTCCCAGCTGGCATATGCCGAGGACACGCCCCGGCTCGACTTGCCACCCACCAAGAGGAAGCTCGAGGTCGAGGGACCGTACCGAGAGACGCGTCCCGTGACCATCGCCGAGCAGCACCTCGACACGAACCGCCACGTCAACAACGCCCAGTACATCCAGCTTGCCTGCGACGCGCTGGAGGAGCTGGGCGAGGCCTTCGAGCCACGGCGGATCTGCGTGCAGTACCGCCAGATGGCACTTCTGGGGGACCTCGTGGCGCCCCGGGTCCACCGGTGGCAGGACGGCGCCTGCGTTGACCTCTCGGACGGCGGCGAGAGGAGCTACGCCGTGGTCCGGCTCTCTCGCTAGGGGTGCACCGGCGCCCGCTCGCCCTGTGGCCTGTAGCGGCTGAGGCCGTCCACCACCAGCTTGCAGCAGGAGGGGAGGGCCCGCGCCTCGTATTCGGTGACCCCCTCCGTGACCAGCTCGCCATCGATCTGCATGGGCATGGGCTCGCTCGAGCGGACGTGGACCCTCTCGCCTGAGAAGTGCTCGAGGTATGGCCTGCCCAGGTGGCTTCCCGCAGGGTCGACGAGGCTTGCGAACATGGGCCTGAGCAGGTGGACGGCGTCTTCGGTCTCGAGCACGATCACGTCGAGACGCCCGTCGTCCATGCTGCTGTCGGGGACGATCTCCACCTCACCCTGGATCATGGCGCAGTTGGCGACCATGCAGGCGATGCCGTCACGCTCGTGACGCTCGCCATCCACCTCTATGGAGAAGTGTGATACCTGCGGTCGGATGTTCTTCAGCGCCGCCGCGAAGTAGGCCGCCTCCCCCATGCTCTGCTTGTTGGGAACGGCGGCCTGCATGAGGCGGGCGTCGTAGCCTGTCCCGGACATGACGCCGAATCCGCACACGTGTGCGCCGGAGGGGTCCTCCCAGCTCAGCTCGCCGAGGTCGGTGCGCGCCCAGAGGCCGCGCCTGCAGGCCCGGGCGATCGCCGCGGGCTCGGCGGCCGATCCCAGGTTGGCGTGCAGGAGGTTGGCCGTGCCCGAGGGGAACACGCAGCTGAGGACGTCGCGGCCCCTGAGCTCCCAGAGGAGGCCGGACACCGTGCCGTCCCCGCCCGAGAGCACGACGAGGTCGAAGTCCTCCGCGTCCGCGAGGCACTCGCGCCCTCCTCCCGAGCCGGGCAGCACGCGCATCACGCACTCGTCGCCCTGTTCGAGCAGGGCGCGCTCGAACTCGAAGACCGCGTCCGACCCGAAGCCGGAAGCGTTGTTGTGGACTATGAGGCTGCGCATGCTGACCTCCGACGGCCTTGAGTATGATGGTGGGGCCGGCGAGGGGCCGGCCGACGGATACAAATGTATCCGTTTTTGGCGACAAGACATGAATCGAGCGTGCGTGTACATATCTGACGCGGAGGGGCTCGCGCGTTTCTGCGAGCGCGCCTCGGACTCCAAGGTGCTGGCGGTGGACACCGAGTTCCTGCGCGAGAGGACCTACTTTCCCCGGCTCTGCCTGATCCAGGTCGCGACCGCCGACGAGTCGTGTGCCGTCGACCCCATCCTCATCGAGGACCTCACGCCCCTCAGGAGGCTCCTCGAGGACCGCTCCGTCACCAAGGTCTTCCATGCGTGCACGCAGGACCTCGAGGTCATCCTGGACGGCATGGGCTGCGTGCCCGCGCCGGTCTTCGACACCCAGCTCGCCGCTGCCTTCCTGGGGCATCGCCAGCAGATCGGCTACGGTGCCCTCGTCGAGGCCTGCTGTGGCGTGCGCCTGCCCAAGGCGGAGTCGCTCACCGACTGGTCCCGCCGCCCCCTCGACGCCGAGCAGCTGCGCTACGCGGAGGACGACGTGATCTACCTCCCGCGCATCTATGAGCAGATGGTGTCGGAGCTCGCCCGCCGCGACAGGCTGGCCTGGCTCGAGCCCGAGATGCGCTCCCTCACCGACCCCTCGCGCGTCGAGCGCGACCCCAGGGATGCCTACCTGCACCTCAAGCGCTCCAACTCCCTCACCCGCCGCCAGCTCTCCGTCGCGCGCGAGGCCTGCGCCTGGCGCGAGCGGGAGGCGGCGCGCAGGAACATCCCCCGCAAGTGGGTGGTCTCCGACGAGGTGCTCGTCGAGCTCTGCAAGAGGGCGCCCAGGGGCGTGGACCGGCTCAGGCGCATCCGGGGCACCGAGCAGCTCCCCACGCGCGACGCCGAGGAGCTCGTCGCTGCCGTGGGGCGCGGTCTCGCCTGCGATCCCGACGAGATGCCCCTCCGCCCGCACCGCGAGCGCCCCTCGTCCGAGACGGAGAGCGTTCTGGACCTCATGTACTCCCTCCTCAGGCTGGTCTCGGAGCGCAGCGGCGTCGCCGCCCAGCTCATCGCCACGAGGGAGGACCTCCAGGACTACGTCTCTGACCCCGCCTCCTCCAAGCTCTCGCGCTCGTGGAGGGCGGAGCTCCTGGGAAGCCAGCTCTCCCGCCTCCTCTCGGGCGAGATGGGCCTCACCGTCAAGGACGGACACATCGAGCTTCTCTGAGCGACCTTGCCGATTGTGTCCCAGGACTGTCGTAGGATGGGCGCAAGACAGCGCGGGCGGATGGGGTACAAGTGCTCCATGTCACCGATCGGATGGGAGGCAGGTCGTATGCCAATGGGCATGTATTACGGTTACGGTGCGGACCTGGGCTACCTGGGCGTGGTCCTGGTCTCGCTCGTCCTGGGGCTCCTCACCCAGAGCTACATCCAGTCCACCTACAGGAAGTGGTCCAAGGTCCCGTCCACCCTGGGCGCCACCGGGGCTGAGGTCGCCCGCCGCATGCTCGACTCGGGCGGGGCGCATGGCGTGGGCATCACCAGGGTGGAGGGCCACCTCACGGACTACTTCGACCCGCGCGACAACCAGCTGCACCTCTCGGGCGAGAACTACGCGCAGGGCTCGGTCGCCTCGGTCGCCGTGGCCTGTCACGAGGCCGGGCATGCCGTGCAGACCGCCAGGGGCTATGCCTTCGGCAGGCTGCGCTCGGCGCTGGTGCCCGTCGTCAACGTCACCCAGCAGGCGTGGGCGGTCGTCTTCATGCTGGGCGTCTTCCTGAGCCTCTCCGGCCTCGTGCGCCTGGCCATCGCCCTCTTCGCCTTCTCGGTCGTCTTCCAGCTCGTCACCCTCCCCGTCGAGATCGACGCCTCGCGCCGCGCGGTCGCCTACCTCTCGGCGAACGGCCAGGGGCTCGACGGGCGCGGCGCCCGCCAGGTCCTCACCGCCGCGGCGCTCACCTACGTCTCGGCGGCGCTCGTCTCCATCCTGCAGCTCCTCTATCTCCTGGGACGCAGCGGTGACAGGCGCTAGGGAAGGGGCCCTGGAGAGTGGCTCCCAGCCCATCTCCGTGAGCCAGGCGGTGGGGCTTGCCGCCGCGGCGGCGGACGCCATGCCCACCCTGCTCGTCAACGGCGAGGTGACGGGGTTCCGAGGCCCCAACGCCCGCTCGGGCCACTGCTACTTCCAGGTGAAGGACGACTCCTCCGCGATGGACGTCATCGTCTGGCGCGGGAGCTACGCCAAGTCCGGCGTGCGGCTCAGGGACGGGCTCCAGCTCGAGATGCAGGGCAGGTTCAACGTGTACCGGGGGAGCGGCAGGCTCTCGTTCGTGGCGTCGCGCATCAGCGTGGCGGGCGAGGGGCTCCTGCGCCAGCAGGTGGCCCAGCTCGCCCGCAAGCTCGAGGCGGAGGGACTCATGGCCCCGGAGCGCAAGCGCCCCATACCGCGCTTCTGCCAGCGGGTGGCCGTGGTCACCTCCCTCTCGGGCTCGGTCATCGACGACGTGAAGCGCACCCTCGCCCGCAGGAACCCGCTCGTGCAGGTCCAGGTCGCCGGCTGCATGGTGCAGGGGCCTGGGGCCCCCGAGTCCATCATCCGTGCCCTGGGGGTCGCCGCCGCGGCCCGTCCCGACGCGATCCTCCTGGTGCGCGGTGGCGGCTCCTTCGAGGACCTCATGACCTTCAACGACGAGGCGCTCGCCCGCGCCGTCGCCGCCTGCCCCGTCCCCGTCATAACGGGCATCGGCCACGAGCCGGACACGTCCATCTGCGACATGGTGGGCGACCGACGCACCTCGACGCCCACGGCGGCTGCCGAGTCGGTCGCGCCGGGCATCGACGAGGTCGAGCTGCAGATCTCCGAGCGTGCGAAGCGCCTCGTCCGCAGCATGTCCTCGACGCTCGCCCTGAGCGGACAGGCGCTCGACGGGCTGGGGGCGCTCGCCTCGCGCTCTCTCGCCGCTCGCCTCGCCCAGCTCCGCTCGGGGGTCGAGGCCCTGGGCAGCAGACGCTGCCTGAGCGACCCTGCGGCGACGCTGCGCGACCGGGAGCTCCAGCTCGTGCAGACCGAGCAACGCCTGCACGACGCCGTCCCCCGCGGCCTCGCCATCGACGCCGAGCGCACACACAGGCTGGCAGACCGCCTGCGCGTGGGAGGGGAGGGCCTCCTCTCTCCCTTCGACCACCAGACCCTGCGCCTCGCGGCGACGCTCGAGGCGCTCTCGCCCCTCAAGGTCCTCACGCGCGGCTACGCCATAGCCCGCGACGCGCAGGGACATGTCGTGACCGACGCCGCGGGAGTGGGCGCCGGAGACGAGCTGCGCCTCCTGCTCGCGCACGGGAGCGTCGGCGCGCAGGTGACGGACGTAAGCCTTGACACGGCGAGGCAGCTCGCCTCGCGAAAGGAGTAGACCCATGGAAGAGAAGGCATCGTACGCCGACATCGAGCAGCTGAGCTTCAAGGAGGCGTCGATCGAGCTCGAGCAGATCGTGCGCTCCCTCGAGGCGGGTGACCTGGAGCTCGAGGAGTCCCTCAGCCGCTACGGTCGCGGCGTGGAGCTCCTGAAGAGCCTGCGCAAGCGCCTCGCGGAGGCCGAGCAGAAGGTCCAACTGCTCGTGGACTCGACCGAGCCCGCCGTCGTCGCCGACACCACCTCGGCCCCTTCGACGGCCTATCTGGACGAGTAGGAACGGTGTCGGGACGGACGCCCGCTTCCGGGACCCGGTGACAGTGACAGACAAGGGGAGAGGAACTGCCATGGCCATAAAGGACGACTGCATCTTCTGCAAGATCGCCAACCACCAGATCGAGTCCGACTACGTGTACGAGGACGAGCTGGTCTGCGCGTTCAGGGACATGAGCCCCCAGGCGCCGACGCACGTCCTGGTCGTCCCGAAGAGCCACCACGATGACATCCTCGACGGCGTCGACGAGGCGACCCTGGCCGCCCTCGCGCATGCCGTGGGCGAGGTCGCGCGCGCGGAGGGCATCGACAAGACGGGGTTTCGCGTCATCACCAACACGGGAGACGACGCCGGGCAGACGGTCCACCACCTGCACCTCCACGTCCTGGGCGGGGAGTCCCTGGGCGAGGGCCTGATCGCGAGGTCCTAGCGTGCCCTCGCATGAGGAGGCGGCCGCCGAGCGACACTCCCGCGGCTACAACTGCGCCCAGGCGGTGGCGTGCAGCTTCGCCGACGAGCTGGGCATGGACGAGGCCTCCCTCTTCAGGGCTGCCGAGGGACTGGGGCTTGGCATGGGCGGCATGCAGGCCACCTGTGGTGCCGTCGCGGGTGCGTGCATGGTTGCCGGCCTCCTCAACAGCACGGGCGATCTGGACCATCCCAACAGCAAGGCATCCACGTACCGTCTCTCGCGTCAGATTGTGGAGCGATTTGGCGAGGCAAACGGATCGACCACCTGTCGCGAGCTCAAGGGGGTGGGGACGGGAACGGTGCTCGCGCCCTGCACGAAGTGCGTCAGCGACGCGGTGAGAATCGCCGAGGATGTGCTCCGGGAGGCGCGCACGCGCCAGGCCTAGCCCGTGACGTCCTCCCATGGCTGGCGGAGGGCTATGATAGAGAGAGTTTGTGCCGATTGGGCACACCGCCTCGAGAGGAGATCCATGAACGTCCTAGTCATCAACGCCGGCAGCTCTTCGCTCAAGTACCAGCTGCTCGACACTAAGACCCGCCAGGTCTTTGCAAAGGGCAACTGCGAGCGCATCGGCATCGACGGCTCGTTCATCGGCCACCAGGAGAACGACGGCGAGAAGCAGAAGCTCGAGGTGGCCCTGCCGGACCACAAGACCGCCATCCAGCACGTCTTCAAGATCCTGGACGAGGCCGGCTTCGACACCTCGAAGATCGAGGGTATCGGCCACCGCGTGGTCCAGGGAGGCTGGTACTTCCCCGAGTCCAAGGTCGTCACCGACGAGACCCTGGGCTGGGCTCGTGAGGTCGCTCCTCTCGCGCCCCTGCACAACTACGCCGAGGCAGACGTCATCCAGATTTGCCGCGAGCTCTTCCCCAGCATCGGCAACGTGATCGTGGCGGACACCTCCTTCCACTACAACATGCCCGAGAAGGCCTGGCGCTACGCCCTGCCGCGTGACGTGGTCGACAAGCTGCACATCCGCAAGTACGGCGCGCACGGCACCTCGCACCGCTTCATTTGGAAGACCACCAACGAGTTCCTGGACGGCGACGTCCACAAGCTCGTCTCCTGCCACCTGGGCTCCGGCGCCTCCCTCGCCGCCATCCAGGACGGCCGCGTGATGGACACCACCATGGGCCTCACCCCGCTCGACGGCCTCATCATGGGCACCCGCTGCGGCAGCGTCGACCCCGCCACCGTGTTCTATCTGCAGCGTGTCGGCGGCTACACCGTCGACGAGGTCGACACCATGATGAACAAGCAGTCCGGCCTGGCGGCCCTCAGCGCCGTCTCCAGCGACTCGCGCGACATCGAGGAGGGCGCCGAGAGGGGCGACGAGAACTGCAGGCTTGCGCTCGAGATGTTCTACTACCGCACCTCCCAGCTCGTCGCCGAGATGGCCCAGTCCATGCACGGCTTCGACACCATGGTCTTCACCGCGGGCATCGGCGAGAACTCCGATATCATGCGCCTTGGCGTCGCCAAGGAGCTCGAGTGGCTCGGCGTCAAGATCGACGAGGAGGCCAACAAGGTCCGCTCCGGCGAGCCTCGCGTCATCTCTGCGCCCGACTCTAGGGTCAAGGTCCTCGTGGTTCCCACCAACGAGGAGCTCATGATCGCCATGGACGTCGAGGAGCTCCTGGGCAAGTAGTCTCAAGCCAAAACGCATTGCAGAGACGGCCCGGCGGGATTTCCCGTCGGGCCGTCTCTGCAATGCGGGCGCGTTTCCTTCGCCTGGCAGGGCCCATTCCTACCCTCGCTATGTCGAGTGCGCAAGCTGAAACCTTAAGGTTGCGCACTCGACGTCCCTCTCCTCAGCGTTTTCCCAGTTGAGGGGAAGCCAGCGTCTCTCGAGTATGCAACCTTAACCCTTCAGCTTGCGCACTCGCGAGACCTGGTCGGCCTGTATAGTCGAGAGTCTTGAGCTGCTGCGCTGTCGAAAGTCTTGAGCTGCTGCGCTGCTGCGGGTGAGTTCCCTTCGCCTGGCAGGGCCCTGTCGTGGCTCCTCTTACTTGCCAAGCCCGCCCTTGCGCCAAGGAAGCCATCCCAGGATGCCCCGCGACTCTGGCTCGTGCGTGGGGGAGAGGTACTGGTAGGCGAGTCGTTCCTCTCCGTTGGAAAGGCAGATGACCCCGCAGCGCCTGAAGCCATGCCTCTCGAGCAGCCCCTGCATGGGCAGGTTGAGCTCGTGGGTGTCCATGCGCAGGCTGTCTGCCGTCTCGCAGAGCCAAGCCATCATGAAGGAGCCGACTCCGTTGCCCTGACGAAGCGTGGCAAAGCGGTGCACGACGAAGTAGGGGCCGTCGTCCAGCCAGTCTCCATCGTCGATTCGCAGGTAGCAGGGGTCTGGTCCCGGTGCGAGGACGAAGCATCCGACGACGCCCTCGCCCTCCTCCTCGCAGACCATGAGGGTGCCGCGCCTGAGCTCCGACGTCAGCTCCGCCCTCGTGGGGAAGGAGCGTTCCCATTGTGGGTTGCCCCGTGCGCGCATGAAGGAGCGCGACGACTCGAGCACGTGCATGACGTCGTCGAGCTCGCGATTCCTTGCCGTCCTGATGCGTCGTTCCGACATGACGTCCCTAGAAGGGGGTGACGACGAAGGAGAGGCGGTCTGTCTGTCCGGGCGAGAGGAGCCTCATGCCCCGCTTGTGCTCGAACACGTCGTCCTCGTCCTCCGCCGTGGCGCAGCCCGTCCAGGGCTCGAGCGCGACGAAGGGCGCGTCCCCGGCGGCAGACCAGACGCCGAGGTAGTCGAATCCCGCGAAGTCGACCCTGATGCCGTGTCCCTCCGGCCCCACGAGACGAACCCGCCTCTGCGGGACGTCCTCGAGGACCAGGGTGTCGACGTCGAAGGTCCTGTGGGTCAGCGGCAGGACGGAGCAGCCGTCCAGGAGGGGGAGGCGGTCCTGGAAGTCGAGGAGGCCGGTCGAGACGTCGATCCGCGGAGCGGCGTAGGTCCAAGGCTCGGCGAACTCGAGGCGGTAGGCATCGAAGCCATCGGAGGCTCCCACAGCCGGGACGTTGAAGGCGGGATGGCCCCCCAGCACATAGGGAAGGTCGTGCGAGCCGGTGTTGGTGACCTCGAAGCCCTGCACGAGCGAGCTCTCGTCGATGGCGTACGAGAGGCGCAGCCTGAAGTCGTAGGGGAAGGACCGGCGCGTCCCCTCGTTCGACTCGAGCTCCAGGAGGACGCGGTTCTCCTCCCGCTCCACCAGCGAGAACTCCTCGTTGCGGGCGAGGCCGTGTCTGCCGAGGCGTATCTCCCCCTGAGCGCTGGCGGCGCGGTCGTCCCTGAGGTTGCCCACGATGGGGAAGAGGACGGGCGCACGGCGGGGCCACCAGCGGGAGTCTCCCTGCCACAGGCACTCCGTGCCGTCCGCCTTGAGGCCCATGAGCTGAGCCCCAAGGCTGCTGACCTCGGCCTCGATTCGACCAGAGGCGATGCGTGCCGTGTTCTTCATGCCGTCCTCCCGCCCCGAACTCTTGAGTTGGATGCAGTAATATGTGCAATGTGTGAGCACATAGATAGTACATCCCCCAGGCAAAGGAAGGCTCAGACATGCACAAGAGGAAGCTGTTCCCGCTCGCGTCGTTCGTGGTGGTCCTCCTCGCCCTCGCCCTTGTCGGCTGCGCTGGCGCGCCGTGGCAGGGGCAGAATGCGACGGGGTCCCAGGGAGTGACCGAGGTGCGCGTCGGCTCCCTCAAGGGTCCCACCTCCATCGGCCTCGCGTCCTTCATGGACCGGGCGGCTGGTGGCGGCACCGCGAACGCCTACAGCTTCACCATCGCCTCCTCCGCCGACGAGATCGTCCCCTCCGTCGTGAGCGGTGACCTCGACGTTGCCTTGGTTCCCGCCAACGTCGCCTCCGTCCTCTACAACAAGACCAAGGGGGCCGTCTCGGTCATCGACGTCAACACGCTGGGCGTGCTCTCCATCGTGACGGGCGACGAGGGCGTGTCGAGCCTCGCCGACCTCGCCGGCAGGACGGTCTACATGACCGGCAAGGGCACGACGCCCGAGTTCGTCATGCAGTACCTGCTCCAGAAGTCGGAGCTTGCAGACAAAGTGACCCTCGAGTTCAAGAGCGCCCCCACCGAGGTCGTGGCCGCCCTCGTGGCAGACCCGTCCGCGGTCGGTGTGCTGCCCCAGCCCTACGTGACCGCGGCAACCTCGAAGAACCCCTCGCTGCGCGCTGCAATCGACCTCAACGACGCCTGGGCGGCGACGGGCGAGGGCGCCACTATGGTCACCGGCGTCACCGTCGTGCGCAACGACTTCCTGAGGGACCACCCGGCTGCCGTGGAGGAGTTCCTGAAGGAGCATGCGGCGTCGGTGGATGCCGCCAACTCCGACCCCGCTGGCGTCTCCCCGAAGGTGGTGGCCGCCGGGATCATGGACAACGAGAAGGTCGTCGAGAAGGCCATCCCCGCCTGCCACCTGGTCTGCCTGACCGGCGGCGAGATGGAAGGCGCGCTTTCGGGCTACCTCGGGGCGATCGCCTCCGTCGACGCCAGCTCCGTGGGCGGGAGCCTCCCTCCCAAGGACTTCTACTTCCAGGGCTAGCCCTTGAGGGGAAGCCGCTCCCATAGGCTTGCCTCGTGGCTCGCGGCCTGCCTGCTCTGGCTTGGCGCCTGGCAGGTCGCGAGCCTCCTCGTCTCGAGCGAGCTCCTGCTGCCTGGCCCCCTGGCCGTGCTCGGGAGCCTCGCGCGCCTCGCTGCCGCAGGGACGCTCGTCCGGGTGGGGTCGGCGACGCTCGCGCACGTCGCCCTGGGCTTTGCCGCCTCGCTCCTCTTGGCCCTCCCGCTGGGATGGGCGCTCGACGCCTTCCCCGCCGTCCGACGCGTCGTCCTTCCCGGCGTGACGGTGCTCAAGAGCGCTCCCATCGTGTGCGTCATCGTCCTGCTCCTCCTGTGGTTCGGGGCGGCGCGCGTCGCCGAGGCGGCGGTGTTCCTCGCCTGCTTCCCGCCCCTGCTCTTTGCCGTCCTGGAGGGGCTGTCCGAGCTAGACCGAGGGATGTCGTCGCTCCTCTCCGTCATGAGGGTCCCCCTCTGGAGGCGTCTCCTCGCCAGCTTTTGGCCGCAGGTGCTCCCCTTCGTGGTCGCCGCCTCCCGGAGCGCCGTGGGGATGGCGTGGAAGGCCGCCGTGGCCGCCGAACTCGTCGGCTCATCCCTGGGCAGCGTGGGGGAGCGCGTCTTCCAGGCCAAGCTCCTGCTCGAGACCTCGGACGTCTTCGCCTGGACGGCGCTGGTCATCCTGGCGTCGAGGCTCAGCGAGGCGCTCGTCGTGGCGCTGCTGGAGGCCTCCGGCCCGCTCTGTCGCAGCCTCTCCCTCATGGGCCTGGGGCGAGGGGACGGAGGAGAGGGGCGTGCCCTTCCGCCCCTGACGCCCATCGTGGCCAGGGGGCTTCGCTTCTCGTATGGTGGCCCTTCCGTCATCGAGGGACTCGACCTCGAGCTCGCGCCCGGCTCGCGCGCCTGCCTGAACGACGCCTCCGGCTCGGGGAAGACCACCTTCCTGCGCCTGCTCGACGGCGTCCTCGCTCCCACGGCGGGTGAGCTGTGCGGAGGCGCGCCTTTCTCCGTCCAGACCCAGGGAAGCCTCCTCGTCGACGAGATGGGGGCGCTCCAGAACGTCCTCCTCTGCGCGCGCGGCCGCGCGCGCGACGAGGTCGAGCGCACCCTGGCGGAGGCCCTTCCCGGCGTGGACCCCCTCCGGCCCGTGGGCGAGCTCTCCGGTGGGCAGCGCAGGCGCGTCGAGCTCGTGCGCGCGCTCCTCTCGCCCTCGAACACCGTCCTTCTGGACGAGCCCTTCGCGGGACTCGACCCAGACGCGCGCGGGCGCTGCCGCTCCCTCGTGGACCGGCTCCTCGGCGGCCGGACCCTCGTCATGGCCTCCCACGACGAGGGGGACCTGCGTGCCCTGGGCGCGCGCCCCCTCTCCCTGCGACCCACGCGCTAGCGAGCGGGCGGACCTGGCGCCGGCCCGTCCCATGGCGCGTCCCTCGTTAAGCTTTGTTAATAAACTCCCGGCACCTCCGGCCTTCCCATATGCTGGACGGGTTGAACTCCCGCGGCGCCGTGTCCCAGCCCGTGCCCGCGGCCATGGAGAAGGAGGTGGGTCATGATTCAAGACCAGCTTGCTGCCTGCGGTCTTGTCAACTGCAGGGGTGCCATCCAGGTGGACGCGGCCCCGGCCGTCCTGGTGGAGAAGGCCCTGCTCGCCAACGAGGGTCGCCTGACCTCGCGCGGCGCCCTGTACGTGGAGACGGGCCGCTACACCGGTCGCTCCCCCGAGGACCGCTTCATCGTGGACACGCCCGACGTGCACGACGACATCGCCTGGGGCGCCGTCAACCGTCCCTTCGACGTCGAGGGCTACGAGAGGGTCAAGAAGGCCGTGGTCGACCATCTGAGCACGCGCGACCTCTATGTGGTCCACGCCATCGCCGGCGCCGACCGCCGCTGGTGCCGCAAGTTCCTCGTGGTCTGCGAGCGCGCGAGCCAGGCCCTCTTTGCCCGCCAGCTCCTGGTCAGGCCGTCTAAGCGCCAGCTGGCGGACTTCGAGCCCCAGGACTTCAGCGTCCTCGTCGCCCCCACGCTACGGCTGGACCCCGCGACCTACGGGACCCACTCCGAGGCGGTCGTCCTCATCAACTTCCAGGAGCGCGAGGTCCTCATCGCGGGGACCATGTACTCGGGCGAGATCAAGAAGTCCATCTTCTCGGTCATGAACTACCTCATGCCCCTCGAGGAGGGCGTCCTGCCCATGCACTCCTCGGCCAACATGGACCCCGTCACGGGCGAGACGGCCGTCTTCTTCGGCCTCTCCGGCACGGGCAAGACCACGCTCTCGGCCGACCCGGACCGCATGCTCATCGGTGACGACGAGCACGGCTGGGCGGAGGGGAGCGTCTTCAACTTCGAGGGCGGCTGCTACGCCAAGGCCATCCGCATCTCGTCCGCGACCGAGCCCCAGATCTACAACGCCATTCGCTTCGGCAGCATCTGCGAGAACGTGATCGTGGACAACGCCACCCGCAAGCCCGACTACTTCGACGGCACCCTGACCGAGAACACGCGCGTGGCGTACCCCATCGACTTCATCGACAACGCCCAGGTCATGGGCCAGGGGCGCTATCCCAACGTGATCATCTTCCTGACCTGCGACTCCTTCGGCGTGCTCCCGCCCATCTCGCGCCTGGACAAGAACGGCGCCATGTACCACTTCCTGAGCGGCTTCACCAGCAAGGTCGCGGGCACCGAGCGCGGGGTGGACGAGCCCCAGCCCACCTTCTCGACCCTCTTCGGCGAGCCCTTCATGCCGCTCTCGCCCCTGCTCTATGCCGACATGTTCGGCAAGAAGATCGACAAGGCCGGCACCAGGGTCTACCTGATCAACACGGGCTGGACGGGAGGCCCCTACGGCGTGGGCATGCGCATGGACCTCGCTTCCACCCGTCTCATGGTCTCGGCGGCGCTCAACGGCTCGGTCGAGGAGGCGGAGTTCGTCCACGACCCCGTGTTCAACGTGGACGTGCCCCAGCACATCGAGGGCGTTGACAGCCGTGTCCTGAACCCGCGTGGAACCTGGGCGGATAAGGCCGCCTATGATGGCGTCGCCCGCCAGCTCGCGGGCATGTTCGTGGAGAACGCACGCGAGAAGTACCCCGACATGGACCCTGCCGTGAGGGCCGCGGGACCCAACCCCGCCTAGCGCTGTCGGCTCCCGGGGCCAGCGTGCGGCGTTGGCTCCCGGGGGCCGGCCCCCGTCGGAGCCTGTGCCACGTTCCGGTGCGACGGCGCCTCCGACCTTGGCCGCGCGCCCCTCTCGCCCGGCCACCCATCCCCGCTTTCCTTCCGCTGGTTCCCTCGCAACGGCCCCCTCGGTCCCCAAATGACAGCCCTTGGCCCATCCTTAGCTATACATTCAGGTGCGTGGCCAGGGGAGAGGAACGCGGCCACGCTCAGGTTGGGCGCGGGCGCGCCCCAGACCATAGGGGGGGCAGATGGCTCGATTTCATCTGTTGGAACTGACTCCCGAGCAGAAGGTGATGGACGAGCTGCACGCCTCGGTGGGCAGGCGGCTCGAGGTGAGCTCCCTCGCCCCTTGCCCGGTCGAGTTCACGATGTCGTTCGTCAACATGTGCGCTACGCAGAGCTGCGGCAAATGCACGCCCTGCCGCGTGGGGCTCAGGGCGCTCAGGCACCTCCTGAGCGACGTGCTCACGGGCACGGCGACGATGGCGACGATTGACGAGATCGAGCGGCTCGCCCAGACGGCCTACCTCTCGAGCGACTGCGCCATAGGCTACGAGGCCGGCGCCATGGCCCTGAGGGCCGTGAGGGGCTTCAGGGACGACTTCGTGAGCCACGTGAGCCACAACTCCTGCGCGAGCGCCCTGGCTCCCAGCGTGCCCTGCGTGGCAGGGTGCCCCGCCGGCGTGGACGTGCCCGGCTACCTCGCACTCGTCCGGGCGGGCAGGTGCGCGGACGCCGTCCGCCTCATCAGGAAGGACAACCCCTTCCCCCTGGTCTGCGGCCTGGTCTGCGAGCATCCCTGCGAGAGGAACTGCCGCCGCGGGATGGTGGACGACCCCATCAACATCCGCGCGCTCAAGCGCTTTGCCTGCGAGCACGAGGGGACTTCCGAGGAGCCCGCGCGTGCCGCTTCGACGGGCAAGAGGGTCTGTGTGGTGGGGGGCGGTCCCGCCGGCCTCAGCTGCGCTTACTACCTGACGCTGATGGGGCACGAGGTCACGGTCTTCGAGGCCCGGCACCATCTGGGCGGCATGCTGCGCTACGGCATCCCCGCCTACCGCCTCCCGCGCGAGCGGCTGGACCAGGAGATCGGCTGGATCGTGGGCCAGGGCGTCACGGTCCGCATGGACGAGAAGGTCGACGCGGCCGGCCTCGCGCGCCTGCGCGAGGAATACGATGCCGTCTACCTGGCCATCGGTGCCCATGGCGACAAGAAGCTGGACATAGCGGGGGAAGGGCTGCCGGGGGTCGAGAGCGCGGTGGACATGCTGCGCTCCATCGGCGACGGAGAGATGCCCGACTTCTCGGGGCAGCACGTCTGCGTCGTGGGCGGCGGCAACGTCGCCATGGACGTCGCGCGCTCCAGCGTGCGCTGCGGCGCCGAGCGCGTCTACATTGTGTACCGCCGCCGTGCCTGCGACATGACGGCGCAGGACGAGGAGATCGAGGGCGCCCGGGCCGAGGGCTGCGAGATCCTGGAGCTCAACGCCCCCGTCCGCATAGAGGCCGATTCCGAGGGCAGGGTCGCGGGGCTCGTGGTCCAGCCCCAGCTCATCGGCGGGCACCGCGGGGGCAGGCCGGCTCCCCGACCCGCCTCGGCGCCCGAGCGCACCATCGCCTGCGACCGCGTGGTCGTCGCCATCGGCCAGGCCATCGAGTCGGCACCCTTCGAGGGGCTGGGCATCCCCACCTCCTGGGGCCGCATCTCGACCCAGACCGATGCGAGCATCCCCGAGCTCGAGGGTGTCTTCTCGGGCGGGGACTGCCAGACGGGTCCCGCCACCGTCATCAAGGCCATAAACGCCGGCAAGGTGGCCGCGGGCAACATCGACAACTACCTGGGTTTCGACCACAGGATCGAGCTCGACGTCGACGTGCCCGCACCCCAGCTCGAGGACATGGGGCACTGCGCCCGCTGCGAGACCATCCTACGGGAGGCGGGGGAGAGGAAGCGGGACTTCGAGGAGATAGAGCGCGGGCTCACGCCCGAGGAGGCGCTGCAGGAGTCCTCGCGCTGCCTGCGTTGCGACCACTTCGGCTTCGGAGCCTTCCGTGGGGGGAGGGAGATCCAGTGGTAGGACACGAGCACGAGCAAGGCGAGAGGGACGTCGCGACCAAGGCGGTGAGCCTCGTCGTGGACGGGACGCCCGTCACGGTCCCCGCAGGCACCAGCATCCTGGACGCCTGCCGCGCCGCGGGGTCCAAGGTCCCGACCCTCTGCTACCTGAGGGAGCTGAACGAGATCGGCTCCTGTCGTGTCTGCGTCGTGGAGGTCAAGGGCCGAGAGCGCCTCGTCGCCTCCTGCAACAACTGCGTCGAAGAGGGGATGGAAGTCCTCACCAACAGCCCCAAGGTGAGGTGCGCGCGCCGCGAGAACGTGCTCCTGCTCCTCTCGCAGCATGACGCGACCTGCACGACCTGCGTGCGCTCGGGCAACTGCTCGCTGCAGGAGGTGTCAAACGACCTTGGCCTCGTGGGCATGCCATATCCCACCATCCTTCCCCATGGCTCCTGGCCGCAGGGCTTCCCCCTCATACGCAACAACGACAAATGCATCCGCTGCATGCGCTGCATCCAGGTCTGCGACAAGGTCCAGGCCTCGCACGTCTGGGGGATCACCAACCGCGCGACCCACACCACGGTGGACGTGGCCGACGGGGCCAGCATCCTCAACGTGGACTGCACGCTCTGCGGCCAGTGCATCACCCACTGCCCGGTGGGTGCGCTGCGCGAACGCGACGACGTGTCCCGCGTCTACGACGCGCTCCAGGACCCCGAGGTGACGACCGTCGTCCAGATAGCCCCCTCCGTGCGCACCTCCTGGGGCGACCATTGGGGCCTGGGGGAGACGGCGGGCATGGGGCGCCTCGTCTCCGCCCTCCGTCACATGGGCTTCGACTACGTGGTCAACACCGACGTGGCGGCCGACCTCACCATCATGGAGGAGGGTACCGAGCTCCTCCGCCACCTGGGCGAGGGCCGTCCCTACCCGCTCATGACCTCCTGCTGCCCCGCTTGGGTCCGCTTCGTGAAGGCGCACCACCCCGAGCTGGTGGACGACGTGTCCACCAGCAAGAGCCCCCAGCAGATGTTCGGCGCCGTGGTGAAGAGCTACTACGCCCAGCTGCTGGGGCTCGACCCCCACAAGGTCTTCTCGCTCTCGATCATGCCCTGCGTGGCGAAGAAGGCGGAGTGCGCCTATCCCAACATGAACGACGCCTGCGGGGACCCCGATGTCGACTGCGCGCTCACGGTGCGCGAGCTCGAACGGCTCCTGAGGGCGGACCACGTGGACGTGGCGAGCCTCGGGGAGGAGCCCTTCGACGAGCCGTTGGGCGTGGGGACAGGCGCGGGCATCATCTTCGGGGCCACGGGCGGCGTCATGGAGGCCGCGCTCAGGACCGCGCACTACCTGGTGAGCGGGAGGCCGCCCAAGGACGACATGTTCGGCGACGTGAGGGGCCTCGAGGGATGGAAGGAGGCCAGCTTCGACCTGGCGGGGACCACGCTCAGGGTGGCCGTCGCTCACGGGTTGGCCAATGCCGACGCCCTCTGCAAGGCGCTGGTCTCGGGAGAGGCCCAATACGACTTCGTCGAGGTCATGGCCTGCCCCGGCGGTTGCGTGGGCGGCGGCGGGCAGCCCATCCACGAGGGGCAGGAGCTTGCCGGCGTGCGCGGGCAGGCGCTCTACGGCTTCGACAGGCGCTCGGAGTGGCGCAACTCCTACGAGAGCCCCGCCGTCAGGCGCTGCTACGAGGAGTTCTTCGGAGAGCCCAACTCCGAGCTCGCCGAGGAGCTGCTGCACACCGACCTCCGGGCTTGGAAGATGCCCGCGGAGTGGATACGCGAGGCGGAGTCCGCCCCGGACGCGGCGCTGGCGAGACGCTAGGCTTCCAGGCACGGGGTTCGCCAGAAAAGGAGGTGGCCCCTCTCACCCATGTGGGCGAGAGGGGCCACCGTTCGTCCTGGGGCCTGCGCCGGAGGGGCTACTCGGCCATCTGGGCCTGGACGGCGGTGATGGCGACGACGCCCACGATGTCGTCGGCGGAGCAGCCGCGCGACAGGTCGTTGACGGGCTTGGCGATGCCCTGGAGCACCGGGCCGTAGGCCTCGGCGCCGGCGAAGCGCTGGACCAGCTTGTAGCCGATGTTGCCCGCCTCGAGGTCGGGGAAGATCAGGATGTTGGCGTTGCCGGCGACCTTTGACCCGGGGGCCTTGAGGGCGGCGACGCTCTTCACGAGGGCGGCATCGAGCTGGAGGTCGCCGTCGAGGGCGAGCTCGGGGGCCTTCTCGTTGGCGAGGCGGGTGGCCTCCTGGACCTTCTCGGGGACCTCTCCCTTGGCGGAGCCCTTGGTGGAGAAGGAGAGCATGGCGACCTTGGGCTCGTCGCTCATGAACTGCTTCCAGGTGTTGGCCGAGGCGATGGCAATCTCGGACAGCTCTTCGGCGGTGGGGTCGATGTTCAGGCCGCAGTCGGCGAAGAGCAGCGTGCCGTCCTGGCCGTACTCCGCCTTGTCGGTGCACATGATGAAGAAGGCCGAGACGAGCTTGGTGCCAGGGGCGGTCTTCAGGATCTGCAGCGCGGGACGCAGGGTGTTGGCGGTGGAGTGGCAGGCGCCCGAGACCAGGCCGTCCGCGTCGCCCATCTTCACCATCATGGTGCCGAAGTAGGTGGCGTCGTCCATCTGCTCGCGGGCCTGCTCGATGGTCACGCCCTTCTTCGCGCGCAGCTCGGCGAACTTCTGGGCGTAGGCCTCGTGACGCTCGCTGGTCCTGGGGTCGATGACCTCCGCGCCCTCGACGTCGATCTGGGAGGGGTCGCCCAGGATGACGAGCTTCGCCAGGCCCTCGGCGACGATCTTCCTGGCCGCCTCGATGGTGCGGGGGTCCTCGCCCTCGGGCAGGACGACGGTCTTGACGTCGGCCTTGGCCGCGTCCTTCATGCGCTGCAGAAACTCGCTCATCGACTCTCCTTCTGGTTGTTGTTCCCTGCCCAAGAAGGCCGCTCGGCCCCAATCTATGGGGCCTGGGCCTGGCTTTTGGGTGCAATCCTCCCCATTATAGGGCGGCGTGATAGAATCGACCAAGGAATCGAGCCGCGGGCAGGGGCCTGCAACTCGATTTATTTGTGCGCAGCGCCCGCGTCACGTGCGGGCCCCCCATCGAAGGGAAACGACCATGAACCTCAACGCAGGCCTTCCGGACGACTTCAACCCCTCCTCCTTCGACGCCATCGTCGTGGGGGCCGGATACGCCGGTGCCGTCTGCGCGCGCCGTCTGGCCGAGGCCTGCGGCTTCAAGGTCTGCATCCTCGAGCGCCGCGGCCATGTGGCGGGCAACGCCTACGACTACGAGGACGAGGCTGGCGTGCTGGTGCACAAGTACGGCCCGCATATCTTCCACACCTCCGACGAGCGCGCCCACCAGTTCCTCTCGCGCTTCACCGACTGGACGGAGTACCAGCACAAGGTCCTCGCCGACGTGCATGGCACCCTCATGCCCGTCCCCTTCAACCACACGTCCCTCAAGCTCGCCTTCGGCGAGGAGAGGGGAGAGCGGCTCTTCCAGAAGCTCGTCGCGACCTTCGGCATGGACAAGAAGGTCCCCATCATGGAGCTGCGCGAGAAGAACGACCCCGACCTCTCCGAGGTGGCGGACTACGTCTACGAGAACGTCTTCCTGCACTACACGATGAAGCAGTGGGGCAAGACGCCCGACCAGATCGACCCCTCCGTCATGGGCCGCGTCCCCGTCTTTGTGGGCGACGACGACCGCTACTTCCCCCTGGCGCCCAACCAGGGCATGCCCGCCGACGGCTACACCGCCATGTTCGAGCGCATGCTCGACCACGACCTGATCAAGGTCTACGTGGGCGTCGACGCCCGGGACCTCCTCAGCACGGCGGACGGCGTGGTCAACGTCTGCGGCAGGCCCTTTGGCGGCGAGGTCATCTACACCGGTCCCCTGGACGAGCTCTACGGCTTCGACCTCGGCGCACTGCCGTACCGCACGCTCGACATGGTCTTCGAGACCCTGGACATGGACCAGTTCCAGCCCGTGGGCACCGTCAACTACACCGTGAGCGAGAACTTCACCCGCATCACGGAGTTCAAGCACCTCACCGGCCAGGTCCTCCCGGGCAAGACGACCATCATGCGCGAGTACTCCCGCAGCTACATCCCCGGCGTGGGCGAGACCCCGTACTACATCATCAACGAGCCCGAGAACCTCGAGCTCTACCGCCGCTACCGCGACCGCACGAGCGGGCTCGTCAACTTCCACGTGGTGGGCCGCCTCGCCGAGTACCGCTACTACGACATGGACGGCGTCACCGCCTCCGCTCTCGAGCTCTCCGACGAGATCATCTCCAACCACTAGCCGAGGGTCCCGGTCGAGGTCCGATTGATGTCGCAGACGAGTCAGAAGAAGACGATCAGCTTTGGCGTGCCGTGCTACAACTCCGCCGAGTACATGGACCATTGCATCGGGTCCATTCTCGAGGGTTCGGGCCACGCCGAGGACGTCCAGATCGTCATCGTGGACGA
>NZ_KQ960128.1:0-232480 GCF_001553055.1 Olsenella sp. DNF00959 | reverse complement strand
ACGGGTCCACGAAGGACGACACGCTGGCCAAGGCCCGTGAGTGGGAGGGCCGCTTTCCCGGCTTGGTGAAGGTCGTGCACCAGGAGAACGGCGGGCACGGAATGGCGGTGCTCGCCGCCCTGGAGGCTGCGGACGGCACCTACTTCAAGATCGTCGACTCCGACGACTGGGTCGACGAGGAAGCCCTCCAGGCCCTGCTCAAGACCCTGCGCGAGTTCATCGCCTACGAGACGCGCGTCGACCTCGTGGTGACCAACTACGTCTACGAGCACGCCGAGGACGGGAAGCAGAACGTCGTCGACTACGGGTTCGCCCTTCCCAAGCGCAAGATCATCGGCTGGGACAAGATCGGCCACTTCAACATGGCCCAGAACATGCTCATGCACGCCCTCTGCTACCGCACCGACGTCCTGCGCGACGGAGGGGTGCCCATGCCGGCGCACACCTTCTACGTGGACAACATCTACGCCTACGTCCCCCTGCCGCGCTGCCGCACCCTCTACTACCTGGACGTGGACCTCTACCGCTACTTCATCGGGCGGGAGGACCAGTCGGTGAACGAGGACGTGATGGTATCGCGCATCGACCAGCAGCTTCGGGTCACCCGCGTGATGATGCGCGCCTACCATCTCTACGACGACATACCGAGCCGTCGCCTGCGGAGCTACATGGTGGGCCACTTCACCCTCATGATGGCCGCCTGCTCCATCTTCTCGAAGCTCTCTGACGATCCCTCCGCCATGGACGACCTCGACTCGCTCTGGAAGGAGCTCCGGCAGTTCGACGCGCGCATGTACTGGAGGGCGCGCAACGGGCTCGTGGGCATCGCCATGAACCTTCCCGGAGAGGGTGGCCGAAGGGCCACGGTCGGCATCTACCGCATCGCCCGGAGGCTGGTCAAGTTCAACTAGCCGTCCCTGGCGGACGCCCGCCTCATCGGGGCACCCAAGCGGAAAACTGCGCACGATAGCGTCGAATTGTGAAGACGCGTGACGTTTGCCCAGATGATTCTCACTCTGGAAAGATACCGTGCGCAGTTTTCTAGCCTGTCGAGCCGTAAAAAGGCCCACCTGCGAAGCGGATGGGCCTAGTCGCACGACGATCGGCCTGTCAACACCTCACTCGAGGTCGCTGACGGCAGGGAAGCCGTAGGCGCCCTCGGCGGAGCGGACGCCGTCCACGATGGCCTCCTCGAGCGCCCTCGTGGCGAGCATGCCCACCTCGTCGACCGTCGCCTCGACCTCTCCGGTCGCCATCACGAAGATGGTGTCGCCGTCGTTGGTGGTGTGGGTGGGCTTGATGGCGTGCGCGTAGGCGTCGGCGGAGATCTGCGCCACCTTGGTGGCCTGGGCCTTCGTGAGGGAGGCGTTGGTCACCACGCAGGAGATGGTCGTGTTGGTCCTCAGGAAGGGCACATGGTCAGAGTGGGCCGCGAGTGACCCCGCGAGGTCGAGGGGACGGCCCTCGTTTGACAGGGTGCCCGCGACGGGGCTTCCGTCCTTTGGGTCGACCACGTTCCCGAAGGCGTTCACCGCGGCGATGGCGCAGCAGACGAGTTCGCCGGAGCCTGCGGTCGCCCGTCCTAGGCCGCCCTTCATCGCGTGGGCGGGCCCGCGGAGCTTGCCCACGGTGCAGCCGCAGCCAGCGCCGTGGTTGCCCGCCTCGAGCTCGCGGTCCCTCTCGTCGAGCGCACGGGCCACGGCGAGCGCGCCCTCCGCCGTCCCCGGACGGACGTCGGGGGAACCACAGGCGAGGTCGAAGACGCAGGCGGAGCTCACGATGGGGACGACGCCTACCCCGACGTCGAGGCCGATGCCCCTGCGCTCGAGCTCCTCGGCCGCTCCGCAGGCCGCCGCGAGCCCGTAGGCGCTGCCGCCCGACAGCACGACGCAGTGGAGCTTGCTCACGGTCTCCTCGGGCCTCAGGAGGTCCGTCTCCCTCGTGGCGGGGGCTCCCCCTCGCACGTCCACGGCCCCCGTCGCCCCCTCGGGGCAGACGATGGCCGTGCATCCCGTGCCCGCCTCGTGGTTCGACACGCTCGCCGCGAACACGCCCGCAATGGGGAAGGCGGCTCCGTCGATCCTGCTCACTGCGCTCCTCCTAGCACTTGGGCCGCGAGGTCCACCTCGTCGCCCAGCAGGTCCGAGAGCTCGCGGACGAGCCGGGAGACGGGAAGCCCCACGACGTTCTGGTAGTCACCGGCTATAGAGCGTACCAGGAAACGGCCGCGCCCCTGAATGCCATAGGCACCGGCCTTGTCGAGCGGCTCACCGCTCTGGGCATAGGCATCGATCTGGGTGCGCGTGAGCTCCCAGAAGGACACGGTCGTCGTCTCGACGAAGGAGGCCGGGCGGGGAGAGCCGTGCTCGGGCAGCGCTGCCAGGCAGACGCCGGTCGAGACCCGCGACTCCCGCCCTGACAGCTCCCTCAGCATGCGGGCCGCGTCATGCGTGTCCCTAGGCTTGCCCAGGACGTCCCGTCCGGGCATCCAGACGACGGTGTCCGCGGCGACCACGGCCTGGCAGCCAGAGCGCCCGGGTGCTTGGAGCTGGGGGAGGGCAAGGCAGGCCTGTGCCTTCATCCTCGCGAGGCGCTCGACGAGGGCGACGGGAGACTCTCCCTCCTGGCGCGTCTCGTCGACCTCAGGTGGGAGCACGAGGAGCTCGAACCCCGCCTCCTCCAGCAGCTGGCGGCGGCGGGGCGAAGAAGATCCCAGTGCGATGCGCATGCTGTTCCTCCAAGAAAAAGGGAGCCGCGTCAGCGGCTCCCGGGCGTCACGCTCGTTGGTAGCTGTGCTACTCGACGGTGATGGCGCTGACGGGGCAGTTGTCGGCGGCCTCCTGGGCGCTGTCCTCGTTCTCCTCGGGGACCTCGTCGACGATGACCTCGGCGACGCCCTCGTCACCGATGGCGAAGACCTCGGCGCAGGTGGACTCGCAGAGACCGCAGCCGATGCAATCCTCGTTCACAGTTGCCTTCATGGTGGTTTCCTCTCACTCTGAATCCGAACCCAGGCCCCTTACCCAAGTTCTCTAGACCCCTTTGTACTATTACTTCGCCCGGAGCGCTAGTGCCAATGTGGGTAGCGCGCGAGCCACTGGGGCTCGTCCGTCCAAAAGGGACGCCATACGCATGGGCCCACTTCGGGTTGGGCGTGGCGGCCGAAGGTCATCAGCGTCTCATGAACCCGCAACAGCCCAGCTCCGAAAGCGTACGGAACCCCATTGACCGATAAAAGGCCTTGGTCTTCTCGTTGTCGTCGGTCGCAAGCTCTATCTGGCGCACGTCGCCATAGCGGTCGAGCACGGCCTCGACTAGTGCCGTGCCGACTCCCTGCCGCTGCCTCTCGGGGTAGACCAGGACATCCTGGATGAACACAATGGTGAAGCCGTCGCCGACGGCCCTGATGACGCCAAGCAGCTCGTCGCCTTCGTAAGCGGCCAAAACCAGCAGAGAATGCACGAAGCCGTTTCGCAGAGCTGCGGCGTCTCTCGTGTATGCCGTCCAGCCCACCGCATCATAGAGCGGCAGTATCTCGTCCTCGCGATAGTCCGTGTACTCCCTTATCTCCATCTGCCACCCCCAGATTCCGACTTCCCCTGCGGCGTCCGGTCCACAGCACGAGCCCCAAGGCACCCAAGGCACCATCCGGCCTCTTAGAGGCCCTCGGGCCTCAGCCCCGGGCCCTCGACAGCAATGTCACGCACTCGACGTGGAAGGTTTGGGGGAAGAGGTCCACGGGAGTGATGCGGACGGGGGAGAAGACCCCCCTCTCCCCGAAGCGCGCGAGGTCGCGCGCGAGCGTCGCCGGGTCGCACGAGACGTAGGCGATGGCGCGCGCTGGCTGCTCGCTGAGCCGTTCCACCACGTCCTCGGCAAGCCCTGCCCTCGGCGGGTCCACCACGATCACGTCCGCATCGGAGTCCGGGAACTCGCGCCCTGCGTCCCCACCCACGGCGTCGACGTTGTCGAGCCCCGCTCGCTCGAGGTTGCGCCTGAGGTCGCGGACGGCGGGTCCGTATGACTCGACGGCGTCCACCCATGAGACGCGTCGCGCCAGGGGCAGGGTGAAGGTGCCCGCCCCGCAGTAGAGGTCCATGGCGACGTCGCCCTCGTCTGGGTCGAGCCCCTCCATCACGAGCTCGACCAGGCGCTCGGCGCCCTTGGTGTTAACCTGGAAGAAGGAGGGGGCGGAGAGGAGCATTGTCCCGCCCGCGACCTGCTCGCCCCAGCAGCCCGCGCCCGAGAGCCGCTCCACGCCCGTCACGCGCCGGGCCTTCTTGGGACCCTTGGTGAGCACGCGCACGACCGAGCTCGCCCTTGTCGCCTCCTGCAACACCTTCGCGACCTGCGCCCGGGGGAATGGGCCGGGCTCGGTCCACAGGGCGACCTCGACCTCGCGCGTGCGACGGGAGGCTCTGATGCCCACGCGGTCGATGTCGAGCCCGTGGGAGTTGGAGAGATAGCTCAGCGCGCCGGCGACGGACTTGGTGAGCTTGGAGTGGCGGGCGTCGAGGAGGGGGCAGGAGTCGACCTTGACCACGCCCGTCCCGGACCTGTCATGCATGCCGATCAGGCTGCGTCGTCCGTGACGCTCGAAGGCGAGCTCGACCTTGTTGCGGTACCCCCAGCGCTCGCCGGGGGACTCGCAGGGCGCGACCAGCGACTCGGCCCGGGCGGGGTCCATGTGGCCGATCCTCACCAGCGCGTCCACCACGCTGGAGCGCTTCTGCTCCAGCTGGGCGTCCTCGGAGAGCCCCGCCCAGGGACAGCCGCCGCAGACCGGGACGAGGGGGCAGGCGGGGCGCACCCGCATCTCCGAGGACTCGAGCACCTCGGTGACGATTGCGTGGGAGAGGCTCTTGCCGTCCTGGTCTACGCATGCGCGCACCAGGTCCCCGGGAACGCCACCGCTTACGAAGACCGCCTTCCCGTCGTCGCGATGGGCGACGGCGTCGGGCCCGTAGGCCATCCTCTCGACCCTGAGCGTGAACTCCCCTCGCACCTCTTCTGCCACCGGTTTCCCTCCAAGGCTCGTGTCCCGGTCACTCCCGGGTCCCAGAAGATTCTAGCAGCTGGCGACCGCCCGCCTCCCGCCCGGAGTGGCGTGATTCGCAGTGATGAATGAAAATGAAAATCTATAGTATATTTATGGAAGGTTTATTAGATTAAGTCAAGGGGGTGAATAGGCGTCTTAAGTTCAAAAAATAATTTAGGAAATCAGAAAATTAGTTTTGCTAAATCATAAAATAGCAGGTAAATATAGGTAATAATCAAAGCAAGAAATAATAGTGCTACCGCTTAGGGATCCAAAGGGACCGTTCCCGCGAAAGTCACGATTGTGGGTGAGACGCATAAATTGATTGGATATAGTCTGTCTTGGCGTTATTCTGATCTCGCCGGGATGCCTCCCGTGCGAGAGGACTATCGGTCTAGTGCCAGACACTGTTCTGGCACAGAAAGAGTAGGAGGAACCATGGCTAACGGGCTTTACGTCCACAGCGAGATTGGCCCCCTGAAGAAGGTCCTGCTTCACCGCCCTGGCGAGGAGCTTCTCAACCTTCCCCCCGACGAGCTGGGTCGTCTGCTCTTCGATGACGTGCCCTTCCTCGAGGTGGCCCAGCAGGAGCACGACCGCTTCGCCGAGATTCTGCGCGAGCAGGGCGCCGAGGTCCTGTACCTCGAGAAGCTGGTCGCCGAGGCCCTGGACGCCGCCGGCTCCCGCGAGGAGTTCACCGAGCAGTGGCTCGACGAGTCCGGTCTGCGCGGCACCCACACCCGCGCCACCGTCAAGGAGTTCATGGACTCCATCACCGACACCCAGGCCTTCGTCGAGAAGTGCATCGCGGGCATCCGCAAGAACGAGCTTGAGCTTCCCACCAAGTCGAGCAACCTCCTTGCCGACCTCGTGGGCTATGACCAGGACAGTGAGTCCGACCTCCTGATCGACCCCATGCCCAACACCTACTTCACCCGCGACCCCTTCGCGATCGTGGGCAAGGGCGTCAACCTGAACCACATGTTCTCGGTGACCCGCAACCGCGAGACCCTCTTCGGCAAGTACATCTTCCGCGACCACCCCGACTACAACGACGCGCCCCTGTGGTACCGCCGCGACTCCGCCTACCACACCGAGGGTGGCGACGTCCTCAACATCAACGCCCACACCCTGGCCATCGGCATCTCGCAGCGCACCCAGGCAGCCGCCATCGACGCGCTCGCCCAGCACATGTTCTGGGAGAAGGGCGACGAGTGCGAGATTGACACGATCTATGCCTTCAACATCCCCGTGTCCCGTGCCTTCATGCACCTCGACACCGTCTTCACGCAGATCGACGTCGACAAGTTCACCATCCACCCGGGCATCATGGGCACCCTGCAGGTCTTCAAGCTCACCAAGGGCGCCTCTGAGGGCGAGGTCAAGATCGAGGAGATGAACGACACCCTCGAGCACGTCCTGGCCAAGGCCATGGGCCTCGATGCCGTCAAGCTCATCAAGTGCGGTGGCGGCGACCCCGTCGCGGCGGCCCGCGAGCAGTGGAACGACGGCTCCAACACCCTTGCTGTCGCACCTGGCAAGATTTGCGTCTACCAGCGCAACACCGTCACCAACGACGTGCTCTACAAGGAGGGCCTCGACCTCCTCGTGGTTCCCTCGGCCGAGCTCTCCCGCGGCCGCGGCGGCCCCCGCTGCATGAGCATGCCCTTCGCCCGCGAGGACATCTAGCCTCCAAAGGCAAGAACCTCGGATCCGGAGACGGCCACCGTCGTCTCCGGATTCGGACTGTCTAGGCATTTCGTTCACTTATTTTTGTAAGGGCCGGCCACGGTGGTCGGCAAGACGAAAGGAACGCACATGGGTGTCAACCTCAGCGGCCGCAGCTTCCTGAAGCTCCTCGACTTCTCCTCCGACGAGATCAGGTACCTCCTCAAGCTCTCTGCCAACTTCAAGGACATGAAGCGCGCCGGCGTGCCCCACCGCTACCTCGAGGGCAAGAACATCGTCCTCCTGTTCCAGAAGACCTCCACGCGCACCCGTTGCGCCTTCGAGGTCGGCGCCTCCGACCTCGGCATGGGCGTGACCTACCTCGATCCCAACTCCTCCCAGATGGGCCACAAGGAGTCCACCGAGGACACCGCACGCGTCCTCGGCCGCATGTTCGATGGCATCGAGTACCGTGGCTTCAGCCAGGCCCAGGTCGAGGAGATCGCCGAGAAGAGCGGCGTCCCCACCTGGAACGGCCTCACCGACGACTTCCACCCCACGCAGATGCTCGCCGACATCCTCACCGCGCAGGAGGAGTTCGGCCAGGACCTCCGCGGCCGCAAGCTGACCTTCTTCGGCGACTGCCGCAACAACGTGGCCAACTCCCTCATGGTCGTCTGCGCCAAGCTCGGCATCAACTTCTGCGCCTGCGGCCCCAAGGAGCGCATGCCGGAGGACGAGCTCGTCAAGACCTGCCGTGAGATTGCCGCCCAGAACCACAGCGAGGTCGTCCTGACCGAGGATCCCCACGAGGGCGCCAAGGACTGCGACGTCCTCTACACCGACATCTGGGTCTCGATGGGCGAGTCCTACGACCTCTTCGGCGAGCGCATCAAGATGCTGTCCCCCTACCGCGTGACCAAGGAGCTCATGGCCGAGGCTAAGCCCACCGCCATCTTCGAGCACTGCCTGCCCTCCTTCCACGACACCAACACCACCCACGGCAAGGAGGTCGCCGAGGAGTTTGGCATCACCGAGATGGAGGTCACCGACGAGGTCTTCGAGGGGCCGCAGTCCCGCGTCTTCGACGAGGCCGAGAACCGCATGCACACCATCAAGGCCGTCATGTACGCGACCCTGAAGTAGCAGCTTCGCACCTGCCTCCCCGCCAGATGGGCGGGGAGGTTTTTTTCTGGTGGGGGAGAAGGTCCCCTCCCTTACTTTTTTGCAGTCGTCCTATCAGTTTTTCTTTGCGATGCGACGTTTAGATTCACGAATATATGCAGTTTATTGATTGTGGAGCATATGTGGATACAGAAGCGTCGCTTGTCTTTCACTTTTGGTCAGAGCAAGGTCCTTACCCCGTCCAAACTGCGACTTTGTTGCCTTAAGTCCAGTAGTCCATGAGCTTGAAAGGGTGTGAAATTTGGCAAAGGGTTCTTGTTAAAGATGACTGGCAGCGTCATACCATTCGGGGACTATTGAATAACGCTCACCCTTTGTCGATTTGCCCCCACATTCAAGATTTGTACAATCTTAGGAGAACTTGCGGGATTTCTGTTCAGTTTTGGTTTCGTAAGGTTTTCTGTTCCATACGACAGGCGTCTTGGACGCCGAAAGGAGTTGCGGTCATGTCAGATTCGACAGCGCAGCCTAAGAAGAAGAGGGAGATGCTCTCGTCCTTCTCCATCATCTTCATCCTCCTGGCGGTCGTGGCCGTCATCACGGTCATCCTCTCCGGGTCGACCGACGCCGTGACCGGCGCCACCCTGGCGGACTTCGTCATGGCTCCCGTCAAGGGCTTCGGCGACGCCATTGACGTCTGCCTCTTCGTCATCGTCCTGGGAGGCTTCCTCGGCATCGTGAACAAGACCGAGGCCCTCACCACCGGCATCAACGCGCTTGTGCGCAAGATGAACGGCAACGAGCTCAAGCTCATCCCCATCCTCATGCTGCTCTTCGCCGTCCTGGGCTCCACCTACGGCTTCTGCGAGGAGACCGTCGGCTTCTACGCCCTGCTCTCCGCGACCATGATGGCCGCCGGCTATGACTCCCTGACGGGCGCAATGATGATCCTGCTCGGCGCCGGCGTCGGCTGCCTCGGCTCGACCGTCAACCCCTTCGCCACCGGCATCGCCTCCTCCGCGCTGGTCGACATGGGCATCGCCGTCGACCAGGCCGTGGTCATCGGCCTTGGCCTCGTCCTCATGCTCGTCACCTGGGCCATCGCCGTCTTCTTCGTCCTGCAGTACGCCAAGTCCGTCAAGGCCGATCCCTCCCGCACCCTCATGAGCTCCTCCGAGCTCGCCTCCGCCGAGGAGTCCTATGGCACGGGCGAGGGCGAGGCTGTCAAGGCCGAGCTCACCGGCAAGCAGAAGGGCGTCCTGGTCTTCTTCGCCGCCGCGTTCCTCGTGATGATCATCGGCTTCGTGCCCTGGGAGGACCTCGGCGTCGACGCCTTCGTGGCCGGCTCCGCCTCTCACGACGAGACCACCGAGGTCACCGCCGACGACATCGTCAAGCAGTACAGCAGCGACAAGCTCGGTGACCTGACGCTCAGCCCCGAGTCCGTCACCGGCGAGCTCAGCTCCTCCGTCACCGACAATGCCGGTTGGTCCGCCTTCCTGACCGGCACTCCGCTCGGCCAGTGGTACTTCGCCGAGTCCACCACCTGGTTCCTGCTCCTCGCCATCATCATCGGCATCGTGGGCGGCCTCTCCGAGCACGAGATCGTCAACGAGTTCATGGCCGGCGCCGGCGACATGATGTCCGTCGTCCTGATCATCGCCGTCTCCCGTGGCGTCTCCGTCCTCATGAGCTCCACCGGTCTCTCGGACTACTTCCTGAACGCCGCCGCCGAGGGCCTCTCCGGAACCTCCGGAATCGTCTTCACCATCGGCTCCTACCTGCTCTACTTCGTCCTGTCCTTCCTCATCCCCTCGACCTCCGGCATGGCGACCGTCTCCATGCCCATCATGGGGCCCCTGGCCGTCAAGCTCGGCTTCAACCCCGCGGTCATGATCATGATCTTCTCCGCCGCCTCCGGCGCGGTGAACCTGATCACCCCGACCAACGGCGCGATCATGGGTGGCCTGGCCCTCTCGCGCATCGAGTACGGCACCTGGGTCAAGTTCGCGATCAAGGTCGTCGCGACCATCGCCGTGGCCTCCATGGTCATCCTCGCCATCGCGATGCTGGCCATCCCCGCGGCCGCGTAGGTCAGACCCACATCGTGCTTCGGCTGGGAGGGCGTCCTTCGGGGCGCCCTCCCTCTTCTTGTGCGCGGGCCTCCCAGAGGCCTAAGATGCAAGAGGGGAAGCCCCGTCCTCGTGGGCGGAGGCAGGGAGGAGCTGGCATGACTGGCGAGGAGCTCTACAGGGTGGCCCTTGACAGCGCGCTCGAGCTGCCTGGGAGCGTGGCGGGCTGCTTCTCTGACGGATGGGAGGACGTGCGCGTCTGCGGCAAGTGGTTCGCCCTCCTGACCGACCACGGCGGACAGCTCGTGAACCTCAAGGCTGAGCCGGACGACGTGCTCGAGCTCACGCATGCCTACCCCTCGATCACGCCCGGCTACCACATGAACAAGAGGCACTGGGTGAGCCTGCGCGCGGGGGACGACTTGGACGACGCGCTGGTGGGGAGGCTGGTCACGGAGTCCTACCTCCTCGTGGTGTCGAAGCTTCCCCGGAGGCTGCGCCCCGTCGACCCCGCTTCGTTTCCGCGCGGGTGACCCGGGGACTCGGGCATCTAAGCACAAGCAAGCAGACCGAACGAGAGGGGACACGACATGGACAAGGAACTCTTCGACTACACGGCCCAGAAGGTGGACGAGCTGCTCGCCGCCTCGTCGAGCTCCGAGGGCACGATCAAGGCCGCACGGGCCTGGAAGGACGCCGTTGCGGGCGGACTCGACGACGTCGCGCTCGAGGCGCAGACCAAGCAGCTTCTCGACGCGCTGGACGAGCACCACACCACGATAGACGAGGTCATCTCGTTTGCCGAGGGCCCCGCGCGCGAGCTCCTCGGCGAGGAGGCGGCCTCCCAGCTCCTCGTCCACCAGCAGGAGCGCAAGGCCGAGGGCGCCCACTACTGCGACTGCGCTGCTTGCACGGCCGCCCAGGAGCTCCTGGCGCGCCACGGCCGCCCCGTCCTGTAGGCCGCCTGTTGCCCATGGCCTGACGCCCAGGCAACTGGACGACACGAGGGGTATCTCGCTCGAGCGTGCTGGGGCGGGGTACCCCTCGGTTTCTATGGCCCTTGCCGCCCTACGTGAGGCTAGGCGGGCCGAAGCTGCACCTCGGCCCCCAAGGGCTTGAGGTGGCCCCTCCGCACGAAGTAGCGGCCGTCCTCGAAGAAGACGGTGCGCCTCGCGCCTCTGCGCCCCAGCACGAGCTCCCAAGCCCGGAAGGGGCGCACCCCCGGTCGTGGCGCGGGCGAGACCTCCCTCGTGGAAGTCACCTGCAGGCTGCAGGCGTGGGGTTGGTAGGGCCAGTGGAGGGCCGTGAACTCCTGGTTCCCGTTGGTGTCCACGAAGAACGAGACCGCCACGTAGGCGCGGTCCTCCTCGTGGGGTGGCGTCACGTACACGGCTCCTGTGCCCCTCTCCACAGATACGAACATCTGTACTGCAACTGACCCTTAGGCTAGCAGCGGGGTGGGACGGGAACACCTGCACGTCGCGGGTGGGGGAGTCGCACAGAAAAAAGTCCCGCCCCGCGCCGATGTCCGAGGACTGGTGCGGGGCGGGAGGGTTGCCGGCGCGTGGGGATGCGAGGTCCTAATAGACCATGCCCATGGCCTCGCGCACCTCGTCGAGGGTCTGGTCGGCGATGGCATTGGCGCGGGCGTTGCCGTCGCGCAGCACGTCCCTCACGTAGTCCAGGTCCTGCTCGAAGGCGTGCCTTCGCTCGCGGATGGGGGCGAAGTAGTCGTTGACGGCCTGGGTCACGTACTTCTTGAGCTGGCCGGAGCCGCCCATGCCAATCTCGTCGGCTATCTCCTTGGGGTCGCGGCCCGTGCAGATGCCCGCGGTGGTGAGCAGCGCCGCCACGCCGGGGCGCGCCTCGGGGTCGAAGGTGATGTTGCGCTCCGAGTCGGTCTTGGACTTCTTGATGAGCCGCGCGGTCTCGTCCGCGCTCATGCTGAGCGAGATCGCGTTGCCATAGCTCTTGCTCATCTTGCGACCATCCAGGCCCGGGAGCAGGGGGGTGGAGGTGAGGAGTCCCGCCACGCTGGGGAACACCTTGCCATAGCGCTCGTTGAAGCGGCGGGCGATCTTGTTGGTGACCTCGATGTGGGGGAGCTGGTCGCGGCCCACAGGGACGACGTTGCCCTTGCAGAAGAGGATGTCGCAGGCCTGGTGCACGGGGTAGGTGAGGAGGAGCCCGGTGAGCGCGTGGCCCGAGGCCTCCTGCTCGGCCTTGACGGTGGGGTTGCGCTCCATCTCGGCCTCGGTCACCAGCGAGAGGAAGGGCAGCATGAGCTGGTTGGCGGCGGGGACGGCGGAGTGCGCGAAGATCATGGTCCTCTGGGGGTCGATACCGCAGGCCAGGTAGTCCATGACCATGTTGAAGACGTTGTCCTGGATGTGCTCCGTGCTGTCGCGGTCGGTGATCACCTGGTAGTCGGCGATGATGATGTTGGTGCGCACGCCCATGTCCTGCAGGCGCACGCGCTCGCGGATGGTGCCGAAGTAGTGGCCCAGGTGGAGCCTGCCGGTGGGCCGGTCGCCCGTGAGCATGTTGTAGCTCTGGGGGTGGACCTCGAGGTCCTCCTGTATCTGGTCGCTGCGCCTGAGCGCGGCCTCATAGCTTCCCTCGTTGGGCATGGGTGCTCCCTCGCGTCGTGTCTGCAAACCCCCCTATGGTACGGCAAGGCCCCAGGCCGGCGCCAGCGGGACGCGAGGGGGGCCGTCGCGTCCCGACCTGCTGCCGACGTGCGGCGGCTAGCGCATGGGCGGGCTCTCCCTGAGGGCGGCGTGTGCCTCGGGCCAGCCGGGGCACCAGCGGTCCATGAGGGCGTAGAAGCGCGCGCCATGGCTGGGCTCGAGGAGGTGGCAGAGCTCGTGGCACACGACGGCGTCGAGGCAGGCCTCGGGCCGCAGGGCCAGCTCGGCGTTGAGGGTTATGGCGCCCGTGCGCACGTTGCAGGAGCCCCAGCGGCTGCTCATCCAGCGCACGCGGAGCTGGCTGCAGCGGACGCCCATCTCCTCCTGACGTCGCTCCAGGAGGGGAAGGGCCGCCTTTACGAGCTCGTCCTTGAGCCAGGGAAGGAGGAGCTGGCGCAGCTCCTCGCCGGCGGGCCGCCAATCGGCGAGGCCAGGCTTGCCCAGGCCGTCCGGCCGAGGCGCGTGCGGACGGACGACGAGCTCGCCCGCGACCCTCTCGACCTGGGTGTGCCGTCCGGCCGCCGGCTCCACCCTGAGGGAGACCCGCTCGCCCAGGAGGTCGAGCGCGCCGCCGTCTTGCCAGTGCTCCCGCTCGGCCCTGTCCCTGAGTCCGTTGCGCTCCAGACAACCGTCCACCCAGGCCCGATGGGCACGGACAAAGCGGGCGAGCTCGTCCGCCGGCACCCGCGACGGGGCGCTCAGGCGCACGCTGCCGTCGGGCCTCACCCTGAGGTTGACGCGACGCACGTCTCCCCGGACGAGCTCGACCTCCAGCCCGTCCACCTCGAGCGTTCTGCTGGTGGACACATGCCCCCTTCGGTTTCCATGGCGCTTCGCATGCGCATCAGGTTGCGCGATGTGCCAATATTGTAGTGTTGGCAGGCGAGAGGGGAGCACCATGGCGAGCAGTTACGGCGAGGATGCCAGCAAGAGCGCTCTGAGGGAGGGCTACCTGGCGATTCGTGACCGGATTGCGCCAAGCCATCGCGAGCGCCTGGACGCTGAGATACGAGCCCACCTCCTGGCCCTTCCCACCTATGCCGAGGCGCAGCTCCTGCTCTCGTACGTTCCCTTCAGGGACGAGATAGACACCCGCCCGATCATGGAGCGCGCCTGGGCGGACGGGAAGCGCGTCGCCCTGCCGCGATGCGTGCCCGGGTCGGTGTCGCTCCAGTTCTTCGAGGTGACGAGCCTCGACGGGCTTCGCCCCGGAGCGCGCGGCGCCCTCGAGCCGCCGGCGGAGGGGGAGCCCCTCACGACCCGGCAGATGCTGGGCTCCGTCTGCCTCGTTCCCGGTCTCGTGTTCGACGCGGACGGATACCGGATCGGCTACGGCGCGGGCTACTACGACAACTTCCTCGCCGTGTACCCGGGCACGAAGGTGGGGCTCGCCCACAGCATGCAGGTGAGCGGGAACCCCCTTCCCGCAGACGAGCACGACATAGCCGTCGACGTGCTGGTGAGTGACGCCGCGGTCTGGAGCTGCCGGCGCTGGTAGGGAGGGCGCGGGAGACGCGAGCCGGGCGCGACCGAGAGGGGCGCGCCCCTTGGCCAGACCTCCTTGCCCCGGCCGTCCCGCGGCTAGCCGCGGGTGATGCCCAGGTGGTCGGCAAGGATGCGGATGGCCTCGCGATATCCCCCTATCCCCATGCCCGAGACCGTCTCGATGCAGGCGGCGCGCACGTAGGAGCGCTGGCGGAAGTCCTCGCGCTCCTCGAGCCTCGAGATGTGGACCTCGACCGCGGGGATGCCGACCGTCTTGAGCGCGTCGAGCAGGGCGATCGAGGTGTGGGTGTAGGCCGCGGGGTTGATGACGATGCCGTCCGCGCTCCCGTAGGCGTCCTGGATGGCGTCGACGAGGTCGCCCTCGTGGTTTGACTGGTAGCAGTCGCAGTGGGCGAACCCCTCCTCGCGAGCCGCGTCCGCGCAGAGCTCGAGGAGGGCGGCGAAGTCCTCCCGGCCATAGATGCCCGGCTCCCTGATGCCCAGCATGTTGATGTTGGGCCCGTTGATGACCAGGAGGTGGGGGCCGTCCTCGTCCTCGTAGCCGTCGAAGTCATCCGCCTGGGTCGCGTCGTCCATGCCGCTCAGGAGCGCCTCGATCTCATCGGCGCCCTCGGCCTGGTGGCTGTGGAAGGCCGGGTCGCTGAAGCTGGGGCGGGAGTGACGCTCGCCGACGGCAGCCTCGACCTGACGGGGGACGGGGTCCGCCGCGGGCGTGGCCACGTCGGGGTGGGAGGAGCGCCTACTGGGGGTGAAGCTCACCTGCAGGGGGCTCCCGCCATGGCTGAGGTCCGCGAAGGGGGTCTCGTAGCTCGCGGGCAGCCCGGTGAGTTCTGCGAAGGACTCGAAGACCTGGCCCACCGAGTTGGGCCCGAAGACCACCTCGATGCCGTCGCTGCCGCGTCCCACGATGCCTAGGACGCCCTCGACCTTGCAGAGCGCATTCTTGTCGACGAGGGACGGGTCCCTCACGACGAGGCGCAGGCGCGTCATGCACAGCGTGTTTGCCGTCACGTTGGGGGTGCCCCCCACGAGGTCGAGGACCTCAGACGCCGTCTCCCTGCTGGTCATGCGCGAACCTCCCTGATCCTTCGTCCGATGGCGGCAGGGCGCTCGCCGTCGGACGGTGCGACATACAGACTTTAGCCCACAAGGGAAGGGTGCCGTGGCACCTTGCGCGCGAGCGGGGCTAGGGGGCGGTGGGCGGAAGCAGCCCCAGCAGGCGGGCGACGAGGCGCGCGTCCCCCGCCGCGCTGCCAGTGCAGCGGATGGAGAGGTCCGCCCACTGGCGGTAGAGGGGGTCGCGCTCCCGGGCGAGCGCCTCGACCCCCCGCGCGCCCGAGAGGGGACGGCCCGCGCTCGAGAGCTGGTCGAGGGGGCGCTCCAGCAGCACGATGCTCGCGTTCTGGTGCAGGAGCCCGTAGTTTTGCTCCCTCGTGACGATGCCGCCCCCGCAGGCGATGACCAGGCCGGAGCGCCTTCCATAGCTGCGCGCGACCTTGGTCTCCTCCTCCCGGAACGCCTCCTCGCCCCTGAGCGAGATGAGCTCCGCGGCGGACATGCCCAGCTCGATCCTGAGGGCGTCGTCCAGGTCGACGAAGGGCCGTTCGAGGAGGCGCGCGAGCGCCCGGCCGGCCGTGGTCTTCCCCGCACCCGGCATGCCGATGAGGCAGACGTTGGCGCTCGCGCGCATGACCTCGCCCTCCACGGCGCGTGCGAGCCCCTCGTCGATCGGCCTTCCCTGGAAGAGCTCGGAGGAACGCAGCGCCTGGCCCACGAGCATGGGGAGCCCGGTGGCACAGGGCAGCCCCAGGCGCTCGGCGGCAAGGCAGATGCCCGTCCTGAGGGGGTTGTAGACGACGTCGAGCACGCCCCTGAGCCCCGGCATCCGCCCGAGCTCTCCCCCGTCCAGCGGGCTTGCGGGGCAGTCGGGATACATTCCGACGGGCGTGGCGTTCACCACGAGCGCGGCGTCTGGGTGCCTCCCGGCGAGACCGTCGTAGCGCTCCTCTCCCGTGCGCGAGACGACCACCGCCTTGGCGCCGGCGTCGGCGAGGGCGGCCTGCACGGCCTGGCTCGCACCCCCGGACCCGAGCACCAGCGCCTCGCGGCCGCCGATGACCCCCTCGGGCTCGCCTCCCAGCCGCTCCAGGCAGAAGCGTCGGAGCATCCAGGCGAAGCCGGCGAGGTCGGTGTTGTGGGCAAGGATGCGCCTGCCCCTCCTCACGAGGGTGTTTGCCACGCCCAGCCGTCGCGCCTCGGGCGTGGCGTCGTCGGCGAGCTCGAAGGCCCGTCTCTTGTAGGGGATGGTCACGTTGAGGCCCTGCCAGCCACCGAGGAGGAGGAAGTCGTCGAGCTCCTCGGGCTCCCGCTCGAAGAGCTCGTAGGAGGGGAGCCCCAGCGCCGCGTGGATCGTGGGCGACCAGCTGTGGCCGAGCCTCCTACCCAGGAGGCCGAAGCGACCGCCCGACCCGGCCGCCACCTACACCACCTCCGAGTAGCTTCCCAGGTAGCGGACCTCGTCGCAAACGTCGCCCAGGGTCAGGAGGAGCCGGCGGAGCTCGGGCGCCCCGACGGGGCACTCGACGTCGAAGTAGAACATGAACTCGAAGTCGCGGTCGGGGATGGGCCGGCTCTCGAGCTTGAGGATGTTGATGTCAAGCGCATGGAGCTTCGAGAGCACGCGGTAGAGGGAGCCGGGCTCGTGGCTCACGACCAGCATGAGGGAGCTGCGGTCCGCGCCGGGGTAGATGCGCAGGTCCCTCGTGATGCAGGCGAAGCGCGTGTAGTTGTTGTCACGGTCCTGGACGCTGCGAGCGAGCGTGTCGAGCCCATACAGCTCGGCGCAGGAGCGCGAGGCGAGGGCGGCCACGTCGTCGCGCTCCGACTCGGCGACCATCCTCGAGGCGATGGCCGTGTTCTCCACCACGTGGGTGCGGACCCCATGGAGGGACGAGAGGAAGCCCTCGCACTGGCTGAGCGCCTGCTCGTGGCTGTAGACGTCAGAGATCGACTCGAGGCCGCAGCCCGGCTTGGCGAGTAGGTTGTGGTCGATCTTGAGCCGGCAGCTCCGCACCACCTTGAAGTCATGGCGCATCATGAGGTCGTAGACCTGGTTGACCGAGCCGGCGGTGCTGTTCTCGACGGGGAGCACGCCGAACTCGCAGTAGCCCTCCTCCACGGCGCGGAAGACCGCATCGAAGCTGTCGAAGAAGCTGATGTCGGCGTGCTTGAAGAGGCGGTCGCAGGCCATCTGGGAGAAGGCTCCCTCGACGCCCTGGCAGGCGACGTAGGCGTCCTGGGGGAAGTAGCCCGGGCCGTCCTTGAGCGCGGCGTCGACGCGGTCCAGGATGGGGCCGGTGTCGTAGTTGCGCTCCCCCTGCCGCATGCGCGACGCCTCCATGAGGAGCTGCATGAGCACCTCGGCGTATGACTTCAGCTCGGGTGGCACCTCGGCCGCGGCGGAGGCGACCACCCTGCGCTCGCGCGAGCGGTCGAGGATGGGAAGGCCCCTCTCCCTCTTGTAGGCGGCCACGCCCTCGGCGCAGTCCATGCGCTCTTGGAAGAGCGCGAGCATCTGGTGGTCTATGGCGTCGATGCGCTCGCGCAGGCGGGCGAGGTCCTCCATGGTCTAGTCCCTTCCCTCGCCAAGCGAGAACTGCGCGCCCTCGGGGGGGAAGGCGAGCCATGAGTCGAGCAGCGCCAAGGCGCAGACGGCCTCGGCGACGGGCACCGCGCGCGGGGCGATGCACGGGTCGTGGCGTCCCCTCACGCCGAGGCGCGCGGGCTCGCCCGAGACGAGGTCGACGGAGTCCTGGGGGCGGCCGATGCTCGAGGTGGGCTTGACGGCGAGGCGGAAGAGCACGGCCGCCCCGGTGGAGAGGCCCCCGAGCGCCCCACCGGCGTTGTTGGTGGAGGGAACGGGCCGTCCCCCCTCGAGGCGATACGGGTCGTTGTCCTCGCTCCCGCGCAGGCGGGCGGCGCCGAAGCCCCGGCCGAACTCTATGCCTTTGACGGCGGGGATGCCGAAGGCCGCGCGCGCGATGGAGTTCTCGAGCCCGTCGAACATGGGCGAGCCCATCCCCGCGGGGAGCCCCGTGGCCACGCACTCCACCACGCCTCCCACGGAGTCGAGGCCGCGCCGCGCTGCATCGATGGCGGCGAGCATGGCCCCCTCGGCCGAGTCGTCTATCACGGGCAGCCCGCGCCTGCCCTCGAGGCGGTCCATCTGCCGCTGCAGCCTCGCGCGGGCGTCGGGGGAGTTGTCGAGCGCCTCGAAGGGCTCGTCCCTGATGCCCGCGACCTCGGCAAGGTGGGCGCGTACGCGCACCCCGCGCGTGGCGAGGGCCTGCAGGGCGATGCCGCCCGCGGCGCAGAGGGGGGCCGTGAGGCGTCCGGAGAAGTGGCCGCCTCCCGGGACGTCCTGGTTGCCGTGCCACTTTAGCTGGGCCGGCAGGTCGGCATGCCCCGGACGGGGGACGCGGCGCAGCTCGTCGTAGTCCCCCGAGCGCGTGTTGGTGTTCTCTATGACGAGGGCGAGGGGCGCCCCGCAGGTCGCGCCGTCGGCGTTGAGGCCGGACACGATGCGGGGGAGGTCGGCCTCCTTGCGCGGCGTCGCCCAGGGCCCCTGGCCAGGCGCGCGGCGGGCCATGAGGCGGCCCAGTGCGTCCATGTCGACCAAGAGCCCCGAGGGGAGCCCCTCGACCACGCAGCCGATGGCCTCGGAATGCGACTGGCCGAAGACGCTCACCCTGAGCGCGCTGCCAAAGCTCGAAGGCATCCCTCAGCCCTCCCTCTTCTCCGCAACGCCGCCCAGGGCGGCGAAGTCCTCCCAGAAGCCCGGGTACGACTTTGACACGCACTCCGCCCCGCGGATGGTGGTAGGCCCCTCCGCGGCGCTCGCGGCGACGGCGGCCATCATGGCGATGCGGTGGTCGTTGTGGCTCTCCACGACCCCGCCGCGCAGGGCGGGGGCTCCCTCGACGACCAGGTTGTCACCCTCCGTCCGAACCCGTGCGCCCATCGACCGGAGCGCGTCACCCACGCTCTCCAGGCGGTCGGACTCCTTGAGCCTGAGCCTGCCCGCGCCCGCGAAGCGCGTCTCTCCCGTCGCGTAGGCCGCGACGGCGGCGAGCGGCGGGACGAGGTCGGGTATGTCCGCCACGCCGACCGTCCTGCCCAGGAGAGCGTCGTGGCTGCAGCAGGCCTCGGAGCCCGCGCGGCGGATCCTCGCCCCCATGGCCGCCAGCGCCGCGAGCACCGCGCGGTCGCCCTGGCAGCTTCCCAGGTCGAGGCCCCTCACGCAGGTGCCGCCCCCAAGCGCCCCGGCGGCGAGCCAGAAGGCGGCGTTGGACCAGTCGCCCTCGACCGCGAGCGTCCCGGGGGAGCGCAGGCGCGAGCCGGCGGGGACGCGGAGGCTCGTGAGCGCATGCCCCCCCTCCTCGACGCGCTGCGAGAGCACGCGCACGCCGAAGGCGGAGAGGGCCTGGATGGTCATGTCCACGTAGGACCTGGACTCGAAGGGGTCCTCCACCAGCACGCAGACGCCCTCGTCGAGGAGGGGGGCCGCCATGAGGAGCCCGCTCACGTACTGGGACGAGACGTCGCCCGGGAGCCTGAACTCTCCGCCCGCCAGGCCGCCGCTCACGAGTGCGGGGAGGCGCCCCCCTCCCTCGAGCCGGGCACCGTGGGCCACCAGTTGCTCCCAGAGGGGGGAGAGGGGCCTCTCGGCCAGTCGTCCTGCCCCCACCATCCGGTAGCTGCCGCCCAGGGCGCAGGCCACGGGCAGGAGGAAGCGCAGGGTCGAGCCTGACTCGCCGCAGTCGAGGGTGGTGGGGGAGCCCGTCCCTGTGGCGGCCCGCACGGCGTCCCTCGCCAGGGGGGAGACGCGAAACCCCAATCGGGTGCGGGCGACTTTCGCCCCAAGCGCCCTCGCGCAGGTCACGGTGGCGTCGATGTCGCGCGAGCTCGTGGCGCAGTCTATATCGCTTCGACCCTCGGCGAGCGAGGCGAGGACGAGCATCCGATGCGCCACGGACTTCGACGCCACGGCGTCGACGCGCCCCTCGAGGGGACGTGGGTTTATGGTGACGTCCAAGCTCTTCTCACCTAGTCCCTTCCGCAGCCGAGCTCGATGAGCTCGCGCAGCCCGTCGAGGCCCACGGCCCTGACCTCGACCTTGCCTGGGGCGAGGGGGACGACTACGTTCACGGAGTCGGCGTGCCTCTTCTTGTCGTGCGCCGCGAAGCGCATGAGGTCGTCCGTCGGCACGTCGGTGCCCGTGGGCAGCCCGTGCGCCCGCACCGCCCCCTCGACGAGCGCGGCAAGCCCCTGCTCGCTCCAGCCCTTGCGCTCGCAGGCGCGGGCCATGCAGCAGAGGCCTGCGGCGACGGAGCTGCCATGTCCCAGGGCGAAGCCGCTCGCCGCCTCGATGGCGTGCCCGATGGTGTGTCCCAGGTTGAGCGTCTGCCTGAGGCCGCGCTCGCGCTCGTCGTCGGCGACCACGTCGCGCTTGATCCTCACGTTGCGTGCCACCAGGGCCGTCATCCTCCCGGGCTCCAGCGACTCGTTGGCGGGGTGCTCGGTCAGGTCCCGGAGCATCTGGGGGCCGTCCAGGACGGCATGCTTCACGACCTCCCCACAGGAGTCGCGCAGCAGCCCGGCGGAGAGGCTCTTGAGGCAGTCCACGTCGGCGAGGACCAGCGAGGGCTGGAGGAAGGCGCCGGCGAGGTTCTTGCCCGCCTCGAGGTCGATGGCGGTCTTGCCGCCCACGGAGGAGTCGACCATGGCGAGGAGCGAGGTGGGCACCTGCACGACCTGGCAGCCGCGCAGGTAGAGGGCGGCTGCGAGTCCCGCCATGTCGCCCGTGACGCCGCCTCCCAGCGCCACTACCACGTCGTCGCGGGTGAGCCCCAGCCCGGCGATGCCCTCGAGGAGCGCCGAGAGAGTGCGGACGTTCTTCGACGCCTCGCCTGCGGGGAAGGTGAGGAGGCCGGCCTCGTAGCCAGCAGCGCGCAGGCTCCCGAGCGCCGCCTCGGCATAGAGGGGGGCGACGTTCGAGTCCGAGACGACGCAGGCCCTTTGGCCGCCGCAGGCGGCGCGGGCGAGCCGTCCGAGCCGTCCGAGCACCCCGCTCCCCACGGTGACCTGGTAGGAGCGGGAGGGCGTGTCCACCGCTATGGAGACGGCGTCGCTCATCGCCTCTCAGCCTCCCTCTTGAGCCGGTCGCCCTCGGCGAGGAGGGCCTCGAGCCGCTCGCCGTCCCTGGCGTCCAGGGCGTCCTTGTACTGCTGCAGGCTCCGGACGATGCGGCCTATCTCCTCCGAGAGGTGGTCGGCGTCGTCGAGGAAGAGCTCCCGCCACATGGGGGCGTTGAGGCGGGCCACGCGCGTCAGGTCCTTGTAGGACCCGGCCGAGAAGCCCCTGTGGTCCTGTGCCGTGGGGCTCTTCACGTAGGCGTTGGACACCACGTGCGCCAGCTGGGAGGTGAAGGCGATCACCTCGTCGTGGTGGTCGGCCGTCGAGAGCGTGTAGGAGCCGAAGCCGCAGGGCTCGAGGAGGTCCTGGAGGCGCTCGAGCACGTCGAGGCGGGCGAAGTCGTCCATCGGCGGCGGCACCACGACCATGGGGGCGCCGCGGAACATGTTGGCCCTGCTGTGGGCGAAGCCCGAGTGCTGGGTGCCTGCCATGGGGTGGCAGCCCACGAAGGTGAAGGGGCGGCCTTCTGCGATGGCGAAGCAGCGCTCGCAGATGACGCGCTTGACGCCCACCGTGTCTATGACGATGGCCCCGGGCGAGACGAGCGCGGCCTTCTCCTGCAGCCAGTCGATGGCGGCCTGGGGGTAGCCGGCGAGCACGATGAGCTCGCAGCTTCCGATGGAGTCGTCGTCCAGGACGGCGTCGATGGTCTCGATGAGGGCGAGCTCGGTGGTGGAGCTCGTCCGGTTCCAGCCGAGCACCTCGCGCCCCGCGGCGTGCATGGCCTTGGCGAAGGAGCCGCCCATGAGGCCGAGCCCCACGACCCCCACGCGCCCGGGGACGAAGCGCGCCCCGCCCGCGCCCGTCACTCGTCCCCCTCGCCGAGGTCGGCGCAGACCGCATTGCGGATGAGGGCAATCCTCCTCATGGCGTCGCGGAACTGCGTGGGCGTGAGCGCCTGGGCCCCGTCCGACCAGGCCTTCGAGGGCTGGTCATGGACCTCTATCTCGAGGCCGTCGGCCCCTGCCGCGCAGGCGGCATAGGCGATGGGCCTCACGTAGCGAGTGTGGCCCGTGGCGTGGCTGGGGTCTCCCACCACCGGGAGGTGCGAGAGCCGGTGCAGCACGGGGATGGCGTTCACGTCGAAGGTGTTGCGGGTCCGGGTCTCGAAGCTGCGGATGCCGCGCTCGCAGAGGATCACGTTGGGGTTGCCCTCGCTCATGACGTACTCCGCGGCCATGAGGAGCTCGTCGATGGTGCCGGAGATGCCGCGCTTGAGGAGGATGGGCACCTGGGTCTTGCCCACCTCGCGCAGGAGGGGGAAGTTCTGGGAGTTGCGGGCGCCGATCTGCATGACGTCGATGCCCTTGTCCAGGAAGAGCTGGACGTCGCGGGGGTCCATCACCTCGGTCACGACGGGGAGGTCGAGCTCGCCTCCTGCCTCCATGAGGAGGTTGAGGCCCCTCTCGCCCATGCCCTGGTACGAGTAGGGGCTGGTGCGGGGCTTGTAGGCGCCGCCGCGCAGGAGCCCCGCGCCGGCCGACTTGACGGCGCGGGCGATGTCCATGAGGTTCGCGCCCTCGACTGAGCAGGGGCCGGCGATGACCTGGAAGTTGCCCCCGCCCAGGAGCACCCCGTGGCCGCAGTCGACGACCGTGTCGGCGGGGTGGAACTTGCGGTTCGCCTTCTTGAAGGGCTCGGACACGCGCCTGACCTGATCGATGATGTCCATCGACTCGAGGAGGAAGGGGTCGATCCGCGTCGTGTCGCCGATGATCCCCACGATCGTCTCGTTCTCTCCGTGCGAGACGTTGGTCCTGAAGCCGCGGTCCTCTATCCAGCTCACGAAGTGGTCGAGCTGCTCGGGGGTGGCGCTTTCCTTGACGATTGCAATCATGTGCGGGCCTTTCCGGGCCAGGGCCCAGCGAGTTTTTCATCGATGCTACTACAGCGGGCCGATGGCCCCGGCGCCTTATCCAAAGCGTTACACCGGCGGGGGAGGCGGGCCTGTGGAGCTTTTGGTCTTGCGCGCGCATCCGCCTGCTTGGTCTATACTTCCGTGCCATGGCCCCGTAGCTCAGTGGATCAGAGCGTTCGCCTCCGGAGCGAAAGGCCGTGGGTTCGAGCCCCACCGGGGTCACCAAGCAAGCTCGAAGGGCCGATGGCGCAAGCCGGCGGCCTTTTTCATGCCCAGAGCCTTGGGACAAGCCGTCCGGGAGGTCGAGTGACGACGAACCAGAGCAACGGGGTGCCCCGCGCGGGCGCCGGTGCGGAGCGGGGGCTGAGCTGGGAGGAGGCCCGTCGGCTCGAGGCGCAAGGCAAGTCCAACGCCGGCACCGCCGTCCGCACGAGGTCCGTGCGGCAGATCGTGACGGAGCACCTCCTCACCACCTTCAACTGCATCAACCTGATCATGGCCCTGCTCGTCGCCGTCACGTGTGAGTGGCGCAACCTGCTCTTCATGGGCGTCGTGCTGTCCAACCTCGCCATCGGCATCCTGCAGGAGCTCAGGGCAAAGCGCATGGTCGACCACCTCTCAATCCTCACCGACCAGCCCGCAAGGATCCTGCGCGACGGCGAGGAGGCCAGGGTTCCCAGGGAGGGAATCGTGCTCGGTGACGTCGTCCTCGTCTCTCACGGGGACCAGGTCCCCGCAGACTCGACCGTGCTCTGGGGCGCGGCGAGCGTCGACGAGTCGCTGCTCACGGGCGAGAGCCGCCTCGTTCCCAAGGCGGCGGGCGACGAGCTCGTCGGCGGCAGCTTCGTCGTCTCGGGCTCCCTCGGGGCGCGCGTGCGCGTCGTGGGGGCGGAGGGCTTCGCCGCGCGGCTCGCCCGCGAGGCATGCCACGCGGGCCCCGCCCGCTCCGAGATAGTAGACTCGATCGACCTCATCGTGCGCTGCGCGACGACCGTGCTCGTGCCCATGGGAATCCTGCTCTTCGCGCGGATGTACCTCCTCGGCGAATCGAGCCTCGACGAGGCCATCCTCTCCACCATCGCGGCGGTCAACGGCATGATCCCCCAAGGGCTCGTCCTGCTCGTCTCGAGCGTCATGGCCATCGCGGCGACGCGGCTCGCCCGGCGCGAGGTGCTCGTCCAGCGCTCCCGCTGCGTTGAGACCCTCGCGCGCGTGGACACCCTCTGCCTCGACAAGACGGGGACGCTCACCACCGGCTCGATGGAGCTGGCGCGCGTCGCCGGCGCGCCAGGCGTCCCGGAGGGGCTCGCAAGGCGCGCCGCCGCTGCGGTCGCCCGCTCGAACTCTGGCGACCAGAACGCGACCAGCGCTGCCGTCTGCGCCTGGGCGGACGCCGAGAGGGTCGCGGAGGAGCAAGTCGCGCGCTCGGTCCCCTTCGACTCGTCCCGCAAGCTCTCGGGCTGCGTCCTCAAGGGCGGCGAGGCCTTCGTGTTGGGCGCGGCCCCCTTCGTGCTCGGCCGGGAGCGCGCTGCCGCGCTCGATGACGTGCGGGCCGACCCCATGGAGCGCGTGCTCGTCGTGTGCTCTTGCGACGGCTTCGACGTGCGGGGGCTTCCCGTCGGCGAGCCGCGCCTCCTGGGTCAGGTCGTCCTGCGCGACGAGCTCAGGCCCTCCGCGGCCGACACCATGTCCTACTTCGCCGCGCAGGGGGTCGAGCTGATCGTCATCTCGGGAGACGATGCGGCGACCGCCTCCGCCATCGCTGCGAGGGCGGGAGTGCCCCGGGCGGGGGCCGCCGTGGACGCCTCTGGCCTCGGCGACGAGGCGCTCGCGCGCAGCGTGCGGTCGGGGCGGGTCTTCGGCCGCGTCACGCCGGAGCAGAAGCGCACGCTGGTGCGCGCCCTCCAGGCGGAGGGCGGGACCGTCGCGATGACGGGCGACGGCGTCAACGACATCCTCGCCCTGCGCGCGGCGGACTGCTCCGTTTCCTTCGCCTGCGCCTCCGACGCCGCTCGAAACGTCTCTGACCTCGTCCTCGCGGATGACGACTTCTCTCACATGCCCGAGGTGGTGGCCGAGGGCAGGCGCTCCATCAACAACCTCCAGCGCTCCGCGTCGCTCTTCCTCGTGAAGACGGTCTTCTCCACCGTCGTGGCGGCGCTCTGCGTGGTGCTCCCGCCGTACCCCTTCATACCCGTGCAGATGTCGCTCGTCTCCACGGCGGTCATCGGCATCCCCTCCTTCGTGCTCGCCCTCGAGTCCAACCACGACCGCGTCTCGGGCCGCTTCCTCGACAACGTGCTCAGGAGGTCGCTGCCCGCCGCGGCGGTCATCTCGCTGGGCCTCCTCGTCGCGCTCCTCTCGCGCGGCATAGACCAGATGAGCTTCTCCGAGTCCTCGGCCATGTGCATGGCCATCGTCAGCGTGGTGGGCTTCGCGCTGGTCTGGCGCATCTGCCATCCGCTCAACGGGCTGAGGGTCGCGCTCCTCGCGTTGGTCGTCGTCGTGGTCGCGGGCGGAAGCCTCGCGTTTCCGGACTTTTACAGGCTTTCTCCGCCAAGTCCTGCCATGCTTATAGTGTTGGGCGCGATTTCGCTGGCGTCATGGAGGCTCTTCGGCCGGCTCTTCGAGCGCTCGTGCTCGGACGGCCGCGTGGCGGGGGCGGTCGTGCGCCTGATGGACAGGATGACTGGAGGCAGCTCTCATGGGTTTGCAGAAGATTGACGCAGCCGCGTTCGAGGCGGCGGTGGCGGAGGCTCGCGTGCCGAAGGCGCTGGCGGCTGGTGGCGTGGAGCGCAGCTACATCGACGTCTCGGGGATCCCCGGCGCGCGCCAGATTCCCCGCGCCCTGGTCGTCCTCCTCGAGAACTGCGTGAGGAGGGCCGCGAGCGACGAGGACGCCGTGAGGCTCGCGCGTCGCGTGGTCGAGGCGGGCCTTGCCGGCACCCAGGGCGAGGAGATTGACTTCATGCCCTCCCGCGTGCTCTTCCAGGACTTCACCGGCGTGCCGGTCTTCGTCGACTTCGCCGCCATGCGCGACGCCATGGCCGAGCGCGGGGGAGACCCCGCCGCCGTGAGCCCGCAGATTCCCTGCACCCTGGTCGTGGACCACTCCGTCATCGCCGACCACACGGGCGCGGAGGGGTGCGTCGCCCAGAACCAGGAGCTCGAGGCACGGCGCAACCACGAGCGCTTCTCCTTCCTCAAGTGGGCCGCCGGCTCCTTCGACAACGTCCGCATCGTCCCGCCCGGACGCGGCATCTGCCACCAGCTCAACATCGAACGCTTCTGCGAAGTCGTCTCGCGCGACGCCCAGGCGCCGGCGGGGTCGCAGATGGCCTGCTTCGACACGCTCGTCGGCACGGACTCGCACACCACGACCGCGAACGGGCTCGGCGTCCTCGGTTGGGGGGTGGGTGGCATCGAGGCGGAGGCCGCCGCGCTCGGCCAGCCCATCTCGATGCTGGTCCCTCCCGTGGTCGAGCTCAGGCTGCGGGGCCACCTCCCGGACGGGGTGAGCGGCATGGACCTCGCCCTCACCGTGGCGCAGCGCCTGCGCGCCGAGGGCGTCGTGGGCTGCCTCGTGGAGGTGACGGGGGAGGGCGCGGCGACCCTCAGCGCCACGCAGCGTGCCTGCGTGGCCAACATGACCCCCGAGTACGGCGCCACGACGACCCTCTTCCCCGTGGACGAGGCGGCCATGGACTACCTCGTCCTCACCGGCCGCGACGAGGGCGAGCTCGCCTTCGCACGGGCCTTCCTGGAGCGGGAGGGCGTCTTCGGCGGCTCCGAGGGCAGGCGCTACTCCCGCAGCGTCGAGCTCGACCTGACTGAGGTCGAGCTGAGCCTTGCCGGTCCCTCCCGCCCGCACGACCGTCTGGTGCCCTCCGAGCTGCGCACGCGCTTCCGTGCCTCGCTGGCGGAGCACGGCCGCGAACCGGGCCTGGCCAGGAAGGTGACCGTGGGCGACCGCGAGTTCGAGCTCGGGCACGGGACCATGGCGATCGCCGCCATCACCAGCTGCACCACCGCGACCGACCCGGCGATGATGGTCGCCGCGGGCATACTTGCGCGCAAGGCGAGGGGGAGGGGGCTCTCCGCCAAGCCCTGGGTCAAGCGGATCCTGGCGCCGGGCAGCCACGCCACGACGCTTTTGCTCGAGCGCGCGCAGCTCCTCGCCCCCCTTGCCGAGCTCGGCTTCGCCACCTGCGGGTACGGCTGCATGAGCTGCATCGGCAACTCGGGCGACATCCTGCCCGGGCTGCATGCCGTCGCGGACGAGCTGGAGCTCGCGAGCGTGCTCTCGGGCAACCGTAACTTCGAGGGGCGCATCTCTCCCGACGTCGCCCAGAACTACCTCTGCCAGCCCGCCCTCGTCGTCGCCTACGCGCTCGTGGGCAGCGTGGACGTCGACCTCTCGCGCGAGCCCGTGGCCGTCGGCCCCGACGGGCCGGTCATGCTCTCCGAGCTCCTTCCCACCCAGGCCGAGATAGACAACGCCCTGGCCTCCGCCCTCGACGGGAGCCTCTTCGCGGAGGGGGGCCGCCGCCTCTTCGAGGGCGACGCCTCCTGGGCGCGCATCGACTCCGGCTCGTCCGACACCTTCCCCTGGGACCCGGACTCCACCTACGTCCGGAGGGCCCCCTACTTCGACGCGGACCAGCGCGGCGGCACGCCCGCCATCAGGGGCGCGCGCTGCCTCGCCCTGCTCGGCGACTTCGTGACCACCGACCACATCTCTCCCGCCGGCTCCATCGCGCCGGATTCTCCCGCCGCCCGCTATCTGGGCGAGAGGGGCGTGGCCCCCGAGGACTTCAACAGCTACGGGAGCCGTCGGGGCAACCATGAGGTCATGATGCGCGGGACCTTCGCCAACGTCAGGCTGAGGAACGCCCTCGCGGGCGGGAGGAGCGGAGGCTGGACTCGCGACCTGCTCGACGGCGAGGTCAAGAGCATATACGACGCCTCCTGCCACTACAGGGCCCAGGGCGTGCCCCTGGTCGTCCTCGCAGGCAAGCTCTATGGCTCCGGCTCCAGCCGCGACTGGGCGGGCAAGGGTCCGGCCCTCCTGGGCGTGCGTGCGGTGCTGGCGCAGAGCTTCGAGCGCATCCACCGCTCCAACCTGGTGCAGATGGGCGTGCTGCCCCTCCAGTTCCATGAGGGGGAGGGCGTCGCGGAGCTCGGCCTGGACGGCAGCGAGTCGTTCGACGTCGAGGCGATCGACTTCTCCCGGGGGCTCCCCAACGAGCGCGACTGCGAGGTGGTGGCGCGTCGGGCGGACGGCAGCGAGCTGCGCTTCTCCTGCGTCGCGAGGGTCGACACCCCGCTCGAGGCGCGCTTCATGACTGCCGGTGGCATACTGCCCTACGTCCTCGACAGCCTCTCGTAGGCCGCCTCGCCCGGAAGAGCCAAGGAGTTCCGCCATGATCTGTCCCAACTGCGGGTCCAACGTGCCTGACGGCTCGGCGGTCTGTCCCGCCTGCAGGGCCGACCTCGGCATGACGGTCTCGATGCCGCGCCAGGAGGGCCGCTGGTGTCCCAACTGCGGGGCGCTCGTGGGCGAGGGGGACGAGGTCTGCCCCTCCTGCGGGATGCCGCAGGAGCCGGCGTGTGGCGACGGCGCGAGGGCGGTGGACGGGCTCGCCCCCCGTGAGGCCCGCGGCGAGGAGTCCCCTCTGGGCGAGACCCACTCCATACCCCGCATAGAGAGCGCCATCCCCTCGGAGGAGGAGCTCGCCCTGCCCTCCGCCCAGATGGACCGACTCCCCAGGCTGCGCGTGCTCGTGCTCGCCGTGGCATGCGCCCTAGTCGTGGTGGGCGGGGGAGTGGTGCTGATAACGCATCCCTGGGACCCCGCTGCCAACGACATCCGCGCCAAGGAGGACGCAGACACCTCCATGGCCGGCTTCCCCGGCCTGGTCAAGCAGCTCCAGGGGCAGGACGCGGGGAGTGGCTCGGCTAGCGGCTCCATAGAGAGCGGGGACGAGCGCACCCTGAGGCTGCTTGGTGACGCCTGGGGGCAGCTCGGGGAGCTCTCGGAGAGGCTCGACCAGAGCCAGGACGAGCTCGTCTCGGGCTACGCGAGCTCGTCATCGGACGAGCTCCTGGCCGGAAAGGCCCGCGCCGACCAGCTCTCCATCGACATCAGCAACCTCATATCGTCCCTGTCCGAGATAGACGTGACCTCGGGGACCTACGCCGAGGACAAGCAGAACCTCACCACCTTGGGCAACTGGCTTCGCAACCGCATGGACGCAGTGTCGTCCGGCTGGGCGAAGGCTGTCTCGTTCCAGGACCCCTCCCAGCACGCGGACGAGATCCTCTCGACCGTGAGCGCCGACGGGGGCTCGCCGGCCGAGTCCTTCAAGGCACTCTTCGACCAGGGCTATGCCCAGTGGGAGCCCAAGGAACGCCCGTCGCGCCCCTGACCGCGCTTCTCTGCCGAATGTGTGAAAGGGACCCCCTGCTGGTAGAATCAGCAGATGGTCCGCACGCTCCGTCGAGCCCGACCAAAGCCCGAATCATCTGCGTCCCAGGAGGTTGAAGCCATGGGATTCTTCTCTGACCCGCTCTATACGCCCAGCTACGAGCTCGAGGGGGGCGAGGTCGCCGTCCTCACCACCAGCAAGGGCACGATTCGCGTCGCCCTCGACGGCGAGGGGGCGCCCGTCCACGTCGCCAACTTCTGCGAGCTCGCCAGCTCGGGCTTCTACGATGGCCTCAAGTTCCATCGCTACGTGCCGGGCTTCGTGATTCAGGGCGGCTGCCCCAACACCCGCGACATGACCCCCGAGCAGGTCGCCTCGGGCATGCCCGGCCCCTCCGGCATGCCCGGGACCGGCGGACCCGGCTACCGCATCCGCCAGGAGTACAGCACCAACCCCCGCAACAGCCACGTCGACGGCGCCCTCGCCATGGCGCGTTCCCAGGACCCCGACTCCGCAGGCTCGCAGTTCTACTTCTGCCTGGGCGCGCAGCACATGCTCGACTCGGGATACACTGTGTTCGGCACGACTCTGGAGGGCATGGACGTCATCTCGGCCCTCCGAGCGGGTGACGTGATCGAGTCGGTGCGCATCGAGGTCGAGGACAACTAGGCGCCTTGCGCGCGGCGATAAGGAGCGAAACGTGAACCAGCAGGCTTTCGAGGCAGGGAAGAGCGCCTACAAGCAGGGCAACCTCGTGGAGGCCCTCGCCCAACTCTCTTCGGCCAAGGGACCAGGCGAGGTCTCCGGGACCATCGACCACCTCAGGGGCAACTGCCTCATGCGCCTCGGGCGCTATGCGGAGGCGGCCCAGGCCTACGCGGACGCCCTGGGCGACGCCTCGTACGGCCATGCCGGCGCACTCGCCTGCAACAGGGGCCGCGCCCTCCTCGCCGCGAACCGCCCCCAGGAGGCCGTGGCCTCCCTCACCCTGGCAACCCAGGACGAGCAGTACTCGACCCCCTACAAGGCCTACGTGGCCCTGGGCAACGCCTACAAGCGCCTGGGCAACGTCCGCGAGGCCGGCGTCGCGTACCGCAGCGCCGCCATTGACGAGGCCAACCCCGACCCCTCCTCGAGCCTGCGCGAGCTGGGCGGCTGCTTCATGCAGATGGGCCGTGCGGTCGACGCGGTCGAGGCCTATCGCACCGCGCTTGACTTCTCGACCCCGCTCGCGAGCCAGAGCGCCATCTACGGCGACCTGGGTCTTGCCTACGTGGCGGCCAACCGCATGGCGGAGGCGGTCGACGCCTTCGGGCATGCCACGGCAGACGGCTCCCACACCCTGAGCCCCGAGGCCAACGCCGCCTTCGAGGCCGCGAAGCGCGCCGTCGCGGCCATCGCCGGCAGCGGCCCCTCCGAGACGGACGCCTTCCTCGCGGCCGCGGGCTATGGCAGCGCCGGCTACGACCCCCTCGACCCGACGGGCTCCAGCGGCGAGTTCATGCCCTCGCCCGAGGACACCGGCTTCTTCTCGGTCAGCGAAGAGGACCTGGTGCAGCAGGAGCGCAAGGTGCGCCGCAAGCGCAGGCACCCCTTCCTCCGCTTCCTGCTTGCCCTCCTCGTCGTCGCCCTCATCCTCTGCGCCGGCGGTGGCTACGCGTACTGGCGCGGCTACGGCTGGCCCACCCAGGAGTCCGTGGTGAAGGAGCTCTTCTCCACGGGCGTGACGGGCGGCGACGTGGCGTCGTACCTCTCCGGCTCGGTCTCGGACGAGGCACGTGCCCAGATCAAGGCCGTGCTGCCGGGTTCCGTGAGCTCGCTCAGCATAGACGGGGTGGACCAGTCCATGGCCGCCTCCAAGGTCCTCGCCACCGCCACGCTCCCCGCGGGCGGCCAGCAGAGCTACACCGTCGAGCTCGTGCGCGACGGCATCGGCTGGAAGGTGAGCGGCGTGAGCGCGTCCTACGCCTCCCAGCGGGGGACGGCTGCCACCACCAGCGCCTCGAGCGACGCCGCGGCCACGGCTGCAGGTTCTGCGGGCGAGCCCGCGACGAGCGGTGACGCTGCGGGGACCTCCACCGGCAGCATCGCGACCGACTAGCGTCACCTTGGGACCGTCACGGTAACCATTCGATAGGAACAGGAAGACAATGCCGATTCTCGACTCACTCTTCGGCGAATATGACGGCGACCTCGCCATCGACCTCGGCACGGCCAACACCCTGGTGGCGGCACGCGGGCAGGGCATCGTCCTGAACGAGCCCTCCGTCGTCGCCATCGACCAGAGCGCCGACCGCGTCCTGGCCGTGGGCGCCGACGCGAAGCGCATGATCGGCCGCACCCCCGGCTCCATCATCGCCGAGCGCCCCCTCAAGGACGGCGTCATCGCCGACTTCGACGTCACCGAGGTCATGCTGCGCTACTTCATCGAGAAGGCGCGCGGCACGCGTCGCTATCCCTGGTCGCCCAGGCCCCGCGTGGTCGTCTGCGTCCCCTCCGGCGTCACGTCCGTGGAGAAGCGCGCCGTCTTCGAGGCCACGATCTCTGCCGGCGCGCGCCAGGCCTACCTCATCGAGGAGCCCATGGCTGCCGCGATCGGCGCGGACCTCCCCATCGAGGACCCGACGGGCTCCATGGTCGTGGACATCGGCGGCGGCACCACGGAGGTCGCCGTGATCGCCATGGGCGGCATCGTCGTCTCGCAGTCCATCCGCACCGCCGGTGACGAGTTCGACCAGACGATCCTCGAGCACGTCCGCGACGCCTACAACCTCTCGATCGGCGAGCGCACTGCGGAGGACATCAAGATCAAGGTCGGCTCCGCCGCGCCCCTGGCGGAGGAGCTTGACGTCGAGGTCAACGGACGGGACGTCATGAGCGGCCTGCCCAAGACCGTGCGCATCGAGTCCGAGGAGATCCGCCGCGCCCTGGACAAGCCCCTCGACGAGGTGACCAAGGCCGTCAAGGACGCCCTCGACGTCACCCCGCCCGACCTCGCCAGCGACCTCATGTACTACGGCGTCCTCCTCACGGGCGGCGGCGGCCTGCTCCGTGGGCTCGACCAGCGCCTGCGCGACGAGACGGGCGTGCCCGTCAACGTGAGCCCGACTGCGCTCGAGAACGTCGTCAACGGTTGCGCGAAGGTCCTCGAGGCCAATGCGCTCTCGGGCGGCTTCGTCCAGAGCGCGGGGCTGTAGGCGACCATGCAGCTCAAGGGGGGCGGCCTGAAGGGCGCGCCCGGCATACGGCGAAACGAGCCCGAGTCCGGCATGCGTCTCATGGTGGCGCTCGTCGCCCTCTCGCTGGTCATGTTCACGGTGAGCGCGCGCGAGTCGGGCGGCGGCTTCTTCACCACCCTGCGCGGCGGCTTCTCGACCATCGCCATGCCCATCCGCTACCTCGGCTCCGCCGTCACCGTGCCCTTCCAGGGCCTGGGCAACGTGTTCGCCAACCTCACCGCGGACCAGGCGACCCTCCAGGAGCTCCGCGAGCAGAACGAGCAGCTCACCACCCGCAACGCCGAGCTCGAGGAGGCGGAGAAGACCGCGACGCGCCTCCAGGACCTCCTCGCCCTCAAGAGCAGCTACAAGCTGCAGTCGACGGCGGCCCGCATCATCGCGGGGTCCACGGACTCCTGGAGCCGCACGGTGACCATCGACAAGGGCAGCGCGTCCGGGCTCGCCGTGGGCATGCCTGTGACCAACTCCTCCGGCGCCATAGGGCAGATCATCGAGTGCGGGGCGACCTCCTCGACGGTCCGCCTCGTCAGCGACGAGAACTCGTCCGTCTCGGCCATGGTTCAGTCGAGCAGGGCCCAGGGCATACTCAGGGGCTCTCCCGACGGGTCCCTCCGCCTCACCCTCATCGCTACCGACCAGACCGTCGCCGTGGGGGACACCGTCGTCACGAGCGGCCTCGGCGGCGTGTTTCCCAAGGGGCTCCCCCTGGGGAAGGTCATAAGCGTCAACAAGACGGAGGGAGCCCTCTACTACGAGATCGCGGTGGAGGGGACCGGTGCCGCGGAGGGCTTCGAGGAGGTCCTCGTCGTCACCTCGCTCACCGAGGACCAGGAGGCGACGGCGGAGGACATCAAGGCCGCGGACGAGCAGGACAGCTCGGCCACGGCTGTGGCGGCCGAGAAGGCCGGCTCGGCCAAGGACGGTGACGCCGGCACCTCGGCCGATGGCTCGGACGCGGCGTCGAGCGACGGGGAGTGAGGGGGCGAGCATGCAGGTAAACGACAGCAACAGGAACCGCAGGAGCATCGCCCTGCTCGCGCTGGGGTGCCTCGTCCTCCAGCTCGCGCTGGCACCCAACCTCGCCCTCGGCAACGGGCGCATCAACTTCGCCCTCGTGTTCGCGGCCTACATGGCACTGACGATCGGGGGGCGCACCGGCGTCGCCTGCGGCTTCCTCGCGGGCCTCGCCTTCGACCTCTGCACCACCGGACCCGTGGGGCTCATGTCCCTCCTGCTCACCGTGGCCTCCTTCGCCATGGGCATGGAGGAGCGGAACCGCCTCGCGGAGGACCCCTCGGGTTCGGTCGTCCTCTTCCTGCTCGCTGCCGCGGCCACCACCCTCGCCTACCACCTGGCCATGTTCCTCGTCGGGCAGGCGAGCTCGCTCTTCGACGTGCTGTTCCTGAGGACCCTTCCCACGCTCCTCCTGAGCGCCGTCGCCTTCCTGCCCTTCGCCTACGTGGGCTCGCGCTCCAGCGGCTCGCCCCTCTCGCTCGGTGGCGGCTCGCGCGGCCTCCACGGCCGCAAGGGCAAGGGCGGCGGCCGCTTCGACCTCGGAAGCCTGTAGGCGCCACCTTGAGTCCCATCCTCGTCGTCATAGTCATCCTGTCTCTGGTCCTGGTGGCCCTCCTCGTCAGCTTCTTCCTCGTGGGTAGGGGAGAGGCGCGCTTCACCTTCGACATCGGCGGAGCCTCGCCCAAGGCCTCGGGCGGCTCGGACACCTCCTCCGAGACGGGCTTCAAGACCCGCTTCTTCGGGCTCGGCGTCTTCTCGGGGTCCATCATCGCGGTCCTCCTCGCCCGGCTCTGGTCGATGCAGCTCATATCGAGCGACGACTACGCCTCCCAGGCGGAGTCGAACCGCACGCGCACCATCTCGGTCGCCGCCCCGCGCGGGCGCATCCTCGACCGCAACGGCGAGGAGCTCGTCACCAACCGGGCGAGCCTCACCGTGGTCGCGAAGGGCGACGTGGCGGACGACGACGTCGAGGTCCGCCTGCTCGCCAACCTCATCGGCATGCCCGCCATGGCGGTGAGGCGCAAGATCCAGAACAGCTCCGCCGGCGCCCAGAACCTCAGGACGGTCGCGGTGGACGTCTCGCGCCGCGTGGTCGCCTACATCGACGAGCATCCCTACCTCTTCGAGGGCGTGAGCGTCGAGCAGCGCACCCAGCGCCTCTATCCCAAGGGGAGCCTCGCCGCCCACGTCCTGGGCTACACGGGCTCCATCACCGCCGAGCAGGCGGAGCAGCTCGACTCCAACGCCACCGAGGGCTCGATAGACTACGAGCTTGGCGACACGGTGGGGCAGGCGGGCGTGGAGTACCAGTACGAGTCGGTGCTCCAGGGCGTCAAGGGCGAGCAGAAGGTCTACGTCGACGCGGACGGCAAAGTCCTCTCGTACTCGAGCGCCGTCGAGGCGCGGAGTGGCTCGGACGTCATCCTCACCCTGGACGCGGGCGTCCAGCAGGTCGCCGAGGAGTCCCTCGCGCGCAACATCAAGGCGCGGCGTGACGCGGGGTGCTCCGAGTGCTACGGCGGCTGCGCCATCGCCATGGACGTCACCAACGGAGAGATCATCGCCCTGGCCAGCGAGCCGACCTTCTCGCCCAACGTCTTCGTGGGCGGCATCTCGACCGACGACTGGGACAAGCTCTCGTCCGAGACCTCCTACAACCCGCTCGTCAACCGCGCCATCGCGGGGCAGTACCCCTCCGCCTCGACCATCAAGCCCCTCTCGACCTTCGCCGCGCTCGACTACGGCATCGCCACCATGGGCTCGCACTTCAACTGCGAGGGCTACTGGACGGGGTTCGGCAAAGACTACGGCCAGTACTGCTGGAACCACGACGGCCACGGCGACATGACGCTCCAGACGGGCATCACCTATTCCTGTGACGTCGTGTTCTACGAGATCGGCAAGGGCTTCTTCTACTCCAACGACAAGAACGGGCTCCAAGACACGTTCAGGAAGTGGGGCCTGGGCTCGAACGAGGGCATAGACCTGCCCGGCGAGACGGCGGGGCGCGTTCCCGACGCCGACTGGAAGTGGGAGTACTATAGCTACGCCGACGACGATGCGCGCTCCTGGCAGGGCGGAGACAACACCAACCTCGTCATCGGCCAGGGCGACCTCCTGGTGACCCCGCTGCAGATGCTCTGCGCCTATGCCGGCGTTTCCACGCGCGGCAAGGTCTGGCAGCCGCACGTTCTCAAGGCGGTCAAGTCCTCGGTGGGCACCGGCTCGGTGGTCGACTACAAGCCCAGCGTGCTGCGCGAGGTGCAGGAGGACCCCTCCTACATGGACCTCGTGCATGCCGGCCTCGTGGGGGTCATCTACGAGGAGTCCGAGGCCCAGGCCTCGCACTTCACCAACCTCTCGCACAAGGTGGCCGGCAAGACGGGGACGGCCGAGACCTCGCGCTCCAACCCCACCGGCTGGTTCGTCGCCTACGCGCCGGCCGACGACCCCAAGTACGTCGTCGCCTCGCTCATCGAGTACGGAGGCTACGGCTCGGAGGGCGCCATGTACGTGGTCCGCGACATCCTGGGCCAGATCTACGGGGAGCCCGACTCCTCGACCGCCGTCGACTCGTCCGGCGTGCGCTAGGGAGGAGGAAGGATGCCCCAGCCGCTTTCCGCACAGCAGCCCCAGGGCCTCTTGGCCCAGCTCCAGGCCCTCATACCCCGTGGCATGCGCCAGCCGGTGAGGGGAGGTCGGTTCTACCTGCCGCAGCTCCTCTCGGCCCTCGCCCTGGTGGCCTTTGGTGCGGTGGTGATCTGGTCGGCGTCCCTCACCATCGCCAACGCGTCGTTCGCGCGGCACCTCGTCGGCATCGCCATCGGCCTCTTGGGGGCCTACGGCATGTACCGCTATGACTACCGCGCCCTCGCAAACATGTCGAAGGCCCTGCTCGTCGCCGACGTCATCCTCATGCTCATGCCCAGCGTCCCCGGCCTCGGCGTGTCCGCCCTGGGCATGACGGGATGGGTCAAGGTCCCCCTCATCCCCCTGCGCTTTCAGCCCTCCGAGCCGGCGAAGCTGGTCACCATCTTCCTCATGGCCTCCCTCGGCGCGGAGTACAACGGCAAAATCGAGTCCCTGCGAGACTACCTCAAGCTCTGCGGGATACTGACCATCCCCTTCGTGCTCATCCTCACCCAGCCCGACCTCGGGACGGGCCTCATCATCCTGGTCACGGGCGCGTCGGTGATCATCTGCTCCGGTGCCCGCCGCACTTGGGTCATCGCCACCATCGCGGGCATCGTGGCCATGGCGTCGCTCGTGGTCGCCACCTCGATGACGCCAGGACTCCCGCACGTCCTGAAGGACTACCAGCTCAACAGACTCATAGTGTTCGTGGACTCGTCGGTCGACCCCTCCGGCAACGGCTACAACCTCCAACAGGCGAAGATCGCCGTCGGGTCGGGGGGCCTCCTGGGCAAGGGCGTCGGCAACGCCAGCCAGGCCGCCGGGGGCTTCCTCCCCGAGGCCCACACGGACTTCGTCTTCGCCCTCCTCGCCGAGGAGTTCGGCTTCGTGGGGTCGGTCGCCCTCCTGGCCCTCTTCGGCGTCACGATCCTCTCCACCATCCTCCTCGCCCAGAAGGTCGAGAACCCCTTCGGCAAGCTCATCCTGGCGGGCGTGGCCACCATGTGGTCGTTCCAGCTGCTGCAGAACGTGGGCATGTGCATCGGCATCATGCCCATCACGGGCATCCCCCTGCCCTTCATCAGCTTTGGCTCGTCCTCCATGGTCTCCCAGCTCGTCTCGGTGGGCATGGTGCAGTCCGTGTGGCACCATCGGACCAAGGTGAGCTAGCCTTCCGGAGGGGTCGACTCGTCGGGGCACTTGGCAGTACGTCAAATTCCGAGCACGGGAGCGTGGGCATGGCGGGCAAGAAGCGGGTCAGCGTCGGCGACGTCGCCGACATCCTGGGGGCGGGCAGGCAGAGCGAGCGCAAGCGCTCGGAGGGCGTGCGCGTCGGCGTCGTGGTCGCCCGCGACGCCCCGCCGTCCGTGGTCTCCTGCGTGCGCAGCCGCTTCGTCCCGGAGCTTCCCGGCGGCCACGTGGAGGTCCTTCCCCTGGGGGAGGAGCCTGCCCCCGGGACCGACTGCGCCCTCGTGCTCGCCGGCGCGGACGCCCCTGCGGCGCTCGCCGCCGCCAGGCGCATCGCGGGGCGCGGCGTGCCCGTCGCGATCGCCGTGGAGTCGGTGCTCGACCGGGCCGAGGGGGCCATGGAGCCGACGGACCTCGTGAGCTACGTAGCGGGCGCCAACGACGACGCCCTGGGCGACGCCATCGCCGCGTGGGCCGTCGGGGCCTGCGGGGAGAAGGGCATCGCCCTCGCCGCCAACTTCCCCTTCTGTCGCGCTGCCAAGGTGAGGGAGCTCGTGCGCGCCTGCGCCCTGGGCAACGCCGCCGTCGGGGCGGTGGGGATCCTCCCCGGCGCCGACCTCCCGGTGATGACGGCGAGCCAGGCCAAGCTCGCCCTGGACATCGCCGCCGCCTGCGGCCGTCCCCTGCGCCTCGAGCGTGTGGCCGACCTCGCGGGCGTCCTGGGGGCGGGCTTCCTCTACCGCGCCATCGCGCGAGCCCTCGTGGGGCTCGTCCCCGGCATGGGCTGGGCCCTCAAGGCCGGCGTGGGGTACGCGGGCACCGTCGCCACGGCACGGGCGATGGAGCTTCGCCTGGGCGCCCGGGAGCTCCCTCCCTCCTCCGCCCGCGCTCGCGTCGGCCAGGCGTTGGAGGGGCTCCGCGACATCGCGCGCGAGCGCCTCTCACGTCCCGCGCGGGCCGGCGTCGTCGACGGCGATGCCGAAGACCGTTACCTGACCCTCCGACAGGGGCGCGCATGAGACTTCCCAGACAGGACCTCTACCACCGCATCGAGCCCCTGCTCGCACGCGTGGAGAAGCCGACCCGCTACCTCGATCACGAGTGGGGCGCCTGCGAGGACCAGGAGGGCCCCTTCCACGCCTGTCTGATCTATCCGGACGTGTACGAGGTGGGGCAGCCCAACCTGGGGCTCGCGATCCTCTATCGTTGCCTCAACGCCCAGGAGGGCATGTCGTGCGAGAGGTCCTACCTCCCCTGGGTTGACATGTCCGCCCTCATGCGCGAGTCGGGAGTTCCCCTGCTCTCCCTGGAGTCCTCCGCGCCCGTCGCCTCCTTCGACGTGGTGGGCTTCACGCTCGCCCACGAGATGGCCTGCACCAACATCGTCGAGGCGCTCGACCTCGCGGGCGTGGCGGTCAGGGCAGCGGAGCGGGACGAGGACGACCCCGTCGTCATCGCCGGCGGGCCCTCGGTCTGGAACTGCGAGCCCGTCTCGCCCATGTTCGACGCGATCATCCTGGGCGACGGCGAGGACGCCATCGTCGAGGTCTGCGCCTGCGTGCGAGACTGCCGGGCGCGAGGCCTCGCCAGGAGGGAACTGCTGCTCGAGCTCTCCCGCATCCCCGGCGTGTACGTGCCGTCGCTCTATGACGTCGTTGTGGACGAGGGCTCGACGCGCTGGGGCTACGCCGTCCCCAAGCCCGGGAGCGGCGCGCCCCAGGTGGTCACCAAACGCTGCGTCGCCGACTTCGCGGCGACCGACCCCCTTCCGCAGACCATCGTCCCCTACATGGGCATCGTCCAGGATCGCCTTGCCGTCGAGGTGCTCAGGGGCTGCGCACGGGGCTGCCGCTTCTGCCAGGCGGGCATGACCTACCGCCCCGTGCGCGAGCGGCCCCGGGCGCAGGTCGTCGAGGCCGCCGAGAGGGGGCTTGCGATGACGGGCTATGACGAGGTCTCCCTGACCTCCCTCTCCACCACCGACCACTCCGGCTGCGCGGCGATCCTTCACCAGCTGAACGCAGACCTCGCCGGCAGCGGCGTGCGCGTCTCGATCCCCTCGCAGCGACTCGACTCCTTCGGCGTCGAGATGGCGGCGGAGGTGGGTGGCACCCGGAGGGGAGGGCTCACCTTCGCCCCCGAGGCAGGCAGCCAGCGCCTGCGCGACGTCATCAACAAGAACGTGAGCGAGGAGGACATCGAGCTCGCCGCCCGCAACGCCTTCGAGGCCGGCTGGAGGCGGATGAAGCTCTACTTCATGATGGGGCTTCCCACCGAGACCGACGAGGACGTCGTGGGCATAGCCTCCGTCGCCCAGCGCGTCCTCGACATCGGTCGCGAGGTGGTGGGCAGGGGCTACAAGAGCGGGGTCTCGGTCTCCATCTCGGTCGCGGTATTCGTCCCCAAGGCGCACACGCCCTTCCAATGGTCCGCGCAGCTCGGCCGTGACGAGGTGATCCGCCGCCAGCGGCTCCTCCTCGCCTCCACGCACGACAGGGACATCAAGGTCTCGTACCACGACGCCGACGTCTCCCTCGTGGAGGCGGTTCTCTCGAAGATGGGACGCGCCGGCTTCGACCTGGTCATGGCCGCCTGGAGGCATGGCTGCCGCTTCGACGCGTGGACCGACCAGTTCGACTTCCAGCGCTGGCTCGACGCGGGTCGGGAGGTCGGCGTCTCGCTCGAGGGCGTCGCCTCGGCCCCGATGTCGCTCGACCAGCGCCTGCCATGGGACCACACCTCTCCTGCCGTCTCGAAGGGCTTCCTCAAGAGGGAGTGGAGGCGCGCCGCCGCGGGCGTCACCACGGCCGACTGCACCATGGAGAGCTGCACGGGTTGTGGGGTCTGTCCCACGTTGGCGGTCTCGAACCGCATCGAGGGGGTCCGCGATGGCAAGTAGGGCAGAGCAGCACAGGCTGCGCGTCCGCTACGGCAAGGACGGCCGCCTCGCCTACCTGGGCCACCTGGAGGTCCTGGCGACGATCAACCGCTCCGTCAGGCGCTCCGGCCTGCCCTTTGCCGTGGGCAACGGCTTCGCGCGTCGCATCCGGCTGCAGTTCTCGCAGGCGCTGCCGGTGGGGGCGTCGTCAAGGGGCGAGTACTTCGACCTCTTGCTCACGGATCGCGTGGGGGAGGGGGAGGCGCTCACGGCGCTGCGTGCCGCGACCCCCGCCGGCCTCGCCCCGCAGGCGCTCTGCTACGTGCCGCACCGGCTTCCCGCGCTCGAGGCATGGCTGTCCGACTCGCTCTGGAGGGTGGAGCTCCTGGGGGAGGCGGTGCCGGCGCAGCTCGGCGACGCGATTGTCGAGCTGCGGTCCAGGGGGAGCCTCGAGTACCTCAGGGGGGAGAGGCGCAAGGTCGTCGACCTTGGCAGCGCCCTCAGGGACTGGGATGTCGACGCGGGCGGCCGCGAGCTCGCCATCGTCACGCATGCGACCAACGAGGCGTCGCTCAGGCCTGCCGTCCTGCTCGACGCCGCCTTCCGCCTCATGGGGCTCCGCCCTCCCTCGCTCAGGGTCTCCCGGGAGGCCCAGTGGCACGTGGGCGACGACGGCTCGAAGCTGGACGCGCTGGGCCCCTGGGAGTAGGCATTGCAGGCGTGGCCCTCTCGCCCCGCTCCGCCATCCATACGCCAACGCGTTCTCTGCATGTTGCCCACGCGCCAACGCACGCGCTGCAAGTCCCGCACGCTCTTGCGCACAGGCGGGCCGCTGCCCAACTGGGCAAACGCAAGCACGGCCGTGCGTTGGAGCGTGCCTGCCGGAGAAGGCGTGCGAAACGGCGTGCGCGATGGGGTGGCGGCGCCTCGGGGCTGGACGCGCCGGGTCCCGGGGAGTAAGCTTCGCGCAGGCGGGGGCCGCTGTCGTGGTTGGCGTGTGAACCCATACTTTCTGTTGACCGAGCAGGTATTCGCTAGTAAAATGTACGACTGTTGCACTAGGACCAGTATGAAGGGCTAACACATGTACGCAATCGTTACCACTGGTGGCAAGCAGTATAAGGTTGCCAAGGGCGACATCATCGATGTCGAGAAGCTTGACGCGCAGCCTGGCGACAAGGTCGAGCTGGATGTCCTCATGATCAATGACGGCACCAAGACCATCGTTGACGCTGCCACCCTCGAGGGCCAGAAGGTCACCGCCGAGGTCGTCGACCAGTTCAAGGACAAGAAGGTCATCGTCTTCAAGCTCCACAAGCGCAAGCGCTACCACCGCACCAAGGGTCACCGCCAGAACCTCACCAAGCTCCAGGTCGTCGCCATCCCCGGCGAGGCCGGCGAGGCTGCCAAGTCGGCCTCCACTGAGGAGTAGCCACCCCGGCACACAGTTTCTCTCCCTTGACTAGATAGGCAGGTATCACAATGGCTCACAAGAAGGGTCTGGGCTCTTCCAGGAACGGTCGCGACTCCCACGCGCAGCGACTCGGCACCAAGATCTATGGCGGCCAGGCCATCAAGACTGGCCAGATCATCGTCCGCCAGCGCGGCACCCACATCACCCCCGGCGAGAACGTCGGTCGCGGCAAGGACGACACCCTGTTCGCGCTCGCCGACGGCACCGTCGAGTTCACCAAGGGCGCGAAGCACTACGTGCACGTCCGCACCGCCTAGCACCGCATCCCTCGGGACCCTTCGGGGTCCCTTCTTTGTTTCGGCATTGAAACGGCATCGCAGCCGTGTGTCCCCGCGCGCAAGGGCTGCGATAGGGTTGCATCCAGCAGTCCAGACCAAGCGATGGGAGGAAGCCATGTCCAGCAGCAAGCAGAGCGTCGTTCGCAGGAACTGGTGGTGGCAGGCCCTCGTCTCGTCCGGTCGACTCTGAGTCGCGTCACTGCCGCATAGCAACCGAGCAGGGACCCCCGGGTTGACCGGGGGTCCCTTTTTCCGTTCCAGCAAAGAAGCAAAGTCAGAAGGAGAGAACACCATGTCCACTCAGAACCCCGAGGTCAGGACCGTACGCCCCATCGCCAGTGGGGCTGGTCTCGACATCTCCTCCCTCATGCTTCTCGCCACGCTCCTCGCCGCCGCGTTCATCCTCAACATGACCCTGGGCAACGCCCTTGCAATCGTCGGCATCAAGCCCCAGTTCATCATCGCTGCCTACTGCCTCGCCATCGTCGCTACCAGGCCCAGCCACCCCCAGGCGGTCGTGCTCGGGCTGCTCTCGGCCGTCGTGTGCCAGGTCACGACCTCCATCCCCGGCCTCAACTTCGTGACGGAGTCGATGGGCGCGCTCGCCATGTCCTTGCTCGCGGGCAGCGCGCTTTCCAAGGGCAGAGCGATGCCCCTCATCGCAGCCTTCGTCGCCACGCTCGTCTCGGGACTGCTGTTTGCTACGCTGGGCAACGTGGTCATGGGGGCGAGCATGGCGACCACCCTCGTCAAGCTCCCCATCGTCGTGGGCACCGCCGCCTTCAACGCCATCGTCGTCCAGCTCCTCGCTCCCGTCGTCACGCGCGCGTCGCACCGCCGGTAGCCGCGCGGAACCAGGCCATCCCAACAAGAGAAAGGCTCACGAGACCATGCCAGAGAACAACAACGCACCCCGCACCTTCGTCAGCAGCGCACAGGACAAGGCCGGCAAGCTCGACGTGGCGTCCCTCGTCCTCCTCGCCGTCCTCATGGCGGCGGGCTTCGTGCTCAACATCACCGTGGGCAAGGCGCTCGCGATCACGGGCATCCAGCCGGAGTTCGTCATCTCTGCCTACTGCCTCGCCATCCTCATCCTGAGGCCCAGCCTTCCCCAGTCGGTGCTCATCGGCGTCCTGGCGGCCACCGTCATCCAGCTCACGACGTCCGTCCCCGGCCTCGAGTACCTCTGCGACATCCCTGGCGGTGCCATCATGTTCCTGTTCGCGCAGGCCGTGGCGCGACGTGGGTCCGCGGGCGTCCTTCCCCTCGTGGGTGCCTTCGTGACCACCACGGTCTCCGGCCTCATCTTCGCCACGGTCGCAACTGTCGTCGTGCTGGGTGCGGCGCCCTCGTCCGTCGTCGCCATGCTTCCCGTCGTGTTCGGCACCGCGCTTGCGAACTGCGTCATCGTGCAGGTACTGTATCTCCCGCTCAAGAAGGCGGCCAAGCGCTAGTCGCCCGATCGTCACCATCGCCCGAGCGCCCGCCAGCGCCCGGGCGCAGTCATGCAGGCGAAGCCGGCTCTGGAGGTAGCGTGTCTCAGCAAGGTCCCACAAATCCCCTCGTCAGCCTGGACAGGGTCTCGTTCACCTACGAGGGGGGAGGCTCCCCGGCGGTGGACGACCTCTGCCTGGACATCGCCCCGGGCGACTTCCTGGGCGTCATCGGGCCCTCCGGCGCGGGCAAGACCACCCTCTGCTCGGTCCTCTCCGGTGCCGTTCCGCATCACTTCGCCGGCGAGTTCAGGGGGGTGGCGACGGTCTGCGGGATGGACAGCTGCGAAGTGGGGCTCACCGACGTCTCGCGCAAGGTGGGCTCCGTCCTGCAGGACATCGACGCCCAGATGGTCGCCTCGAGCGTCGAGGACGAGATGCTCTATGGCCTCGAGAACTTCGGCGTGCCCCACGATCAGATTCCCGGCCGCATAGGCGAGGCGCTCGCCACCTGCGGCATCTCCGGGCTCCTCCACCGAGAGGTCGCCACGCTCTCGGGCGGCCAGAAGCAGAAGCTCGCCATCGCAGCCATCCTGGCCATACGTCCCTCGGTGATGGTGCTCGACGAGCCCACCGCGGCCCTTGACCCCGCCTCCTCCCTCATGGTGTTCCAGACCCTGCGCGAGCTCAACCGGCGCGAGGGCATCACCGTCGTGGTTGTCGAGCAGAAGGTGGCCCTGCTCTGCGAGTTCTGTCGTCACGTCGCCGTCCTCAGGGAGGGGAGGCTCGCCCTCCTCGGCACGCCGCGCGAGGTCTTCTCCCACTCCGAGGAGCTCAGGAGCATGGGGGTCGACAGCCCGCGCGTCACGCGCGTGTCCAACCTCCTGAGGAGCCGCGGACTCGCCCGCGAGGGGGACGTGAGCCTCACGGTGGGCGAGGCGGCGGCGCTCGTCTCGCGCGTGGTGGGGGAGAGGGGCTCCCTGGCGTGGGCGGCCACTCGGCCTCCCCTGCGCCTTGAGGGGGGTCGCAGGCACGGCGAGCCCACGGCCCTCGAGCTCGCGAGCGACCCCATGCTCACGTTCGACCACGTCGGCTTCAGCTACCCGGGTGGGACGGCGTCCGTCGAGGACGTCTCGCTCGAGCTGCGTCCGGGGGAGCTCGTGGCCGTGGTGGGGCAGAACGGTGCCGGCAAGACGACCGTGACCAAGCTCATGAACGGCCTCCTCAAGCCCTCCTCCGGACGCGTTACCATCGCCGGGCTCGACACCTCCCGTGCCCGCACCAGCCAGATCGCGCAGCACGTCTCGACCCTCTTCCAGGACCCCGACCGCCAGATCTGCAAGGAGACGGTGGTCGAGGAGGTCGCCTTCAGCCTCCAGCTCCTCGGAACGCCCGACGCCGAGGCGCTCTCCCGCGCGCGCGACTGTGTCGAGCACTTCGGGCTTCCCGCCGAGGCCGCCCCGTTCTCGCTGGGACGTGGGCAGAGGCAGATCGTCGCCCTGGCCTCCGTTGTTGTCACCAACCCCGAGGTGCTCATCCTGGACGAACCCACGAGCGGGCTCGACTACCGCGAGTGCATGACCGTCATGGAGGCGGTCGAGGTGGCCCGCTCGAGGGGCTGCGCGGTGGCCATGGTCTGCCATGACATGGAGGTCGTCTCCGACTTCGCGACCCGGGTCGTGGTCATGGCGGACGGGCGGGTGCTCGCCGACGGCCTCCCGGGCGAGGTCTTCGCCGACGAGGGCCTGCTCGCGCGCGCGTGCGTCGCGGCCCCGCAGGTGACCCAGCTCGCCCGCAGGCTCTCGGCCGACGTCTCTCGCGGGTACGAGGGCGTCACCGAGGTCCATGACATCGTCGCCGTGACGGAAGGGCTGGTGGGCTAGATGGCGTCCGTGCTGGACTACTCCGAGGGCACGACCCTGCTGCATCGCGCGAACCCCGTGACCAAGGTTGTCCTCGCCGTCTGCGTCTGCGTGGCGACCTTCCTGGCGCAAGGCTACGGCATGCTCCTCGGGGTGCTGCTCTTCCTGGTCGTCCTGGGGGCCTACGCGGGCATCCTGAGGCGCACCCTCGCGCTCCTCGCCGGCTTCCTCTCGCTCGGCGCGCTCATGCTCCTCGTGCAGACCGTGGTGGTGCGCTCCGGCACCCCGCTCTTCCTCTGGGTCACCGACCAGGGCCTCGACCGCGGTGCGCACGTGGCCCTGCGCCTGGTCGCCTTCGCCCTCCCGCTGGTCATGATGCTCTCGCTCACGAGGCTCACCGACCTCGCCAATGCCACCGTCGAGGTCCTGCACGTGCCCTACCGCTATGCCTTCACCATCACCACGGCCCTGCGCTTCGTGCCGATCTTCTCCCAGCAGATGGCCAAGATCGTGGAGGCCCAGACCGCGCGCGGCGTGGACTTCGACACGCCCAACCCCCTCCGCAGGCTCCGCCTCATGCTCCCGCTCGCGGCCCCCCTGCTCATCTCCTCGGTCGCCCGCGCGGACGACACGGCGCTCGCCGCGGAGGAGAGGGGCTTCTACCTCAGGGGCAGGGAGTCCTCCTACAAGCGCTATCCCTTCTCGGCCGTGGACCTCGCCTGCCTGCTTCCCGGCGTGGCGCTCGTGGCGTTGGGTGCGCTCTTCTAGCGTCCCCACGTCCCGATGCTCTACCATGGCATGACCTTACGAAAGAGAGAACCATGCCCACCAACACCTTCACGGACCTCTGCCGCATCAACGTCAAGGGCGGCGACGGCGGTGCCGGCTGCATGTCGTTCCGCCGCGAGGCCTTCGTCCCCAAGGGAGGGCCCGACGGCGGCGACGGCGGCAACGGCGGGAGCGTCGTCCTCGTCACCGACCCGCAGCTCTCCTCGCTCATCGACTATCGCTACAAGCACCACTTCAAGGCCGAGAGGGGCACGCACGGCCAGGGTGCCCGGCGCCACGGCCGCGCGGGCGAGGACCTCGTCCTGCGCGTCCCCCTGGGCACCGTCGTGCGCGAGCTCGACCCCCAGACCATGGAGCCCGCCTACGAGATCGCCGACCTCACCCAGCCCAGCCAGCGCGTGGTCGTCGCTCCCGGCGGCGCGGGCGGCAGGGGCAACATACACTTCGTGACCTCGGTGCGCAGGGCGCCCGCCTTCGCCGAGAAGGGCGAGCCCGCGCTCGACCACTGGATCGAGCTCGAGATGAAGCTCATGGCGGACGCCGCCCTCGTGGGCATGCCGTCGGTGGGCAAGAGCTCGCTCATCGCCCGGCTCTCCGCCGCCCGTCCCAAGATCGCGGACTACCCCTTCACCACGCTGGTCCCCAACCTGGGCGTCGTGAGGGCCAGGAACGGGGCCTCCTTCGTTGTCGCCGACGTGCCGGGGCTCATCGAGGGGGCCTCCGAAGGCCGCGGCCTCGGCCACGAGTTCCTGCGGCACATCGAGCGCACGGCGCTCATCCTGCACGTCGTCGACCTCACGGGCGGCTACGAGGGGCGTGACCCCCTCGAGGACTACCGCACCATCAACTCCGAGCTCGCCGCCTATGCGCAGGAGCTCGCGTCCCGGTCGCAGATCGTCCTCGCCAACAAGTGCGACATGCCGGGGACGGAGGACGCCCTGGCGCGCGTGAGGGAGGCGGCCCAGGCCGACGGCCACGCGTTCTTCGCCGTGTCGGCCGTGACGGGCGAGGGACTCGAGGACTTCACCACCGCGTGCGCGGCGGAGGTGGCCGAGCTCAGGAGCAGGATCGAGCCTACGGCCATCCTCCCCGACTTCAACGAGGCCGTGGAACGCGAGCGCCAGCGCCGCGACCGGGCGGTCCAGATTCGCATGGAGTCCCGCGGCATCTGGCGCGTCTCGGGCGGGCTGGTCGAGCGCATGGTGGTCCAAACCGACTGGGACAACGACGAGGCCATCGCATACCTCCAGCACCGCTTCGACCGCATGGGCCTCGACGCCAAGCTCGCGGCGGCGGGCTGCCAGGCCGGGGACGAGGTGCGCATACTGGGCTTCGCCTTCGACTACGAGGGAGAGGGCGCGCAGGACGCGTACGACGAGCTCGAAGAGGAGCTCGCGGCCTCGGACGAGGAGGGCGAGTAGGGGTGGCGGACCTTCCCACGCGCGTCGTCTTCAAGCTGGGCTCGTCTACCCTGGTCGCCGGTGACGGCAGCCCCGACCTGGGGCTCATCGCCTCCGTCTGCGACCAGGTGGCCGAACTCGTCGCGCGCGGCGTAGGGGTGGTCATCGTCTCGTCCGGCGCGGTCGCCGCGGGCATGGGGAGGCTGGGCCTCTCCGAGCGCCCGCACGACATCCCCGGGCTCCAGGCCTGCGCCTCGGCGGGGCAGGCCGCCCTCACGGAGGCCTATGCCGTCGAGCTCGCGCGCCATGGCGTCGCCTGCGGCCAGGTCCTCCTGACCCGTCGCGACGTGACCGACCGCGACGGCTACCTCAACGCGCGGAACACCCTCCAGCGCCTGCTCGAGCTGGGTGCCGTTCCTGTGGTGAACGAGAACGACACGGTGTCGGTGGCGGAGTTCGCCTTCGGCGACAACGACACCCTGGGCGCCATCGTGTCCACGCTCGTCTCGGCGGACCTCTACGTGATCCTCTCTGACGTGGACGGGCTCTACACCGCGAATCCCCAGGAGGACCCCGACGCGCGGCTGGTCCCCCTGGTGCGCGAGCTCACGCCGGAGATAGCCGCCATGGCGGGCGGCTCCACGAGCTCCGTGGGCACGGGCGGGATGGCCGCCAAGCTCCGGGCCGCCCGGGCCTCCATGGCGGCGGGAATCCCCCTCGTGATTTGCCGCGGACGCGAGGGCGGCGTGCTTCTGCGCGCGGCCTGCGAGGACGGCGTGGGGACGCGCTTCGAGCCCGTGGAGGGCAGCCACGAGGGCGCTCGCAAGCTCTGGATCGGGCTTGCCGAGGTCGTGCGCGGGACCCTGGTCCTCGACGACGGCGCGCGCAGGGCGGTCGTCGAGTCCGGCGCGTCCGTGCTTCCCGTGGGGGTCCTGAGGGCCGAGGGCGAGTTCGCGGCGGGCGACGTCGTCAACGTCGTCGGCGCGGACGGCAGCCTCGTGGGAAGGGGCGTGAGCCGCTACTCCTCCGACGAGATGGCCCGCGTGCACGGGCTCCGGCTCGACGTGATCGCGCGCTTCATGCCCGAGAGGGGCGGCCAGCCCGCCGTCCACCGTGACGAGCTCCTCGTGCTCTAGGAGGGACGCATGCAGCAGACACCCAGCCCCCGCGGCCTCGAGCCGCTGCCCTTCGAACATCTGCAGCCAGGCGAGGTCGAGCGGATAGCCGAGGACGTCATCCGCAAGGGGGACCTCCCCATCCTGGGCCAGGACCCCACGCGCACTTACCGCATCGGGATCATGGGCGGCACCTTCGACCCCATCCACAACGGGCACCTCGTCGCCGCGGAGCAGGCCTTCGACGATCTGGGCCTGGACGTGGTCGTCTTCATGCCGGCGGGACGTCCCGCCTTCAAGCAGGACCGGTCGGTCACCTCGGGGGAGGACCGATACGCCATGACCCTGCTCGCCACCTCCGACAACCCCCACTTCGTGGCCAGCCGCTTCGAGGTCGACCGCGAAGGGGTCACCTACACGGCAGACACCCTCGAGCGCATGCGCGCCATCTACCCGGACAACGTGGAGCTCCACTTCATCACCGGTGCCGACGCCATCGCAGAGATCGTCACATGGCGTGACGCGGGGAGGATAGCCCACCTCGCCAAGCTCGTGGGCGCCACCCGTCCCGGCTACGACCTGAGCCGCGCCCAGAGCGCGATCGCCGAGTCGGGATTCGACTTCGACGTGACCTACCTCGAGGTCCCCGCGCTCGCCATATCGTCCAGCTACCTGCGCGAACGTGTGCGCGGCGGGCAGAGCCTGCGCTACCTCACCCCCGACCCCGTGACGGGTTACATCCACAAGCACAAGCTCTATGGGGTCAGGCCCACGCGCTACGGCTCCGTGGCGGGAGGCGACGACCTTGGGTACTGAGCCGCTCGGCACCTGCGCGGACTACGACGAGGGGCAGGCGTCCTGCCTCGAGCGCCTCGAGGGCGACCTCCGCGCCCGCATGGCCGTGGCAAGGCCCCGCCGCCTGGAGCACTCGCTCTCGGTGGCTCGCTGCGCCGAGTCGCTGGCGCTCTCCTACGGGGTGGACCCCTTCCTGGCGCGCGCCGCGGGGACCCTGCACGACTGGGACAAGGTCCTCACCGACGAGGAGCTCCTCTCCGCGGCGAGGGACCTGGGCATCGACCTTGGGGTCGACCTGCACCTCGTCCTCCCGCTCCTGCACGGGCTCACGGCGGCCCGCGAGCTGCCCGGGCTCTATCCCGAGCTCCCCCCGGAGGTGTTCCGTGCCATAGGGCTCCACACCCTGGGCTCCGCGGAGATGAGCCCGCTCGACATGGTCGTCTTCGTCGCGGACGGCATCGAGCCGCTCCGTCCCGCAAGTCCCGGCATACAGGCCACGCGAGACCTGGTCTCGTCTCGCGCCCCGCTTGGGGAGGTCTACTGGAGCGCGTTCGCCGGCGGGGTGGAATACGTCATCAAGACGCGCAGGTACCTGTATCCGGGTACCATCGAGGTATACAACGCACTGGCACTGGCGCACGAGCGCCGGGGCCGATGACCCAGAAGGGAAGGCAACGAATGCCCGCAACCCCGCTCGAGCTCGCCCGCATCGCCGCCACCGCCGCAGACGAGAGGAAGGCCAGCGACATCGTCCTCCTGGACCTCTCGTCCGTGTCCGACGTCTGCGACTACTTCCTCGTGTGCAGCGCGTCAAGCAAGCCCCAGGTCGACGCCGTGGTCGACCACATCGAGGAAAAGCTCCAGGTGAACTGTCACGCCAAGCCCCTCTCGGTCGAGGGAAAGGCCTCCGGCAGCTGGGTGCTCCTCGACTTCGGCTCCCTCGTGGTCCACGTGTTCAGGCCCGAGACCCGCGACTTCTATCGCCTCGAGCGCCTGTGGGGTGACGCGCCCCGCGTCACGCTGGGCCTCGAGGGCGAGGCCGCGACGGAGGGGACGTCCGAGGCGGCCGACGCGGTCGCGCCGTCGGGCGAGTAGGGGAGGGGTCGGCCCCGCTACGCCCCTCCGCCGTTCATGGGCAGCGTGTCCGAATCCCTGCCCTCGAGCCTGAGATTCCTGCCATAGGCGATGGCTGACTTGCCGAAGCGCCTCCTGACCTCGTCCGTGGCAAGCGAAAGGGCCCTCAGGTCGCGCTCGTCGCCCTTCTCGTCCGTGAAGAGCGAGAGCTGCTCCGCGGCCCCCTCGCCGAAGTCGCTCGCGCCGACGCCGACGAGCCTTATCCCGAGTCCCGGGGACCAGAGCCCGGAGAGGAGCCCGCGCGCGCAGGCGGCAAGCCTCCTCTCGTCGTCCGTGGGCCTTGGCAGCGCCCTCTGCGCCGTTCGTGCGTGGAGGTAGTCGAACTTCAGCTTGAGGGTGACCGTCGAGGCGCGGAGCCCCCGCTTGCGCAGCCGCTCTCCCACGAGGGCAGAGACCTGGCCTATGGCGGCATCCACCTCCTCCCTCGTGAGAAGGTCGTGCGAGAAGGTCCGCTCGTTCGAGACGGACTTGGCCTCCTCGGGCCGCGCCGTCTCTCTGACGGGGCTTCCCTCCATCCCCCTCGCCCTTCTCACGAGCTGGGGGCCCACGCTTCCCAGGGCGCGCCGCATCTCTGCCTCGTCGCGCAGGGCGAGGTCGCCGAGCGTCCTCACGTCGAGCTCCTGGAGCCTGCGCTCGGTCGCGGGGCCTATCCCGCTCATGGCCCTCACGGGAAGCGGTGCGAGGAAGGCGGCCTCCGCGCCGGGCGGCACGACGGTGAGCCCGCGCGGCTTCTGGCGCTCGGAGGCGATCTTCGCCACGGTCTTGCTCGTTCCCAGGCCGATCGAACAGGTGATGCCCAGCTTTCGCACGCGCAGCTGGATGCGGCGGCAGATGTCGAGGGGGCTCTCGCGCGACCATCGCCCTGGGGTCACGTCGAAGAACGCCTCGTCGATCGACACCTGCTCCACGAGGGGGGTCTCGTCCTGGACGATTCCCATGACCGCCCGCGAGAGCTCGCGATAGCGGTCGAAGCGGCCCGGGGTCCAGATCGCGCCGGGGCAGAGCCGGCGCGCCTGCCAGGACGGCATGGCCGAGTGGACGCCGAAGCGACGGGCCTCGTAGGATGCCGTCGAGACGACGCCCCTGCGCTCGGGGGAGCCCCCGACGATGACGGGGAGCCCCCTCCAGTCGGGATGGTCGAGCTGCTCCACGGAGGCGAAGAACGCGTCGAGGTCCAGCAGCCCCACGGCAGGCCCCTGCCAGGGGAGGCCCAAGGATCGGTCCTGCTCCCTCCCGCTTCCCTCCGCCATGCGCCGGCCTCCCCTAGAAGGTGACCGTGAAGGTGGTTCCGGACGCCTCGTCGCTCTCAGCGGCTATGCCGCCGCCGCATGCCTCGGCGACCCCCTTCGCGATGGCGAGGCCCAGCCCGAAGCCGCCCTCGTCCCCGTTGGTCCTGCTCCGCGCCCGCTCGCTGCGGTAGAAGCGGTCGAAGATGTGGGGGAGGTCCTCCCTGGCTATGGGGGCTCCCTGGTTGTTCACGCTGAGCTGCACATGCCTTGAGCTGCGTCGCAGTCGCACGCGCACGACGCTCTGGGTACGGGCGTACTTGCAGGCGTTGTCTATCAGGATCTTGGCCAGGCGCTCAAGCCACTCGGGGTCGCCCTTGACCTTGAGGCCCGGCTCTATCGAGGTCTCGATGGAGCAGCCGCGCTCGAAGGCGACGGGGTCAAACTCGAGCGCCGCGGACTCCACGAGGTTCGAGAAGTCCACCTCCTCCGAGGAGAGCGCCGAGCCCAGCCCGTCCGTGCCCTCCTCCGCCTTGGCGAGCTCGAGCAGGTCGTTCACGAGGTTCTTCATGTGCTGCGCCTCGTCGACGGTGCTCTCGACCCACCGCGCGTCGTCCTCGGGGATGCGGTCGTCCCGGGCAAGGATCTGCGAGTTGGCCAGAATGACGGAGAGCGGCGTCTTGAGCTCGTGCGACGCGTCGGCCACGAAGCGCCTCTGTTGCTCCCATGCCCTCGCTATGGGCGAAATGGCCCAGTTCGAGAGGAAGGATGCCACGGCGAAGAGGATAGAGAGGCTTGCCGCCATGACCACGATGGCGTTGAGCAGGAGGCTCGTGAGGGCGCGGTCGGCGATGGTGGTGTCCACGATGGCGATGCGGATGTTCCCCTGGTCGGTGACGGCGCTCTTCCACACGACGTGGAGGTCCCCGATGCGCTCGCTCGTCACACCCTGGGTCAGGGCGTCGTCGATGACGCGGGCGAGGACGGGGCCGCTGATGTATGCCGGCGACTCGCTCGTCTGGAGGATGACGCCCTTCTCGGACACCTCGACCACGACCGTGAGCATGCCGCCCACGCGCGCACCCTCCGAGCCTATGACGGGCAGGGGGCTGAGGCTCCCCTCGAGCCCACGGTTGAGGGACTCCTTCACGAGGTTGGCCTGGGTCGTGAAGGAGGAGTAGTACATGAGACCAAGGACGCTCGCGAGGACGGTCCCCACGAGCGTCATCACGATCACCATGAACTTGCGCTTGAGCCTCTCGAGCACGGCTCCCACCTACTCCCTGGGCAGGTCAAACTCCTCGAGTCGATATCCCAGCATGCGCAGGGTGGTGATTTGGACCTTCGAGTGGATGTGGCCCAGCTTCTTGCGCAGGAACGAGATGTAGGCCTCGACGGAGTTCTCCGACGCCTCGCCGTCGGTGCCCCAGACGCGCACCAGCAGGTCCTGCTTCGAGACGACGCGGGCGGTGGAGCCCATCAGCATCTTCAGGACCTCGAACTCCTTGCCCGAGAGGTGGACGGAGTTGTCGTTGCAGCTGAGGTCATGGGTCGCGAGGTCCAGCGTGAGGTCCGCGAAGCTGACCTCGTCGATTACGACGTCGCCCTGGCGACGGGTGAGCGCGCGCAGGCGGGCGAGGAGCTCGGCGTCCTCGAAGGGCTTGGTCATGTAGTCGTCCGCGCCGGCGTCCAGGGCCTCGACCTTGTCGGAGGTCGAGGTGCGGGCGGTGAGCATGAGGACGGGCACGGAGTTCCCCTCGTGGCGCAGCTCGTGGACGATTTGGACCCCGTCCTTGCCAGGGAGCATGACGTCCATGACGACCGCGTCGTACATGCCGCTGAGCGCGGACGAGAGGCCGGCGTTCCCGTCGTACGCGGCCTCGGCGTTGAAGCCGCCGCCCTTCAGGATCTGGACGATGGCGTCGGCTAGGTTGCGCTCGTCTTCCACAACCAGAATGTTCATGGGATTCTCCATCTTTCGGGCACAGAGGCTATTGTTCGTTTTGGGGGACAAATACCATCCGATGGTACGTTAAGGACCTTAAGGGCCACTTAACGCAGGCCCAGAACGAAACACAATCGCCTGGGAGCGGGGTGCAGTTCACAGAAACTGCACCTTGCGCCCCTTGGGCGCTGTCGTATCATATTGCCTGCTTTTGTGTGGCTATGCGGTGCATTCATTCAACTACCACGGCGCCGCTCGTCTGAAGGAGTTCTACTTTGGCAGTCAAGATTCGTCTCGCTCGTCACGGTGCCAAGAAGCACCCGTTCTATCGCGTCGTCGTCGCCGACGGCCGCATGCCCCGCGACGGCCGTTACATCGAGCTCGTTGGTCGCTACAACCCTCTGACCTCCCCCAAGACCATCGACCTCGACCTCGAGAAGATCGACGAGTGGGTTGCCAAGGGTGCCCAGCCCACCAACGCCGTCTCCCACCTCATCGACGTCGCCCGCTCCGGCGAGCCTGCGCCCGAGAAGAAGCAGAAGCTCTCCAAGAAGGCCGCCGCCAAGGCTGCCGCCGCAGCCACCGAGGCCGAGTAGGCATCGTGTCCGAGGAAGTCAGCGAAGTCGTCGAGTCCGAGGACGTCCCGGGGCAGGTCGCTTCCGACAGGGTCGCCGACCTCGTCGAGTACATCGTCTGCGGGCTCGTGACCAACGAGGACGCGGTGTCCCTCGACGTGACCGACAGCGAGGGCTCGGCCCTCATCGAGGTCAGCTGCGCCGAGGAGGACGCAGGCCGCATCATCGGCAGGAGGGGACGCACCATCAAGGCCATCCGCACGCTCGCCCGCGCGCTCGGCTCCAGGGTGGGCACCTCCGTCGAGGTCGAGGTTCTGGGATAGGCCTTGCACCCGCGCTACAGGGCCATAGCCCGTGTGGAGAAGACGCACGGCAAGAGGGGGGAGGTCGTGACGGTTTCCGTTCACGGCCTTCCTCCTCTGCTGCGCGAGGGGCTCGAGACCTTCGTCGTGCCTCCGGCGCTCAAGGGCCCGCGCGAGGTCCGCGTGCTCTCCGCCGACGAGGGTCGCCGCGGCCAGCTCGTCTCCCTCGAGGGGGTGGGCGACATCGACTCCGCCTCCAGGCTCGTGGGCAAGCTCCTCCTCGCCCGTGTGGGGGACCTCCCCGAGGGCTATGCCCTCCACGACGCGGACGCGCTCGTCGGGCGGCCCGTCCGCGACGTCAGATGGGGTCGCCTGGGCTCCGTCGTCGAGCTCATGAGGGGGCCGGCCAACGACGTGTGGGTCATCGACGGCGGGCCGCATGGGGAGGTCCTGCTCCCGGTGGTGGATTCCGTCGTCAGCGAGCTCCCGCCCGAGGGGGAGATATTGGTCGACGCGCCCGAAGGCCTGCTGGGGGAGGTGGGGAATTGAGGTTCGAGACGCTCTCGGTCTTCCCGGACCTGTTCGCCCCCTACCTCGAGACCTCCATCATGGGGCGCGCCCAGGCGAGGGGCATCTTCGAGTTCGAGTCGTATGACCTGCGCGATTGGACGCACGACCGCCATCGCACGGTAGACGACGCGCCGTTCGGTGGCGGCCAGGGCATGCTCATGAAGCCTGCCCCGATCTTCGAGGCGGTCCGCGACATCAGCAAGAGGCACCCGGCCCGCCCTCACGTGGTCTTCTTCACCCCCTGCGGCAGGCGCTACGACGAGTCGGTCGCCGAGCGCCTCTCGCACGAGGAGAGGGTGCTTCTGGTCTGCGGGCGCTACGAGGGGATGGACGAGCGGGCCTACGAGCTCGCGGACGAGCGCATCTCTCTGGGCGACTACGTCCTCACCGGCGGCGAGCTCGCGGCGCTCGTCGTGATCGACTCGGTCGTGAGGCTCCTTCCCGGTGCGCTGGGCGACGAGATGAGCGCCCGGGACGAGTCCTTCTCTGACGGACTGCTCGAGTACGCCCAGTACACCCGCCCGTCGGAGTATGAGGGCAGGGGGGTGCCCGAGGTCCTCCTCTCGGGAGACCACGCTGCCGTCGCCGCCTGGAGGCGCAGGAACGCGGTCGAGCGCACGGCCCTCTGGAGGCCCGACCTGCTTGACGGGGCCGAGCTCACCGAAGAGGAGCGCGCCCTCGCCCGCGCCGTCATCGAGTCCTCTGGGGAAGGAGGAGCCAAATGAGCGACGACACGCCGCATCGCATGCCCTTCGCCCTCGAGCTAGTGCTCTGCGTCGTCGTGGGCCTGGGCATCGCGTTCCTCGTCCGCAGCTACGTGGCGGAGTACTACCTGGTGCCCTCGGGCTCCATGCTCGAGACCATCCACGAGGGGGACTGCCTCCTGGGAGAGAAGCTGAGCCTGCGCGCGAGCGCGCCCAAGGCGGGCGACGTCGTCACCTTCGACGACCCCGACGATGCGGGCACGACCCTCATCAAGCGCGTGGTTGCCGTGGGAGGGCAGACGGTCGAGCTTCGCGACGGGGTCGTCTACGTGGACGGCCGCGCCCTCGACGAACCCTACGTGATGGGCAAGCCGAGCTACCCCCTCCAGCAGCACTCGCGGCTGCTGGACGCGGACATCAGCTACCCCTACGTCGTCCCCGAGGGCAGCATATGGGTCATGGGGGACAACCGCACCAATTCGCTCGACTCGCGCTACTTCGGCGCGGTGAGCGTGGAAAGCGTCACCTCGAGGGGCCTCTTCATCTACTGGCCCCTCACGGACGCGCGCTGGCTCTAGGGTCGGCAGCGCACGACATCGATGGGAGAGGCAAAAGGCATGAGCGAGAAGGCGTTGACCTTCCAGGACATGATCCTGGCTCTTGAGCACTACTGGGCGGAGAAGGGCTGCACGGTCATGCAGCCGTACGACAGCGAGGTTGGCGCGGGCACCTTCCACACCGCGACCACGCTGCGCTCGCTGGGCCCCGGCTCCTGGAGGACCTGCTACCCCCAGCCCTGCCGCCGTCCCGCCGACGGGCGCTACGGTAAGAACCCCAACCGCATGCAGCACTACTACCAGTTCCAGGTGCTCATGAAGCCCTCTCCCGCAGATTCCCAGGAGCTCTACCTGGGGTCGCTGAGCGCGATCGGCCTCGACCCCAGCAGGCATGACGTCCGCTTCGTCGAGGACGACTGGGAGAGCCCGACCCTGGGTGCCTGGGGCCTGGGATGGGAGGTCTGGCTCAATGGCATGGAGGTGACCCAGTTCACCTACTTCCAGCAGGTTGGAGGCATCGAGGTTGATCCCGTCCCGGTCGAGATAACCTATGGCCTCGAGCGCATCGCCATGTACGCCCAGGGCGTCAACTCGGTGTACGACCTGGTGTGGAGCTACCTCCCCGACGGAACCCCCATGACCTACGGCGACGTCTTCCTCGAGAACGAGCGCGAGTTCAGCGCGTACAACTTCGAGGTCGCCAACGTCGAGATGATGCGCCAGAAGTTCGACGACTACGAGGCCGAGTGTCACTCCTGCCTCGAGGCGAGGCTCCCGCTTCCCGCATACGACTGCGTGATGAAGTGCAGCCATGCCTTCAACCTCCTCGACAGCCGTGGCGCGCTCTCGGCCGTCGAGCGCGCAAACTACATCCTGCGCGTCCGCACCGTCGCCAAGGCCTGCTGCGAGGCCTACCTCGAAGAGGTCGCCGGAAAGGACGCAAACGCACAGAAGGGGGAGGTGGCCTAGATGGCACAGACGCGTGACTTCCTGCTCGAGATCGGCTGCGAGGAGATGCCCTCCGCGCCCCTCATCAACGCGACCCGCCAGCTCGGGGTGCTCGTGAGCAAGGGGCTCGACGAGGCGGGGCTCGCCCATGGCGAGGTCCGTCCCTGCTCCACCCCGCGCAGGCTCAGCGTGATCGTCCGCGACGTCGCCGCCCAGACCGAGGAGGTCCACGAGGTCAAGCGCGGCCCTGCGGCCAACATCGCCTTCGACTCCGACGGCGCTCCTACGAAGGCGGCGCAGGGCTTCGCGCGCAAGCTGGGGCTTGCCGCCGAGCAGCTCGCGCGGCGCGTGGACGCGGACGGCCGCGAGTACGTATTTGCCGAGAAGAGCATCCCCTCCCGCCCCGCGTCGCCCATCCTCTCGGAGCTCTCCGAGCGCGTCATCGGCTCCCTCGAGTGGCCCAACTACCGCAGCCAGCGCTGGGGCAGCGAGCACGCGAGCTTCGTGAGGCCCATCCGCTGGATCTGCTGCCTCTTCGGAGAGGACGTCGTCCCCGTGAGCTACGCCGACGTGACGAGCTCGAACACCACGCGCGGGCACAGGGTCCTGGGTCCCGGCGAGCACGTCGTGCCAAACCCCGCCCAGTACGAGTCCGTCCTCGAGTCCGCCGGCGTCCTCCTCGAGGAGCGCAGGCGCGCGGTCATCATGGAGGGCGTGCGCCGGGTTGAGGAGGAGCGCGGCGGGGCCCACGTCGACACGCCCAGGAAGGTCCTCGACGAGGTCGTCAACCTCTGCGAGTGGCCCACCGTGCTCGTGGGCACCTTTGACGAGGAGTTCCTCCGCGTCCCCCACGAGATCATCTGCGAGTCCATGCTCACGAACCAGCGCTACTTCCCGATCTACGACGTCGCGGGCGAGCTTACCCGCGAGTTCGTCGTCGTCTCCAACACGGCGCCCGAGAACTCCGGGCGCGTCGTGGACGGCAACGAGCGCGTGGTCCGCGCCAGGCTGGACGACGCGAAGTTCTTCTACGAGGAGGACCTGAAGCGCCCGCTCGAGGACTACGTGGAGCGACTCTCCAGCGTCGTCTTCCAGGAGAGGCTGGGAACCGTGCTCCAGAAGGCCGGCCGCATGGAGGCGCTGGCCCCCGAGGTCGCCCGCGAGGCCGGTCTGGACGACAGGCACGCCGCGCTCGCCGGGCGCGCCGCGCGCCTGGCCAAGGCCGACCTCGTCACGCAGGCCGTGGTCGAGTTCACAAGCCAGCAGGGTGTCATGGGCGGCTACTACGCCCAGGCGGCGGGGGAGGACGCTGAGGTGGCGGACGCCGTCCGCGAGCACTACCGTCCACGCTTCGCCGGGGACGAGCTCCCCTCGGGTGAGGTCGGCAAGGCCGTCGCCGTGGCGGACAAGCTCGACACCATCTGCGGCATCTTCGCCATAGACGAGCCACCCACCGGCTCCTCCGACCCCTTCGCGGTGCGGCGCGCCGCCATCGGCGTCATCGCGCTCCTCCGCACGCTCCCCGAGGTGTCGCTGCGCCGCCTCATCGGTCTCTCCCTTGACGCATACCTGGCGCAGGGGCTCGACTTCGACGCCTCGTCGGTCGCCGGCAAGGTGGCGGACTTCTTCGCAGGTCGCCTTGCCACCATCGCCCGCGACGACGGCGTCTCGGTCGACGTCATCGAGGCCATCTCGTCCGTGGGCGTCATCGACCCCGCCGAGTTCCTCGCCCGTGCGCATGCCCTCGAGGACGCCCGCGCCAAGCAGCCCGAGCTCTTCGACGACCTCGCCACCGCCTACGCCCGCGCCGCCCACCTCGGCGACGCCAGCCTCGGGAGCGAGGTGGACCGCTCCCTCCTCGGGGAGGCGGAGCTGCGCCTCCTCTCTGCCTGCGAGGATGGTGGGCGAAATGTGGAGGAGTGCCTCTCGCGGAAGGACTTCGAGGGCGCCTGCAAGGCTCTCGCCGAGCTAAGGGAGCCAATCGACCGATTCTTTGATGACGTCCTCGTCATGGACGAGGACACTCTGGTAAGAGAGAATAGGCTGCGCCTTCTTAACCGCTTCGCCGGCGTCTTCTCCGACGTGGCCAACGTCGGCGCACTCTCTCGCAGGAAGTAGGCAAGGCCCCGCCCCGGCGGAGGTCGAGGCGGGGTGCTAGAGGGCCCCATAGACAGGGAGGCAGGCCCATGGCCGAAGACAGATTCGACGACCCGCTGGTGTTCGAGGACGTCACGCCCATCGTGTTCGTCATATCGGACGCGCGTGGCAAGACCGCCGCGGGCGTGGTCGAGGCGGCGGCAGACCAGTTTGGTGACGACGCCGTCATCATCAAGACGCTCGGCAACGTGAACTCCGCAGAGATGGTGAGCGACTACCTCAACAGGAACCTCGACGAGGACGTGCCCATCGCGGTGTTCCACACGATCGTGGACCGCAACCTCCGCCGCGACATCCGTCGCGAGCTCGACAAGAGGGGCATCCCCTCCATCGACCTCCTGGGTCCCGCGATCACCGTCATCTCCACCCTGACGGGGGAGGAGCCGCACTATCAGGCGGGCCGTCGTTCCAGGACCGAGGTTCACGAGGCGTAGCAAAAACTGGTCCCTAGTATAGGGCAAAGCATGCTCGTCTAATTGTCCAATCTACGGAAGGCTGATTTGCCCCGATGATTGGACGAGGTATACCTTGCATGTTTTGGTCGATAAAATAAGTCAGAGTTAGTGAGGGCACCTGCCGTTTGCACGCGCAGGTGTTCTTTTGGAAGGGGCCGGGACCTCTCGCGCCCAAGGAAGACCTTGAAGGAGTGCTATGGCTGAGAAGCATGTGTATCGCTTCGGCACGGACGAGAACGGCAACAACGTCACCGAAGTCGCCGGCAACACCGTCGAAGAGGCGAAGTGGATCACGGGCGGCAAGGGCGCCAACCTCGCCGAGATGGCCAACATCGGCCTGCCCGTCCCTCCGGGATTCTCGATCACCTGCCAGACCTGCGTCGCCTACTCTGAGAACAACGTCTGGCCCGAGGGCGTCCTGGACGAGATCGACGAGTATCGTCGCGACCTCGAGAAGCGCATGGGCAAGAAGCTGGGCGACAAGGAGGACCCGCTGCTGGTCTCCGTCCGCTCCGGCGCGCCCTTCTCCATGCCCGGCATGATGGACACCGTCCTGAACCTGGGCCTCAACGACGACTCCGTCGAGGGCCTCATCAAGCAGACCCAGAACGAGCGCTTCGCGTGGGATTCCTACCGCCGCTTCGTCCAGATGTTCTCCAACGTCGTCATGGGCGTCGACGGCCAGCTCTTCGAGGACGCCATCAGCGCCAAGAAGGCCGAGAAGGGCGTCAAGCTCGACACCGACCTCGACGCGGCCGACCTCAAGGACCTCACTGAGACCTTCAAGGCGATCTTCGCCAAGAACGTAGACTCGCAGGCCCACCCCGAGGTCGCCCCTGACGGCGTCGCCTCCTTCCCCCAGGACCCCTATCTGCAGCTGCGCCTTGCGGAGCAGGCCGTCTTCGGCTCCTGGAACACCGAGCGCGCCATCCTCTACCGCAAGCAGAACAAGATCGACGACAGCCTGGGCACCGCGGTCAACGTCCAGGTCATGGTCTTCGGCAACAAGGGCGAGACCTCTGCCACCGGCGTGGCCTTCACCCGCAACCCCGCCGACGGCACCAACGAGCGCTACGGCGACTTCCTGGTCAACGCCCAGGGCGAGGACGTCGTGGCGGGCATCCGCAACACCGAGCCCATCGCCGACCTGGTCAAGATTCCCGCGCTCAAGGAGGCCGGCGAGCAGCTCTTCCACGTGTTCGAGATCCTCGAGGACCACTACGCGGACATGATGGACATCGAGTTCACCATCGAGCAGGGCAAGCTCTGGATGCTCCAGACCCGCGTCGGCAAGCGCACCGCGCTCTCTGCCCTCAAGGTCGCCATGCAGATGGTCGACGAGGGCCGCATCACCAAGGAGCAGGCGCTCCTGCGCGTCGCGCCCGACCAGCTCGACCAGCTCCTGCACCCCCAGTTCGACCCCAAGGCGAAGGTCGACGTCGTCGCCAAGGGCATGAACGCCAGCCCCGGTGCCGCCGTGGGCGCAGTCGTCTTCTCCTCTGACGCCGCCGTCCACTATGCCAACATCGAGAAGCCCTGCATCCTGGTGCGCTGGGAGACCACTCCCGACGACCTCAAGGGCATGGTCGCCGCCGAGGGCATCCTCACCTCGCATGGCGGAAAGACCTCCCACGCGGCCGTCATCGCCCGTGGCATGGGCGCTCCCTGCGTCTGCGGCGCCGAGGCGCTGAAGATCGACGCCAAGGCCAAGGAGGTCGCGATCTCCGGCACCGACATCGTGCTGCACGAGGGCGACATCATCTCCATCAACGGCACCACGGGCGACATCATCGTCGGCGCCGTGCCCCTGACCCGTCCCGAGCTCACCGGCGACCTCGAGACCATCCTCGAGTGGGCCGACGAGGTCCGTCGCGACGCGTCTCGCGGCCGCATCTTCGGCGTGCGCACCAACGCCGACAACCCCGAGGACGCCCAGCTCTCCGTCGACTTCGGCGCCGAGGGCATCGGCCTCGACCGCACCGAGCACATGTTCCTGGGCGATCGCAAGCAGATCATCCAGTCCTTCATCCTCGCTGACACGGACGGCCAGAAGCAGCAGGCCCTCGGCCAGCTCCTCAAGGTCCAGACCGGCGACTTCGAGGGCATGTTCAAGGCCATGGACGGCAAGGCCGTCATCGTCCGCTTGCTCGACCCGCCCCTGCACGAGTTCCTCGACGACCCCCGCGAGCTCGCCGTCGAGATCGCGCACGCCGAGGGCCGCGGCGAGAACGAGGTCCAGCTCAAGGCCATGCGCGCCCGCCTCTCCCGCCTGGACTCCTTCCAGGAGGCCAACCCCATGCTCGGCCTGCGCGGCTGCCGCCTCGGCATCGTGTACCCCGAGCTCAACGACATGCAGGTCCGCGCCATCGCCGGTGCCGCCGCCAAGCTCAAGAAGCAGGGCCTGAACCCCAAGCCCGAGATCATGGTTCCCCTGATCTCCAGCGTCGAGGAGCTCAAGCTCGTCCGCGGCCAGATTGAGTCCGTCGTCAAGGCGGTCTCCGAGGCCGAGGGCGTCGAGCTCAGCATCCCCATCGGCTGCATGATCGAGCTCCCGCGCGCCGCCGTCACCGCCGACGAGATCGGCCAGTACGCCGACTTCTTCAGCTTCGGCACCAACGACCTCACGCAGACCACCTTCGGCTTCTCGCGCGACGACGTCGAGAGCGCCTTCATCCCCCAGTACCTCAACAAGAAGATCCTGCGCTCCAACCCCTTCGAGACCCTCGACACGGGCGTCGCGAAGCTGGTCGAGATGGGCGTCAAGGGCGGCCACAAGGCCAACGAGACCATCATCTGCGGCGTTTGCGGCGAGACCGGTGGCGACCCCGAGTCCATCCAGATGTACTACGACCTCGGCCTCGACTACGTGTCCTGCTCGCCCTACCGCGTGCCCATCGCACGCCTTGCCGGCGCCCAGGCCAAGATCAAGTCGAACGGCGGTCCCGCCAAGCTCGCCTAGGAGCAAGCGTGGCGTCACAGTCCTGACGCGAGGGAGGGGGCCGACGTGCCCCCTCCCTCGTCGTTTGCGGGCGGGCAGAGCAAGGAGGCTTTCCCATGGGAGCTGTCATACGTCGCAGGGACCTTGAGGCCCGCGAGCACGAGTTGCTGAGTCCCCATGCGAGCTTCAGCGACGAGAGCCTCGGCAGGGCGCGTCCCGAAGAGGCGGACCCCCTCAGGACCTGCTACCAATGCGACCGCGACAGGGTCCTGCACAGCAAGAGCTTCAGGCGCCTGGCCAACAAGACGCAGGCGTTCCTGGCGCCCGAGGGCGACCACTACCGCACGCGCCTCACGCACACTCTCGAGGTCGCCCAGATAGCGCGCGACATAGCCCGGCCACTCGGACTGAACGAGGACCTCACCGAGGCCATCGCCCTGGGACACGACCTCGGCCACACCCCCTTCGGACACACGGGCGAACGCGCCCTCTCTCGTGCCATGGCACTCCATCGCGGCATCGATCCCGAGAGCGCGGAGGGAAGGGCGCTCTTCGAGCACAACGCGCAGAGCGTTCGAATATTGGAGAGGCTCGAGAAGGGCGGCAGGGGACTCAATCTCTCGAGGGAGGTCCTTGACGGCATCCGCTGCCACAAGGGCGGCCTTCGCGCCGCGACGCTCGAGGGGCGGGTGGTCGCCCGTGCAGACCGCATCGCCTACGTGTGCCATGACATAGACGACGCCGAGCGCGCGGGACTGCTCTCGGAGGACATGCTCCCCGTGCGGTACCGCGACTGCCTGGGACACTGCTCCTCCGAGAGGATCGAGACCATGGTGCGCGACGCCGTGACGACCAGTGCCGGTGCAGACGACATACTCATGTCCGAGCCCGTGTGGCAGGCCATGATGGGTCTTCGCGAGTTCCTCTTTGAGAACCTCTACACGCGCGGCGACGCTAAGTACGAGGAGCCCAAGGCGAACCGCATGATCGGAGAGCTGTTCGACTACTTCATCGCTCACCTGGACGAGGTGCCCGCCGAGCACAGGGGGCTCGAGCCCGACCGACCGGACGTCGAGGTCGCCGACTTCGTGGCAGGCATGACCGACCGCTATGCCGTGCGCATATACGAGGAGCTCAAGGTTCCTCATGCCTGGAGGGCGCCTGAGCTCCATAGGGACCCGTAAACGGCGGGCGCATGGTACGATGCCCTGGACGCGGAATCTGCGGGGGAGGCGGGCATGGTCCAGGCGAGCGTGGATACATTCGAGACCACCCGCGCGAGGCTCCTTTCGGTCGCGCGGGACGCCTTCCTGCGCAATGGGTTCCTGGGCGTCTCCCTGCGTTCCATCGCGGCGCTGGCACAGGTCACGACCGGTGCGATCTATGGCTACTTCTCCAGCAAGGAAGACCTCTTCGACCACGTTGTGGCGCCATCCGGCGACGGCCTCTTCTCCCTCTACCAGGCTCTCATCGACGAGTTTCTCGCGTTTCCTCCCGAGATGCGCTCCTTCGACGCCATGCTCGACTTTGAGCTCGAGGCGCGTACCCGCATCGTCGACTTCATCTACGACCATCCCGAGGACTTCCTCATCATCGCCAGGGGATCCGCGGGCACGCGCTGGGAGGGTTACCTCGATCGCTTCGTAGAGGCGGAGAAGTCCAGCACCGTGGAGTACGAGGCGACAGCGGGCGGCCAACTGGAGGGGATCGACGGGATGCTGCTCGAGGTGCTTGCGCGCTACCTCGTCCAAGGCCTCTTCGAGCCCCTCCTGTGTGGGCTCTGCCGCGAGGACGCACAGGCCTTCGCAAGGAGGTTCGGACTCTTCTTCCATCACGGCTTCCAGGCTCTCATGGAACCCGGCCAGACGGCCTGACCTAGTCCCAATCGGACTTTTTTCGCCTGCTTCCCCCTTTGCCTCCCAATGAAATAACGTTGTTATAACCTAGAGATAGTCTTGGTTAACTTAAGTTGGGAGGAAGCATGGAAGAAAGGGATGCTCGGGATACCGACGCCGCCACGGCGCTCGCGTCGGCGAACCCCCTGGCTCGTCTCCTCGATTGGGCGGGTCCCGGCGGCAGGGCGCTCTACGCGCTCTCCGTCGTGCTCGCCGTCGTGGGGGTGGCGGGCAGCGTGCTGCCGTACTTCGCGGCAGGCCAGATGGTCGTGGGCGTTCTGGAGGGGGAGCGCGACCTGTCCTTCTACCTGGGCTGGTGCTCTCTCGCCGCGGCAAGCTACGCGGCGTACGTGGTCTTTCACTACGCCTCCACCTCCATATCCCACATGGCGACCTTCAAGACCATCTCGTCCATCCGCAGGCGCCTCGCGTCGAAGCTCGCGCACGTCCCCATGGGCTACGTCCTGGACACCCCCTCTGGGAAGCTCAAGAACGTCATGGTCGAGAAGGCCGATGGAATAGAGACCACCCTTGCCCACGTCGTGCCCGAGATGACGAGCGACCTGCTCGTCCCCGTGGTGGTAGTGGTCTACCTCTTCACGCTCGACTGGCGCCTCGCCCTCGTCTCCCTTGTGACCATCCCCGTTGGTGCTTTCGTGTACGGCCAGATGATGAGGGACTACGAGCAGTGGTACGGCAACACGGTGGCCACGGGCAACGAGATGTCGTCCGCCGCGGTGGAGTACGTCAACGGCATCGAGGTCATCAAGGCCTTCGGGCGTTCCGCGAGCTCCTACGAGAAGTTCTCGAAGGCCGTGTGGGCCTATGCCCACTCCTTCATAGACTGGATGGCGCACTGCCAGATCTGGTCGGACATGGGTCTGGCCATCATGCCCGCGACCCTCGTCGGCGTGCTGCCCGCAGGCTGCCTCCTCGTTGCGTCGGGCCAGGTCAGCACTTCCACGTTCGTGCTGTCCGCCATCCTCTCCGTGGGCATCTTCCCCCCGCTCTATGCTGCCATGAGCTTCATGGACGCGCTGGCGCAGGTGGGCACTACGGTCTCGCAGATAGCCGAGGTCCTCGACCAGCGCGACCAACAGAGGGCCGCGGCCCCCTGCGCACGGCTCGACGCGAGGGGGGCCGTCGGAATCGAGCTGAGGGGCGTGCGCTTCTCGTACGGCCGCAGCGAGGTGCTCCACGGCGTCGACCTCACGGTCCCTGCGGGCCAGGTCTGCGCGCTCGTGGGACCCAGCGGCTCGGGCAAGTCCACCATCGCCCGCCTCATGGCAGGCTTCTGGGATGCCGACGAGGGACAGGTCAGCCTCGGGGGCGTGCCGCTCGCCGAGCTCTCCGCAGACCAGCTCGCCCATGAGGTCGCCTACGTGTCCCAGGACAACTACCTCTTCGACGCAAGCGTCATGGACAACATCCGCATGGGACGGCCTGACGCCACTGACGACGAGGTCGTCGAGGCCGCGCGCAGCTGCGGCTGCCACGACTTCATCATGGGTCTCGACCAGGGCTACCAGACCATGGTGGGCGGCGGGGGAGGCCACCTGTCGGGTGGCGAGCGCCAGCGCATCTCCATCGCGCGCGCCATGCTGCACGACAGCCCGGTGGTCATCCTGGACGAGGCCACTGCCTACACCGATCCCGAGAGCGAGGCCCAGGTCGAGGAAGCTGTCTCCAGGCTCGTCGCGGGGCGCACGCTCGTCGTCGTCGCGCATCGCCTGTCCACCATCACCGACGCCGACCAGATCGTGGTCGTGAGCGATGGGCGCATCGAGGCGACGGGCACCCACCAGGGGCTCATGGGGTCCTGCGGGCTCTACCGCTCAATGTATCAGGCCCACATCGGAGCCCGTGACATCGCCGTCACCAGCTCGAGGGGGGAGTAGTCCCATGATCTCGACCATTCTCAAGTACTTTCGCTTCGGGGGAAGCCATGCCGGGCGCCTGCGGCGGGGCATGGCGTGGTCTCTCGCCAACTCCGTCTTCGAATCGCTGCAGATACTGGCCCTCGCCCTGGTGCTGTCGGCTGCGGCGACGCAGTCCCTCGGACCGTCTGTCGCCGTCTCGTCCTTCGTCGTCATGCTCGTCTCCATCGCGGGCAGCGCCGTCTGCGCCCATTTCAAGAGCGAGAACTTCTGCGACGGCAACTTCTCGATGTGTGCCGAGAAGCGCGCGGAGATAGGCGACCACATGCGCTACCTGCCCATGGGCTACTTCAACGCCAACAGCCTGGGCGAGATCGCCAGCACGATGACGAACACCCTCGACGACGTGCAGAACGTGGGCGGCCTCGTCTACACCAACGTCATCTCCGGCGTGACCCTCTCCGCCGTCATGGCCCTCATGCTCGCGGTCATGAACCCCCTCTGCGGGCTAGTCGCCATCGCCACCATCCTCGTGGTCCTGGCCGTCAACGCCATCATGCAGCGCGCGTCGCGGGCCGTGTCGGACAGGCGCGTGAGGAGCCAGCGCGCCATCGTGGGCGCGGTCCTCGAGTACGTCCAGGGCATCTCGGTCGTGCGCGCCTTCTCGCTCCTGGACGGGGCCGAGAGCAGGATTGACGGCGCGATAGCGGACTGCGAGCGTGCGAACCTCGCCCTGGAGCTGAGCTTCATCGCCTTCATGGTGCTCGAGGCCGTGGCGTGCAAGGCGGCGAGCATCCTGATGTGCCTCCTCTCCGTGAGCCTCTGGGTCTCTGGCGCCATGGAGACGGGGACCTGCCTCACCATGATCGTCGCGTCGTTCATCGTGTTCGCCAAGCTCGAGCTGGCGGGCTCCTATGCCAGCCTCCTGCGCCAGATCGACGTGAGCATGGACAAGGTCACGGGCCTGCTCGCCACTCCGCCGATGGACGAGGGGGCGGGCCTGAGCTCGGGCGATGGCTTTGGCATCGAGCTCGACGACGTTTCGTTCTCATACGGGGAGCGTACTGTCGTCGACCACGTGTCGCTCTCCATACCGGAGGGGACGTCCTGCGCCATCGTGGGTCCCAGCGGCAGCGGCAAGACGACCCTCTCGCAGCTCATGGCCCGCTTCTGGGACGTCGGGTCGGGCAGGGTCCTCGTGGGCGGGCGCGACGTGCGAGACTGGGAGGTCGACGCGCTGCTCTCCAACTTCTCCATGGTCTTCCAGGGTGTCTACCTCTTCGACGACACCATCGAGAACAACATCAAGTTCGGTCGTCCCGAGGCCACGCACGAGGAGGTCGTGGAGGCCGCGCGGCGCGCCTGCTGCGACGACTTCGTCGGGAGGCTCGCGGAGGGCTACGGGACCCGCATAGGGGAGGGCGGCGCGACCCTGTCGGGCGGCGAGCGCCAGCGACTGTCCATCGCCCGGGCCATCCTGAAGGACGCCCCCATCGTGGTTCTGGACGAGGCCACGGCGAACGTCGATCCCGAGAACGAGCTCGAGCTCCAGCGCGCCATTGCCGAGCTGAAGAGGGGGAAGACCGTCATCATGATCGCGCACCGGCTCAAGACCGTGCGCGACGCCGACCAGATCGTGGTCCTGGATGCCGGACGCGTGGTGCAGTGGGGCACGCACGAGAGCCTCATGCGGGAGGAGGGCATATACCGCGACTTCGTCGGCATGCGCGAGCGTGCCATCGGATGGAAGATAGCACGGGGCTAGACATGCCGGGCGTTGTGGTGAGTTTATGCCCCGGAGGGCGAGGGCCCCGAGACGTCCTTGCCCCCCTGCGAGGCATGGCATATAATCGCTCACCGTGTGTGTAAAGCTATGTGTCGCTGCTAAGGCCACGGCACCTCTAGAGACGAGGAAGAACATGGACTACATCCGCGCAATCGAGCGCCAGCAGATCCGCGAGGACATCCCTCAGGTGCTGGTCGGCGACAACGTCAAGGTGCACTACCGCATCAAGGAGGGCGACCGCGAGCGCGAGCAGGTCTTCCAGGGTGACGTCATCCGCCTGAGCGGCTCTGGCGCACGCGAGACCTTCACCGTTCGCAAGATCAGCTTCGGCATCGGCGTCGAGCGCACCTTCCCCCTCCACAGCCCCAAGATCGCCAAGCTCGAGGTCGTCCGTCACGGCGACGTCCACCGCGCGAAGCTCTACTACCTCCGCGACCGCGTGGGCAAGGCCGCGCGCATCCGCGAGAAGCGCTAGTCCGTCTGGATTTGCCTCTTCGGGCCGTTCCGTTTCCTCGGGGCGGCCCTTTTTCTTAGACCAGGCCTCGACCAGGGGAGACGACCATGTCATCCGCAAGCCATGCAGCCAGCGCCAGGGAGGTGACGGCGCTCCTGAACGACGCCGACGCCTCGGAGCTCGACGCACTCGTCGCGCGCTATGGCGAGGACCCGCGCAAGCAGGTGCGGCACGCGGTCTCCTCGGCCCTCAGGCGCAGGGACGCGGCCCTCAGGGAGCGCGAGCGCGTGGAGGAGATGTACCGCCTCCAGCGCGAGCTGGGGGGCGACGGCATGGTCCTGGGCGTGGACGAGGTGGGCAGGGGTTCCATCGCCGGCCCCCTCACCGTCGCCGCGGTGGCGCTTCCCGTGTTCCCCATGGTCTGGGGCATCAACGACTCGAAGCAGCTCTCTCCCGCGCGCCGGGAGGCGCTTGCCGCGCGCATCGCGGAGGTCGCCCTGGCCATCGGGATCGCCCACGTGGAGCCTGCGTCGATCGACGCCGTAGGGATGTCCGCCGCGCTGCGCATGGCCATGGCGCAGGCCATAGGGGATGCTGGGGTCGAGCCCGACTGCGTGCTCATAGACGGCAACCCGGTCCACGTGCATCCCCGCGAGAAGACCCTCGTCAAGGGGGACGCGCGCGTCGCCTGCATCGCCGCGGCGTCCATCGTCGCCAAGGTCACGCGTGACGGCATCATGGTCGCCTACGACCGCGTGTATCCCGGATACCACCTTGCCCGGTGCAAGGGCTACGGCTCTGCGGAGCACATCGCGGCCATAAGGGAGAAGGGCCTCTCTCCCATACACCGCGTCTCGTTCTGTGGAAACTTCCTGGAGACGCCCCCTCTCTTCTGACACCGCCTGTCGTTCTGGCGCCCACCTGCCATGCAGGCCTTCCTGCCGCCATCAGCGCACCCAGCCCGCGCTCATTGACTTTCCTATCTGTCACGCAGCTGACCGCAAGCTGCCGACGAGCTTCCCGCGAGCCTCCTCGGGGATGCTTGCCCTCCCATTGGACGAGCGGAGGGAGACGCACATGGACGACCAGAGGGGCTTCAGACAGGTCTTCGGGGCGGGGGTGCCGGACGGCGAGTTCCCCCTGGACGACGAGCTGTGCCCGGGCCTTTCGGATTCCGACGGCTGCCTGGACGAGGCAATCGACCCGCATGACCTGGGAGTGCTGGGCGAGCGCCTGGCGGCGGCCTACCTGCAGAGGCGGGGCTTCGAGCTCCTCGAAGCGAACTACCGCTGCCGCTTCGGCGAGGCGGACCTCATCGCCCAGATCGACGACGAGACCGTGCTCGTCGAGGTCAAGACGAGGCAGGTCCCCGCCGGCATGGAGGAGGGCATTCCCGAGCTCGCGGTGGACTTCCAGAAGCGCCAGCGCTACCGCAACATCGCGCTGAGCTACATGCTCCAGAATGGCGACGTCCGCTACATCCGCTTCGACGTGATCGCCATAAACGTGACGGGCACGCGCTGCGCCCACCTGCGACACCTCGTGGCCGCGTACGCATGGGACGAATGATGGCCGGGGACTCGCTCAAGGTGAGGAGCGCCTGCATCCGCGGCATCGAGGCGCAGCCCGTCACGGTGGAGGTGTCGCTCTCGGGTGGCATCCCGGGCTTCACGATGGTCGGCATGCCCGACTCGGCGGTGCTCGACTCGCGCTCGAGGGTGCGCTGTGCGCTCAGGGCCTGCGACTACAGCATGCCCCGGCTCCACATCACCGTGAACCTCGCCCCGGGGGAGATGAGGAAGACGGGCACGGGCCTCGACCTGCCCATAGCGGTGGCGATCCTCGCGGCTACCCGCCAGATACCCAGTGCCGGGCTCGAGGGCTGCCTCTTCGTGGGAGAGCTCGGCCTGGACGGCTGCGTCCGCCCGGTGAGGGGGCTCGCGGCCTACCAGGGGCTCGCCCAGGGGCTCGGGCTGGAGCTCGTCTTCTCCTCCTTGGGGCCCGAGCCCGCCGACCTCAGGGCGGGGATGAGGGGAATTAGGACCCTGGGCGAGCTGAGGTCGGGCGTGGCGCGGCTCTCGCCCGCGCCGACACCGCCTCCCGTGGTGGCGCCCGAGGCGCCGGGCGCGCCCGGGCCGGACTTCGCGGACGTGTACGACCAGGAGGAGGCCAAGCGTGCGATCGTCGTCTCTGCCGCAGGCGGCCACGGCATGCTCATGGTGGGCCCTCCCGGCGCGGGAAAGTCCATGCTCGCCCGTCGCGTCCCGGGGATACTTCCCCGTCTCACGCCCCAGGAGCGCAAGGAGGCGCTCCTCCTCACCTCGGTGGCCGGCCAGGACGTGGAGGGCATCTGCAGGGGAGAGAGGCCCTTCCGCGCACCGCACCACTCCATCTCGCTCGCGGGGCTCGTGGGAGGCGGGAGGCCCGTCATCCCCGGGGAGATCTCGCTCGCCCATCACGGGGTCCTCTTCCTGGACGAGCTCCCCGAGTTCGCCTCCAACGTGCTGCAGTCGCTCCGCCAGCCCATGGAGGAGGGGGTCGTCCGGCTCGTGCGGGTGGACGGCGTCTACAGCTTCCCCTGCGACTTCCTGCTCATGGCGGCGGCGAACCCCTGTCCCTGCGGCCATCTGGGAGACCCCGGCCATGTCTGCAGCTGCCCGCCCGGAAGGGTGGAGCGCTACCAGTCGAAGATAGGTGGCCCCCTCATGGACAGGATCGACCTCCACGTGGACGTGAGGCGCCCGGAGTCACGGAAGCTGATTCGCTGCGCCGAGGGGCTGAGCAGCGAGAGCATGAGGGAGCAGGTCCTGCGCGCCCGCGCCTTCAGGAGGGACCGCGAGGCGAGGATGCCGTCCGGGCCCGGCCAGACGCTCGTGGGCGCGCTCTCGTTCGAGCCGCGCGCCCAGGCCGCCCTCGAGGGCATGGCCTCCAGGCTCAACCTGGGAGGTCGTTCGATCGTCAAGCTGGCTCGGGTCGCGAGGACCATGGCGGACCTGGCCGAGCGCGCCTCCGTCTCGCGCGAGGACGTGCTCGAGGCGAGTGCCTACCGCTGTCACCTTGGATGATGGGAGGACGCATGGAAGAACGCTGGGAGCTTGCACGGGACGACGAGGGGTACCCTCCCGCCCTGCTCGACCTGCCAGACCCGCCCCAGAGGCTCTACGGGCTGGGGGACGCCGGCGCGCTGTCCAGGCCGTGCCTGTCGGTGATCGGGGCCAGGCGGGCCACGCCCTACGGCCTCGCCGCCGCTCGCCTGGCCGGCCGCGTCGCGGCGCAGAGCGACGTCGTGGTGGTGTCCGGCGGCGCCATGGGCTGCGACGCCGCGGCGGCGCGCGCCGCCCTCGACGCGGGAGGCCCCACGGTGGTGGTCTCGGGCTGCGGGGCGGACCTCGTCTATCCCAGCAGCTCGTCGGACGTGTTCGCGCGCGCCCCCAGGGAGGGTGGGGCCGTGGTCTCGCTCGAGCCCTGGGGCTCTCCGCCGCGGCGCTACGCCTTCCCCAAGAGGAACCGCGTCATCGCGGGGCTGTCTCGCTGCGTCTTCATCGCGGAGGCGGGGGAGAGGTCGGGGACGCTGGGCACCGCTCTCGTGGCCGACCAGATAGGCAGGGGCCTCTATGCCGTGCCGGGCAGCATCTTCTCCCCCGAGTCCGCCGGGGCCAACCAGCTCATCTCGGAGGGGGCGGGCATCATATGCTCCGAGCGTGACCTCGAGCTGCGCATATCCATGGACTACGGCGCGCTCAGGCTCGTGGGCGAGGAGCCGTCCCGCATCGAGGGCAGGCTCCTGTCCGCCCTGGTGGGGGAGCCCCTGCGTGCCGACGACCTCGCGCGCCATCTCGGGGAGCCGGTGACGGGCGTGCTCTGCGCCCTGGCGGACTACGAGTCGCGCGGCGTCGTGGAGCGCCTGAGGGACGGACGCTACAGCCTCTCGTCCGAAGCCTACCTCACGCAGGCTAGAATGGACGGATGATCGGGCTGCCGGCGGGTGCCGGCGAAGGGGGGTCGTGCGGTGGCAGACAGGGTCACGGTGGTCGGAGGGGGCCTGGCGGGAAGCGAGTGCGCGCTGCAGCTCGCACGGAGGGGGGTCGAGGTGACCCTCTGCGAGCAGCGTCCGCTCGCGAGCTCGCCGGCGCACCATGGCGACGGCTTCGCCGAGCTCGTCTGCTCCAACTCCCTCAAGTCCCTGCGCCACGACAGCGCCGCGGGCCTCCTCAAGGAGGAGCTCGACTCCATGGGCTCCGTCCTCCTGGGGCTCGCGCGCAGGGCGCAGGTCCCCGCCGGCGGCGCCCTCGCCGTGGACCGAGAGCGCTTCTCCGCCCTCGTGACGGAGGCGATCGAGTCCTCCCCCCTCATCACGGTGAGCAGGGGAGAGGTGCGCGACATCCCCGATGGGCCCTCCGTCATCGCCGCAGGCCCCCTCTGCTCCGACGCGCTCTTCCAGAGGCTCTGCGACGTGCTGGGCGGCGAGCACCTCTCGTTCTACGACGCGGCGGCACCCGTGGTGGACGCCGAGTCGCTCGACCGGGGCAAGGTCTTCTCGCAGTCCCGCTACGAGGAGGAGGGGAGGGGCGACTACCTCAACTGCCCCATGGGTCGCGAGGAGTACGAGGCCTTCTGGGAGGAGCTCGTCGCGGCGCGGTGCGTGCTCTCGCACGACTTCGAGCAGAGCGACCTCTTCAACGCCTGCCAGCCGGTCGAGGAGGTGGCGAGGACGGGCAGGGACTCGCTGCGCTTCGGGGCGCTCAAGCCGGTGGGACTCACGGACCCCTCGACGGGCAGGAGGCCCTGGGCCGCGGTGCAGCTCAGGGCGGAGAACGCCGAGGGGACCGCCTACAACCTCGTCGGCTTCCAGACCAACCTGACCTGGGGCGAGCAGAAGAGGGTCTTCCGCATGATCCCCGGGCTCGAGGGGGCCGAGTTCTTCCGCTATGGCGTGATGCACCGTAACTCCTTCGTCGACAGCCCGCGCGTGCTGGACGGCAGCTTTGCCATCCCGGGGACCAGCTGCAGGCTCGCGGGACAGATCACGGGGACCGAGGGCTACACCGAGGCCATCGCCTCGGGGCTCCTCGCCGCGCTCAACAGCTTCGCCGACCTCAGGGGCTACGAACGCGTGGGCCTTCCGCGCACGGGTGCCCTGGGCTCGCTCGTGAGCTACGCCACCGACCCAAAGACGAGTCCCTACCAGCCCATGCACGTCAACTTCGGCCTGGTTCCTCCCCTTGGGGGCGGCCGCATGAAGAAGAGGGAGCGCTACCAGGCATACGCGGACCGCGCCCGGTGCGACCTCGACGCCTACCTCGCGACGAGGCCCGAGCTCTTCGCGGGGGCTCTCTCGTAGTGGGCGGCCCCATCCCAGCCCGACAGACGGGAGGCGCCCCGCCGCCGCGGGCGGCCGAGGATCCGGCGGCGTCGCGCGACGCCGCCCAGGACCGCTTCGAACGGCTCGTGGGCGACTTCGTGTCGCAGTTGCGAGAGCTCAGGAACCTCTCGCCCCAGACCGCGCGGGGCTACGCGAGCGACCTCGGCTCCTTCGCCTCGTGGTGCCGCAGGGAGGGGGTCGACCCCCTCCGCGTGACCCATCGCGAGCTCCGCTCCTACATGGCCGAGCTCGCCCAGGCGCGCTATGCGGGCAGGACCGTCGCCCGCAGGCTCTCGGCCATCCGCGGCCTCTACCGCTGGCTCCTCAGGGAGGGCGAGGTGGAGCAGGACGTGGCCGCCGCCCTCGCGAGCCCAAGGCTCGCGCGCACGTTGCCCAAGACCATGTCCGACGAGGAGGTCTCACGCCTGCTCGACGTCTGCGAGGACGACGAGCTGGGCATGAGGGACCGTGCGTTCCTCGAGCTCCTCTATGCCACCGGCGCTCGCATATCCGAGGTGTCGGCGCTCGACCTGGGGGACGTGGACCTCGGGCAGGGACAGGCCAGGCTCTTCGGCAAGGGCTCGAAGGAGCGCATCGTCCCCGTCCACCGTCTTGCCGTGTCGCGGCTCGAGGAGTATCTCGAACGCTCCCGTCCGCTGCTTGCGGCAAGGGGACGGGGGGCGGCGGGAAAGGCGCTCTTCCTCTCGACCCGGGGCAGGCGCATGAGCGCCGACGCCCTGCGCACGACCTTTGAGCGCAGGGTCGCGCAGGCGGGGCTCGACGCCGGCCTCACCCCGCACGCGATGCGCCACAGCTTCGCGACCGAGCTCCTCAACGGCGGCGCGGACCTGAGGAGCGTGCAGGAGCTCCTGGGGCACAGCAGCCTCTCCACGACCCAGATCTACACGCACCTCTCGGCCCAGAGGCTCAAGGACGCCGCGAGGCAGGCCCATCCCAGGGGGGAGTAGCCTCGTCCGGTCCCGCGGGACCCCCGGTGGGCATCGTGTGTGCGAGCGCGCATTCCTGCTGGCATCCTTATGCCAGAGCTGGTACTATGACTTGCTGTCGTGTGCTCGCACGACATCCATATCACACGCGTGACGACTCGCAGGCCACGGTGCCCGGGACAACAGCCAAGTCCAGGGTGGCCCCAGCGGGGATGACCTCACGCGGAGGCCAAACCAATGGAGGTTAGACATGGCTGTCAAGATCAACATCCGCACTCTGCTCGAGGCCGGCTGCCACTACGGTCACCAGACGCGCCGCTGGAACCCCAAGATGAAGCCCTACATCTTCGGCGAGCGCAACGGCATCTACATCCTCGACCTCAAGCAGACCGTCATGGACGCCGACAAGGCGTACACCTTCCTCAAGGACACCGCCGCAAAGGGCGGCCGCGTCCTCTTCGTCGGCACCAAGAAGCAGGCCCAGGAGCCCATCGCGGCCCAGGCCGAGCGCTGCGGCATGCCCTTCATCAACCAGCGCTGGCTCGGCGGCATGCTCACCAACTTCGTGACCATGCGCTCCCGCATCGACCGCATGGAGGAGCTCGAGGCCATGGTGGAGGACGGCCGCATGGCCGCCCGCGGCAAGAAGGAGCAGGCCGTCCTGACCAAGGAGCTCGAGAAGCTCCAGCGCAACCTGGGTGGCGTCCGTGACATGAAGGCCCTACCCCAGGCGCTCTTCGTGGTCGACACCAAGCGCGAGGAGATCGCGATCCGCGAGGCCAACCGCCTGCACATCCCCGTGGTCGGCCTGCTCGACACCAACTCCGACCCCGACGTGATCGACTATGGCATCCCCGCCAACGACGACGCCATCCGCTCCGTCAACCTCATGTGCGAGCTCGTGGCCGACGCCGTCCTGGCTGGCTCCGGCAAGGAGCAGATCTCGGTCGAGGAGATGGCCTCTGGCGAGACCACCCCTGCCGTCGAGGTCGAGGCCCCCGCGGCCGAGTAGCACTTCCCTTTCCGCAGACTCACATCCCCAAAGGAGGGGCACAACATGGCACAGATCACCGCCGCTATGGTCAAGCAGCTGCGCGAGATGACCGACTCCCCCATGATGGAGTGCAAGAAGGCCCTCGTCGAGGCCGATGGCGACATCGAGAAGGCCGTCGACGTCCTGCGCAAGATGGGCGTCGCCAAGGCCGTCAAGCGCGCCGGCCGCGACACCAACGAGGGCACCATCGCCACCTACATCTCTGAGGACGGCAAGCTCGGCGCCATCCTCGAGCTCACCTGCGAGACCGACTTCGTGGGCACCAACCCCAAGTTCACCGGCTTCGCCGCCGACCTCGCCAAGGTCGTCGCAGAGAACGACCCCGCCGACGTCGAGGCGCTCAAGGCCTGCAAGATGGGTGACGCCACCGTCGCCGACGAGCTGACCGAGATGATCCACGTCATCGGCGAGAACATGAAGGTGGCCCGCTTCAAGCGTGTCTCCGTCGAGTCCGGCGCCCTTGCCAGCTACATCCACCTGGGAGGCAAGCTGGGCGACATCGTCTCCTTCGGCTTCGCCAACGACGCCACCGCCACTGCCGACGAGTTCAAGAGCTTCGCCCACGACGTCGCGATGCAGGTCGCTGCCTCCGCTCCCGTCGCCGCGCGCCGCGAGGACGTCCCCGCCGACGTCGTCGAGCACGAGAAGTCCATCTACATGGCCCAGGCCGCCGAGTCCGGCAAGCCCGAGTTCATCCAGGAGAAGATGGCCGTCGGCAAGCTCGAGAAGTTCTACAAGGAGTGCGTCCTCACCGAGCAGGAGTTCATCAAGGACTCCTCCACGACCATCGCCGAGCTCGCCAAGGGCGTCAGCAAGGCCGTGAGCGACGACGTGCAGATCCTGGGCTTCGAGCGCTTCGCCTTCGGCGAGGAGTAGGCCGGGAGACCTCCTGCCAGGACAGACGCGAACCTTGGGACCCGTGCCTCGGCGCGGGTCCCTTTTCTCATCAAGGTTCCCTCCGTTTCGCCGTCCCCGGCAGCCTGCGCCGCAGGTAGGGTCTTCCCCTCTGTTAGAATCAGTGGGGTCAGACGTCCGTCGGGCCCTAGCGATTGCCTGTCTCTGGAGGTCACATCTTGGATAACTACAAGTACAAGCGCGTGCTTCTCAAGCTCTCGGGCGAGGCGCTCATGGGCTCCAAGGACTTCGGCATCGACCCCGAGGTCCCACGGCTCATCGCCAAGGCGGTCAAGCCGGCCTATGACGCCGGCGTCCAGATCGCCATCGTCGTCGGTGGCGGCAACATCTTCCGCGGGCTCTCGGGTGCGGCGGCGGGCATGGACCGAGCCCAGGGCGACAACATGGGCATGCTCGCCACCGTCATCAACTCCCTCGCGCTCCAGGACACCTTCGAGCACAGCGGCATGATGTGCCGCGTCATGAGCGCCATCGAGATGCACCAGGTCTCCGAGACCTACATCCGCCGCCGTGCGATCCGCCACCTCGAGAAGGGGCGCATCACCATCTTCGCCGCCGGCACCGGCAACCCCTACTTCACCACCGACACCGCCGCGGCGCTGCGCGCCTGCGAGATCGGCGCCGAGGTCCTCATGAAGGCGACCAAGGTGGACGGCATCTACGACAGCGACCCCGTCAAGAACCCCGACGCGAAGCGCTTCGAGAGCATCAGCTACATGGAGGTCCTCAACCGCGGCCTGCAGGTCATGGACGCCACGGCAACCGCCCTCTGTCATGACAACCACATGCCCATCATGGTCTTCGACCTGCTGGGAGACGACGTGTTCGACCGCGCGCTCCGCGGCGAGAGCGTCGGCACGACCGTAGTAGACGAATAGGAGAGCCACACATGAGCGAGTACACCGACTTTGCCAGGAAGAACATGGACAAGTGCCTCGACGTCCTGAGGGGCAACTTCGCCAAGGTGCGCACCGGACGCGCGAACGCGCACGTCCTCGACGGCATCAAGGTCGACTACTACGGCCAGGCGACCCCCATCACGCAGCTCGCCGGCGTCAAGGTCCCCGAGGCCTCCATGCTCGTGGTCGAGCCCTGGGACAAGACCGCCCTCAAGTCCATCGAGAAGGCCATCGAGGCCTCCGACCTCGGCATCACCCCCTCCAACGACGGCATCTCCATCCGCCTGCCCTTCCCCAAGCCCACCGAGGAGCGCCGCCGCGAGCTCGTGAAGGACTGCAACAAGTACGCGGAGGAGGCAAAGATCGCCATCCGCAACGTGCGTCGCGACGCAAACACCCGCGCGGAGAGGGACGAGGAGCTCTCGGAGGACGATGTCGCGCGCGAGAAGAAGTCCATCCAGAAGGTGACCGACGGCTTCGTGGAGAAGGTCGAGGAGATGCTCAAGTCCAAGACCGCCGAGGTCATGGAGATCTAGCTTGAACATAGACCAGCAGAAGCTCGAGGAATACTACGCGGAGTCCCCGGAGGACGTCTCGCTGAGGGACGTCGACCTCTCGAGGGTGCCGCGCCACGTCTCAATCATCATGGACGGCAACGGCCGCTGGGCCCAGGCGCGCGGCCTCAGCCGCCCCGAGGGGCACGTGGCCGGCGTCGACTCCCTGCGCGAGGCCGTCACCACGAGCGTGAGGCTCGGCGTCGACGTGCTCTCGTGCTATGCCTTCTCCACGGAGAACTGGAAGAGGCCGCAGAGCGAGGTCGACCTCCTCATGCACCTCTTCGCGACGACGCTCGTCAGGGAGCTGCCGCTCTTCCACCAAGAGAACGTGCGCCTGCGCTTCTTCGGCGACCTCTCCGCCCTGCCCAAGGAGACCTTCGACGTCTTCCAACAGGGCCTCGATGAGACTGCGGACCACACGGGCATGACCTTCGCCCTGGCCGTCAACTACGGCTCGCGCGCCGAGATTGCCCGCGCCGCGCGAGAGGTCGCCCAGGAGGTGGAGCGGGGGAGCCTGCGCGCCGACGACGTGGACGAGGGGCTTCTCGCCTCGAGGCTCTACACCGAGGGCCTGCCCGACCCCGACCTCCTGATCAGGACCTCCGGCGAGCTCAGGCTCTCAAACTACCTGCTCTGGCAGCTCGCCTACACCGAGTTCTACGTGACCGACCTCTACTGGCCCGACTTCGACCGCTGGGAGTACCTCCGTGCCGTCAGGGCCTTCCAGTCGCGCAAGCGTCGCTTCGGGGGTGTGGAGGCCAAGTGAGCGGGGAAGAGGAACGGCGTCCCTCCTCGGATTCCCCCCAGGAGACGGCGCCTGGCACGACCGGCATAGAGCGGGCGATCAGCTGGCTCGAGCGCAAGCGTCGCTCGAAGGAGGACGCGCGCGTCGCCGGCGAGCTGAGGGGGCAGCTGGCCAGGGGGTGGACCGAGAAGGCCCTGACCCGCACCACCACCGGCGCCATCTACTTCGTCGTGATCGTGGCCGTCCTCTTCTGGGGGCGCGTTCCCACGACGGCGCTGGTCGCCTCGATGGCCTGGCTCTGCTGCTCGGAGTTCTTCCGCATGGCACGAATGGGCGGGCGCATGCCCAACGAGGTCTTTGGCCTCACGGCGTCCGTGCTCTTCCCGCTCGCGGCGCTCCTGCTCGGCACCGAGGGGCTCTTCCTGGTCCTGGTCCTGCTCCTCGTCGCCTGCGCCTTCTGGTACGTCGCGACGCCGCGCGCCAACATATCCGACGTGGCCCTCACGGCCTTCGGGCCGGTCTACACCTCGCTCACGTTCTCCTGCGTCGTGCTCATCCGTAGCACGGACCCCGGCTCCTCGGGAGGCCTCCTCACCTTCGGCGTCATGGGCTCCGTCTGGCTCAACGACGCCATGGCGTACTTCGTGGGGACGCGCTTCGGCAGGCACAAGCTCGCGCCGAGGATCTCCCCGCACAAGAGCTTCGAGGGCTTCTGGGGCGGCCTCGCCTCGAGCGTCCTCGTCTGGTGCCTCCTCGCCCTGCTCGGCGTGAGGGGCGTGACCTACCCCCTCGCCCTTGCCGGCGGCCTCCTGGTCGGCACCATCGCCGTAGTGGGAGACCTCTTCGAGTCGCGCATCAAGCGAGGCGTGGGCGTCAAGGACTCGGGCGACTTCATGCCCGGGCACGGCGGCCTCCTCGACCGCTCTGACTCCATGCTCTTCGGCTGCGTGACGGCCTACCTCGTCCTTCGTATGGGAGGAATCCTGTGAACATATTCGAGGACACGGCCCCGAGCTCCCCTCGGCGCTGGCCTCTGCGCGTCGCCGTCATGGGCGCCTCGGGATCCATCGGGACCCAAACCCTCGACGTGTGCCGCAAGCATCCCGACAAGCTGCGCGTGACCGCGCTCTCCGTCCACTCGTCCTGCGACCTGGTCGTCCGCGCCGCCCGCGAGTTCGGTGCCTCGCACGTGTACGTGAGCGACGAGGGCCACGCCCATGACGCGTCGCTCGAGGGCCTGCCTCGGGGCTGCGAGCTCCGCGTGGGCGGCCGCTCCCTCGAGGAGGTCGCCTGGCTCGACGACGTGGACGTGGTGGTGAACGCCCTCGTGGGCTTCGCCGGCATCCGCCTGGGGCACGAGTCGCTCAGGGCGCACAAGATCCTGACCTACGCGAACAAGGAGTCCCTCGTCGTGGGGGGCGACCTCCTCATGCCGCTCGCCCAGCCCGGCCGTCTCCTTCCCATAGACTCCGAGCACAGCGCCATCTACCAGTGCCTCGTGGGGGAGCGCAGGTGCGACGTCCACAAGGTCTGGCTCACCTGCTCGGGCGGTCCCTTCTTCGGCATGGGCCGCGACGAGCTGGCCAAGGTCACGGCGGCGGACGCCCTCAAGCACCCCACCTGGTCCATGGGGCCCAAGATCACCATCGACTCGGCCACTCTGATGAACAAGGGCCTCGAGGTCCTGGAGGCCCACCACCTCTTCGACGTCGACGTGGACGACGTCAACGTCCTGGTCCACCGCCAGAGCACGATCCATTCCATGGTCGAGTTCTCGGATGGCGTCGTGAAGGCCCAGCTCGGCCCCTCCGACATGCGCATTCCCATACAGTACGCCCTCAGCTACCCCGAGCGCTGGGAGACGCCCTCGGACCGCGTGGAGTACCGCGACCTTCCCGACCTCAGCTTCTCCCGTCCCGACGAGGGGGCCTTCGGCTGCCTGGGCCTCGCCCGTCGCGCGGGACGCGCGGGAGGCACGCTCCCCTGCGTCATGAACGCGGCCAACGAGGTCGCCAACCTCGCCTTCCGCAGGGACGAGTGCGGCTTCCTCGACATCGAGCGCGTGGTCCGCGAGGTCATGGACGCTGCCAGCGTCCAGCCCGTCCAGAGCGTCGAGCAGCTCGAGGAGGTCGACCGCGCGTCCCGCGCGTCCGCGCACCGCGTCCTGGAGGGCTTGCGATGAGCGCCGCCGTCGGGGTCCTCTCGTCCGCGTTCTGGGGCGTCCTCGTGCTCTCGCTCCTCGTGTTCGTCCACGAGGGGGGCCACTTCCTCGCCGCGCGCGCCTGCGGCATGCGCGTGACGGAGTTCTTCCTCGGCATGCCCAGCCGCTGGAGGCTCTCGTGGCGCTCGCCGCGCATCGGCTGCGAGTTCGGCGTGACCCCGCTCCTGCTGGGCGGCTACACGAGGATTTGCGGCATGGAGCCCCTGGAAGACGAGCTCCTGGCCCCCTGCCTCTCCCTGGTGCAGCGGCGGGGCAGGGGCAGCGCGAGGGAGGGGGCGGAGGAGCTGGCCATCGAGGAGGACCGCGCCTACGCCCTCCTGGGATCGCTCGCGGACCTCGCCGCCATCGCCCCCCTCTATGACCCGGAGCTGGGCGAGAGGCCCGGCCAGGCGGACTGGCCGCAGAGCTTCCAGACCCAGCGCCGCGACGCCATGCTCCTCACCCAGTTCGACCGCGGGCACGACTTCGAGGCGGCGGGCACGACGGGCGAGGGAGAGGCGCGTCCCGTCGACGACGCGGAGGCCTTCCTCGCAAGCGAGCTCTCCCGCACCTATCACGGCAAGGGGCTTCTCGCCCGCCTGGCCACGCTCGTCGCAGGCCCCCTCGTCAACCTTCTGCTGGCCTTCCTCGTCATCACCGTCGCCCTCTCGCTCGTGGGGGTCGAGGGCGTGGTGGACTCCAACCAGATCGCAGGGGTCACCGCGGGCTCCGCCGCCGAGGCCGTGGGCCTCAGGGGAGGCGACGCGATCGTGGACGTGGCGGGGACTCCCGTGAGCGACTGGAGGTCCCTCTCCGCCGCCTTGGACGCCGCCTTGGGAGCGAAGGAGGACTTCAGCCTGAGCTACCTGCGCGACGGGACGACCTCCACCGTCAGGGTCGAGGTCGGGGAGGGGCTGGGCAGCCTCGGTGTCCTCGCCCAGACCCAGCGTGTCAGGCTCGGGGTGGGCCAGTCCGCCCTGGCGGCCCTCTCGTATGGGCGCGCGGTCGCCCGCTTCGCGCTCGACCTCATCACGCCCGCCCGGACGATGCAGACCCTGCAGGGTACCTCCTCGGTGGTGGGCATATCGGCCATGGCGTCCCAGGCGGCCTCCTCGGGGGCCTATGACCTCGCCCTCTTCGTGGCCATGATCTCCATGTCGCTGGGCTTCATGAACCTCCTGCCCATCCCGCCGCTCGACGGGGGGAAGGTGCTCGTCGAGCTGGTGCAGGCCGCGCTCAGGCGCGAGCTCTCGTCCCGCGCGCAGACGGTCGTGGGCTACCTGGGCATCGCGGTGTTCCTCGTCATCTTCGTCTTCGCGCTCAAGAACGACATCACCCGCCTCGTCATAGGATAGGTGGCAAGCCATGGAAGAGAGAGTCACGGAAGGGCCGGCCGACACCACGGAAGGACGGGCTGGCGCCAAGCCGCGCGCCGCCCGCGAGCTCACGCGCCGGGTCATGGTGGGAGGGGTCCCCGTGGGAGGGGGTGCCCCCGTCTCGGTGCAGTCGATGTGCACCACGAAGACCTCGGACCCCGCCGCCACGCTGTCACAGATAGGGGGCCTCGCCGCCGAGGGCTGCGAGATCATCCGCGTGGCCATCCCCAACGCCGGCGCGCTCGACGGCTTCGGCGAGGTCTGCGCGATGAGCCCCCTTCCCGTCGTGGCGGACATCCACTTCGACCACAGGCTCGCCATCGAGGCCTGCAGGAGGGGTGCCGCGGCACTGCGCATCAACCCGGGAAACATCGGCTCCTTCGAGCGCGTGGACGCGGTGATCGAAGAGGCGGGTTCGGCGGGCATCCCCATTCGCATCGGCGTCAACGCGGGTTCTCTCGACCGCGAGGTCGACCAGAGGCGCGACCTCAGCCTGCCCCAGAAGCTCGTCGCCTCGGCGGAGGCCTTCGTGCGCCACTTCGAGGAGCGCGGCTTCAGGGACGTGGTCCTCTCCGCCAAGGCGCACTCCGTCCCCACGACGCTCGCCACCTACCGCGAGCTCTCGCGCAGGCTGCCCCACGTGCCGCTCCACGTGGGCGTGACCGAGGCCGGCACGCTCCGGCAGGGCACGGTCAAGAACTGCGCCGGCGTGGGGATCCTGCTCGAGCAGGGCATCGGCGACACGCTCAGGCTCTCGCTCACCGCGGACCCCGTCGAGGAGGTGCGCGTCGCCTGGGACCTACTCTCGGCCCTTGGCATGCGCAGGCTCCACCCCGAGCTCGTGTCCTGCCCCACCTGCGGCCGCTGCCAGGTGGACCTCATCGGCATGGCCGAGCGGGTCTCGGAGCGGCTCCAGGGGGTCGAGGCCCCCATCTCGGTCGCCGTCATGGGCTGCGTCGTGAACGGCCCCGGCGAGGCGCGCGACGCCGACCTGGGCGTCGCCTGCGGCAGGGGCCAGGGGCTCCTCTTCCAGAACGGCGAGCCCATCCGCAAGGTGCCCGAGGGCCAGATCGTCGACGAGCTCTTCCGAGAGATCGAGGAGCGCTACGGCAGCAAGGCTTAGGGACGTTGCCCCTCGTGGGGCGTATCATGTTCTGGTCGACTCGTCCGGACGCGTCCGGAGCAAGGGCAAGCAAGGAAGGAACGCAGGTTGAGAAGCTACGAGAAGATGTCGAGGCTGTACGCGCCCACCCTGAAGGAGGACCCGGCGGACGCCGAGCTGGCCAGCCATCGCCTACTCCTGCGCGCGGGCATGATACGCAAGGGTGCGGCGGGGCTCTACAGCTACCTCCCCCTGGCATGGAGGTCCCTCCGCAAGATCGAGGCCATCATCCGCGACGAGATGGAGGCCATCGGCGCACAGGAGATGCAGGCGCCCATCCTCACCGACGGCGAGCTCTGGCGCCAGTCCGGCCGCTGGGCCGCCTACGGCCCCGAGCTCATGCGCATCACCGACCGCCACGACCGCGGCTTCGCCCTGGGTCCCACCCACGAGGAGACCTTCACCGACCTCGTCCGCGACGAGCTGCGCTCCTACAAGCAGCTCCCCGTCACCCTGTACCAGATCCAGGACAAGTTCCGTGACGAGCTTCGGCCCCGCTTCGGCCTCATGCGCGGTCGCGAGTTCATCATGAAGGACGCCTACTCCTTCAGCGCGACCCAGGAGTCGCTGCAGGAGTGCTATGACCAGGAGAAGGCCGCCTACGCCAACGTCTGCGAGCGCTGCGGGCTGCGCGCCCTCCCCGTCGTAGCCGACTCCGGCCAGATCGGCGGGGACACCTCCGTCGAGTTCATGGCCCTGGCGGACGCCGGCGAGGCCGAGCTCGTGTACTGCGACGCCTGCGGCTTCGCCGCGGACACCGAGGCGGCCACGGCGCAGGTCCGCGTCCTCGAGGGTCCGGGGGACGGCGGGCTCCAGAAGGTCGCCACGCCCATCGAGGGCAACATCTCGGCCCTCGCGGCCTTCCTCGGCGTCGAGGAGGCGGCCTGCCGCAAGTCCGTCGCCCTCCAGGCGGAGGACGGGAGCCTGGTCCTGGCCGTCCTCCCCGGAGACCACGAGCTCAACGAGGTCAAGGCCGAGCACGCCTTCGGCCACTACCACATGATGGAGCCGGGGGACCTCGCCCGTGCGGGCCTGGTGGCGGGCTTCATGGGCCCCGTCGGCGTGGCCGAGGGCGTCCGCGTGGTGGCCGACGTCGCCCTGCGCGACTCCACAAGCTGGGTCGTCGGCGCCAACGAGGAGGGCCAGCACCTCCTGGGCGCGCGTCCCGGCCGCGACTTCGAGGTGGACGAGTGGCTCGACCTCGCGAGCGCCCAGGAGGGCGACGCCTGCCCGCGCTGCGGCGCGGCGCTCAAGTCTGCCCGCGGCATCGAGGTGAGCCAGGTCTTCCAGCTGGGCACCAAGTACTCCGAGGCGATGGGCGCCACCTTCGCGGACGAGGACGGCAGGGAGAGGCCCTTCCTCATGGGCTGCTATGGCATCGGCGTGTCGCGCACCCTGGCTGCCGTCGTCGAGCAGCACCACGACGAGCATGGCATCTGCTGGCCCGTCTCCGTCGCCCCCTACGAGGTCGAGGTCATCCCCCTGGACGTGCACGACGGGCTGGTCTGGCCCGTCGCAGACCGCCTTGCCGGCGAGCTCGTCGCCCGCGGGGTCGAGGTCGTGGTGGACGACCGCAAGGAGCGTCCCGGCGTCAAGTTCAACGACGCCGACCTGATGGGCTTCCCCTTCCAGGTGGTCTGCGGCAAGAAGGCCATCAAGAACGGCAACGTCGAGCTCAAGGTCCGCGAGACGGGCGAGCGCCGCGAGGTTCCCATCGAGGAGCTCGCCTCCGTCCTCGCGGGCATGGTCGAGGGGCGAAGGGCCTAGGGGAGAGCCGGTTCTGGGGGAGAGGGACATGGGCTACAGGGAGCTTGCCGCCGCCGCGCGCGGCCACATGGGACCGGTCTGCAAGGCCTGCCCGACCTGCAACGGCAGGGCCTGCGGAGGCGGCGTGCCGGGCCCCGGCGCCAAGGGTTCGGGAACCGTCGCCATCCGCAACTTCGAGGCGTGGGAGCGCTGGCGGCTCGTGATGGACACCCTCTATGCCAGCGACGGCAGCGACCCCGACCCATCCTGCGACTTCCTGGGCAGGCGCCTCTCGCTCCCCCTCATGGTGGCCCCGTTGGGAGACGTGCACCGCCACTACGGTGACGAGCTGGACGACCTGGACTACAACGGCATGGTCCTGCGTGCCGCCAAGGCCGAGGGGACTCTCGCCTGGACGGGCGACGGCCTCAGGCCCGAGGTGCACGAGCGCGCCTGTGGCCTCATAGCCGGCCTCGGCGGCGCGGGCATCCCCACCATCAAGCCCTGGTCGATGGGCGCGGTCCTCAAGAAGCTCGAGCCCGCCCTCGCGGCGCACCCCGCGGCGGTCGCCATGGACGTGGACGGCGCGGGGCTGCCCTTCCTCAGGGGTCAGCAGCCTCCCGCGGGTCCCAAGGACGTGGCCCAGCTCCGCGAGCTCGCGGACGCCTGCCACGGGGCGGGCGTCCCCTTCGTCGCGAAGGGCATCCTGGGCCCGCGCGGGGCGCTCAAGGCGCTCGAGGCGGGCGTCGACGCCATCGTGGTCTCGAACCACGGTGGTCGCGTCCTGGACGGGGTGCCCGCCACGGCGGAGGTGCTCCCGTCGGTCGTGGACGTCGTGGGAGGGGAGCTCTGCGTGCTGGTGGACGGCGGCATCAGAAGCGGCGCCGACCTCTTTCGCGCGCTCGCGCTGGGCGCGGACGCGGCGCTGGTCTGCCGCCCCGTGGCCGTCGCCGCCTTTGGAGGAGGGGAGGAGGGCGTGCGCGCGTACCTCGCCCAGCTCAGGGCGGAGCTCGTGGACGCCATGGCGATGTGCGGGGCGCGAGGCGTGGCGGAGGTCACGCGCGACATGCTCCTTGAGGTGTAGGGCCAAGGACCGCGTACCACCCGCCAAGCCCCGGGCATGCGACTGCCCCCGTAGCCTTAGGGCCACGGGGGCAGCTCTGCGAGGTGACGCCCTTCGGGTCGAGGCGGGACGTCCCTCTCGTCCGACGACGCCCCTTTCCTAGCCCAGGGCCACGTCCAGGGTCATCATGACGGTGAAGCCGAGGGCGAACATGAGCACGCCCACGTTGGAGTGCTCCCCCTCGCTCATCTCGGGGATGAGCTCCTCCACCACGACGTACATCATGGCTCCCGCGGCGAGGCTCAGGAGGTAGGGGAGGAGGGGCACGACCTGGCGCGCGGCCATGATGGTGAGGACGGCGCCGATGGGCTCGACCACGCCCGAGAGGAATCCTCCCAGGAAGGCGCGGCCCTTGCTGGCGCCCTCGGCGCGCAGCGGCAGCGAGATGATGGCGCCCTCGGGGAAGTTCTGGATGGCGATGCCCAGCGAGAGCGCGAGCGCGCCGGCGAGCGTTATGCCGGAGTTGCCGGTGAGCCAGCCCGCGTACACGACGCCGACGGCCATGCCCTCGGGGATGTTGTGGATGGTGACGGCGAGCACCATGAGGGTGGTGCGCTGCAGGCGGGTCCTGATGCCCTCCGGCTCGTCGTCCTTCGCTCCAAGGTGCAGGTGGGGGAGGATGCTGTCGAGCAGCAGCAGGAAGAGGGTCCCCGCCCAGAAGCCCACGAGGGCGGGCATGAAGGCGAAGCTGCCCAGGCTGGCGGAGTCGTCGATGGCGGGGATGATGAGGCTCCAGATGGAGGCCGCCACCATGACGCCGGCGGCGAAGCCGGTGAGCGCCCTCTGCACCTCCCGTCCCATCTGCCTGCGGGCGAAGAAGACCATGGCGGCGCCCAGCGTTGTTCCGGCGAAGGGGATGGCGAGCCCCTGTGCTACCTCTGGCATGTGAGTGCTCCTGACGGATGGCGCGTGCAAGACGAGCGGGGCCCGACGGACCCCGCTACAGGCTACCCCTCTGGAGTGGGCGCTATGCCTCGAATTGCGACTAATCTACTGCTATTTTGCCTTCTTCTTCCTGCTGCCGATGCGCTCGAGCGCCGCGGTGTCGCGGCCGGTGGAATAGAGCACGAGCGCTGCCGTCATGACGAGCATGATGAGCAGCAGGTGCAGGGGGAGGCGCGGCGCCTTCTGGGGCGGGACCACCACGACGAAGGAGCAGAAGAGGCTCACAAGCAGCGAGATGGAGGCCGCGTCGCGCACGCGCTGCCCCACGGCGACGCCGCCCAGCATCGTGAGGCAGTGGATGCCCAGCACGATGGAGCTGGCGGACCCCACCGCAAACGCCCATCGGGCCGCGAGCAGCGGCGTCTGGGTGAGCGAGAGGACGGCCAGGAAGAGACCCATGGCGCCCAGTGCGATGGCGGCGATGGCGACGTACTTGATCTTGTTGAGGTTTGCGCTCATGTGACCTCCGGAGCGGTCGGGAAATACGGACTCGAGCTGCAAGTGTACTAGCCGAGGGGAAGGCTGGGGTCCGAGCCGGGGCCCCAAACGGGCGGACGGTAGCAGTAGGGGCCGCACAGCCCATTCCTGGTTTGCGCGGCCCCTCGACGCGAGCAGGCCTTTCGCGGAATCGCGCGCAGGCTTCCCTTGGTTTGCGCGCGAGCGCTAGGGGGCTAGTCCCTCTGGGTCTCCTTGTCGTAGGTCGGGAGGTCGGGGTCCATCGCGGCGGCGACGACCTCGTCGTGGTTGTTCCTCTCCTCGCCGGTCGTGGCGTCGGTGTAGCTCACGTAGGCCACGCCCTCGTCCATGAGGAGCCTCACGTCCTTGGCGTTTGCGAGGTCAACGCCCCTGACGAGGAAGTAGCTGTCGGGACCGACGCCGAGTCTGAGGTCGTAGCTGCCGGCCCCCTGGACCGATTCGTAGGCGAGGGTCTTGGTGTCGCCGTCCGCGAGGTCGACCCCGTCGAAGCTGTTCGTCGCGTCGAAGTCCTGGGCGGCGGCGTCCTTGACGGCGACGGAGCTGATGTCGAAGCCGAGGGAGTTGGTGAGAGACACGAGCGTGTCTCCCTTGCCCATGTCTGCCGTGACGGTGGCTTGGGTGTCCTTGCCCTCGTCGCCGGTAGCCGAGCCGTCTTTTCCGTCCGTCGCTTTGGAGTCCTTGGATTCCGTCTGCTGGGCGTCACTTTCGGCGGGCGTCGTAGGCTGCTGCTGGTCGCAGCCTGCGAGTGTCAGGGGGCTCAGGGCCAACAGTCCCACCAGGGCGATGCTGGCGGCGCGGGGCGCGAGCACGTACCTTCTCATCCGTGTCCTCCTTGGGCGTTTGGTCTGGGCTGGTCGATCAGAAGCCGGCCTGCGCGGCCTCGTAGAGGCCCTTGGCGAGGGCGCGGGCAACCTTGTCGCGGTTTGCCATGTACTGGCGCATGTCGTAGGGGTTCGTGACGAAGCAGATCTCGAGCAGGGTCGCGGGAAGGCCGTCGTTGCGACCGCTCACCACGGCGATGACTGCGCTCCGTGCGCCCCTGTTGCGCAGGCCCGTGGAGGTGAGCTGCGCGTGCATGATGGACTGGAGCCGAGCGGAACGTGGGTTGGGCGTTTCCGAGTGGCGGTAGCTCTCGTAGCCGGTGGCGCGCGAGTCCTCGCTGGCGTTGAAATGGATTGAGACCAGCGAGGTGCAGCCGCGGCTCTTGGCGTCTGCCTGGCGTCCGGAGTAGTCAACGAGTGACGGACCGGCATCCCCATTGTTGTAGACGCGTAGGCCATAGAGCTCGCGGGCGTACTTTGCGACCCTCGCGGTGAGGTCGTGGGTCAGGTCTGCCTCGTCGTATCCGTTGCCCTGTGCGCCTGGGTCCCACTTGGTCGGCCTGTTGCTCTGCCAACCGTGCCCGGCATCCAGATAGATGTAGCTCGTCTCCTTGGGATCGATGGCGTAGCCGGCCGCCAGTGCGTACCAGCCGATGCCCTCGGCGCGCCAGCCCAGCCTGACCAGGCTGTCGTTCTCTTCCTCGCTGGTCGTGAAGTTGTGAGCGCCCGCCTTGGCGTTGGGGTTGTACTGGCGCAGCAGCGCGACGGTCTCGCCGGAGTCCGAGTACCAGCCTATGCCCTCGTCGTGCCATCCCAGCCTGACGAGGTCGTCGCGCTCTTCGACGCTGGTGGTGTAGTGGTGGTCGCCCGCGTTGGGGTTGTAGAGGCGATAGACCGGGACGTTTGAGGTCTCTGGCGCGACCCAGCCGACGGATTCGAGCCTCCATCCCAGGGAGCGCAGGTTCGCCACCTCCTCCGCGTTGCTGGTGTAGAAGTGCTCGCCCGAGTTGGGGTTGTAGAGGCGCATCATCTCGATCGACTTGACGGATGCGGTCTTGGCGAGCTTGCGAAGCTGCAGGGGCGCCTCGTCGCGCACGACCTGCGGCTTGCTCGCCACGAGCTCGTCTACGTTCGTGGTCTTGGAGAGCTCCTCGAGCTCGGCCATGGTCGAGCCGCTGCCGTCATCAGCGCCATCGCCGGAGGCGGGCGTCTGCCCGGCGGCCTTGGTGGCGGGCTCCGCTTTGGTCGCCTCCTGCTGGTCGGTCTTTGCCCCGTCGCCTGCGGGCGCGGAGCCTACCTCGGCGTCCGTTGCCTGTGCCTCGTTCTCGTCGGCAGGGGCGGGCGACTTGGCTTCCTCGGGGAGAGGCGCCTCCTGGGCGGGAAGCGCAAGCTCCTGCGGAGCCGCAGCCTCACCCGCGTCCTCCGCATCCAGCATGGGCGCGGACGTCTCCGCCTGCTCGGCCGTGGTTTTCCCAGCTACCACGTTCTGTCCCTCCGTGGGCGTGACGCCCGCCCAGGCGGGCGTCACGCCCATGCCCAGCACGGCCGTGAGTGCCAGGGCGAGGAGGGCCCTTCTTCTCTTCTTGCTCAGTTCCATCTAACCATCCGTTTCGTCGTCGGCGCCGGCAGTCCTGGCGTCGAGCCGCTAAGCCTTGTAGTTGGCGAGCTCGTTCATGAGCGAGGCGATCTGTCCGCCGTAGGTCTTGGAAACCGCCCACCTTCCGCCCAGGTCATACACGGTGGGCGCCACGCCGCGACTCTCCTGGACCAGGCCAAAGCGCGGGTCGACCTGCGCGTTGACGAGGGGTTCTGTCGAGGCATAGGCCTTGAGGTGCTGTACCTGGGCGCGAAGCCCCTCTCGCACGTTGGCGAAGTAGGCGCCCCTCACGCCGTCCCCCGTGGTGCCGATGCCGGCGTAGTTGTACTGCTCGGGAATCACGTCCCCGCCATAGCGCAACCAGCCGGTCTCGATCATGGACTGGCAGAAGACGACCTCGGCACGCACGCCCTCGGCGGCGGCCTCCTCGCAGAGAATCCTCGTGAAGTCCTCGATCGTGGCCGCCCCTCCCTTCGCTTCGATGCTCGTGGGATAGCTGCCGCCCTTGGACTTGAACCAGGACGCCATCCTCTGCGGTGACACGTCGCTCACCCCCATGATGGCCCCGTCGACGGCGGGCTTCCCCTCGGCCACGGCGTACCAAGCCACGCCCTCGGCGTTCCAGCCGGCATTGACCAGGTTGTCATTCTCGGCGCTGCTGGTCGTGAAGTTGTGCGCGCCCGCCTTTGCGTTGGGGTTGTACTGGCGCAGGACGGCGACGGACTTGTTGTCGCTGGAGTACCAGCCCACTCCCTCGTCGTTCCAGCCCTTCTCGACCAGGACGTCCCTCTCCTCGACGCTTGTCGTGTAGTGGTGGTCGCCCGCGTTGGGGTTGTAGAGGCGATAGACCGGCGTCGAAGACTTCTGGGGCGCCACCCAGCCGGAGCCCTCGTGGCGCCATCCCAGGCTGACGAGCCCGCTGGCCTCGGAGGTGTCTGCGGTGTAGAAGTGCTCGCCCGAGTTGGGGTTGTAGAGGCGCTGCATGTCGATGGAGGCGCCGGAGTTCTGCGCGAGGGCGGGGGAGGCCGCTGCCATCCCGATTGCGAGCGCGAGGCAGGCGGATGCCGCCGCAAGCGCGACGCTTGTGCCGGGGGCATGCTTCATGGCGATGTCCTTTCGATAGGCTTAGGCTGAACATTCTAGCAGCGGCATGGTCGAATACCCTTGACCTGCGCTTTTGTGCGTAAGAGCCACACGTATTTTTCAGTTGTGTGGATATGCCGATTGTGTACGACTCCGCATGGCACGGGGCGGGGTCGCACATCGCATATGTCACGCACAAGCTGCTCGTGGTCTGCGCGCCAATTCCCAACGACCTGGTGTTATGCGCCTTTCCCGCGCAAGCCACATGCCATTTGCGCGAGAGGCTGCCGCAACGGGCCGTGCGGACGCGCACCAACGCGCGACCCGAACTAGCCTCCCATATCGCGGCGCGTTCGTCCTGGCAGGCCCCTAGCTGCTCTTTGAATTGCTGTTTTCACCAACATATTGTGCGTGGCACAAAATCAGCAACGAGATGTTGCATGCGTTCGCATGTCCTGGGGCCAAGATATGCTATTGTCACCGGGTCAATTAATCGCGCGCCCCATTTGCGCCGCAACAACGGGAGCAACGATGCAGATAGTCAAGAGAAACGGCTCGACGGAGGAATACGACCCCTCCAAGGTCGGCCGCGCCATCCAGAAGGCCTTCGCCGCCACGTCGGCCCAGCTCGCCGGGGGCGAGCTCGAGGCCCTCGTCACCGCGGTCGAAGCCCGCATGGCCGAGGAGGGCGCCACCACGGTCGAGCAGGTCCAGGACCTCGTCGAGGAGGCGCTCATGCGCGAGGGGCACTTCGCGCAGGCCAAGGCCTACATCCTGTACCGCTCCCGCCGCAGCGAGCTTCGCCAGCAGCGCCGGGAGATCGTGCGGCTCGTGGGTGACGAGGGCCTCTCGCCCGTGATCGCCCGCATCCAGCACGACTTCCTGGACGAGGAGTACGCCACGGCGTCGCTCCTCGGCCGCTTCCGCGGCTTTCTCACCGACGAGCTCGATACCGACGGCCGCCTTGACGCCCTGATGCGCGCCGCGGTGGAGCTCACCAGCAAGGACGCCCCCAAGTGGAGCTACGTCGCCGCACGCATCCTCGCCTACGGACACCACCGCAGGGTCGCGGCCCTCATGGCGGGTCGCTCCGTGGGCTCCTTCTATGACAAGCTGCGCCTTCTCACCGACCTCGGGCTCTATGGCGAATACATCCTCGAGGGCTATACCAGGGCAGAGATAGACGAGGCCCAGGCGCTCATCGACGACTCCCGTGACGACCTCTTCGACTACGCGGGCATGGACCTGGTCCTGCGCCGCTACGTCATCCGCTCCTTCGAGGGGGAGGCGCTGGAGACCCCGCAGGAGATGTTCCTGGGCATCGCCCTGCACCTGGCCCTGCGCGAGGACCCCGGCGTCCGGCTTGGGTGGGTCGCCCGCTTCTACGACATGCTGAGCCAGCTCAAGGTAACCATGGCCACGCCCACGCTCTCCAACGCGCGGCGTCCCCAGCACCAGCTCTCGAGCTGTTTCATCGACACGGTGCCCGACTCCCTCGAGGGCATCTACCGCTCGGTCGACAACTTCGCACAGGTCTCGAAGTATGGCGGCGGCATGGGCATGTACCTGGGCAAGGTGCGCGCGGCGGGCGGCTCGATTCGCGGCTACAAGGGCGCCGCGGGCGGTGTCGTACGCTGGATCCGCGTGATCAACGACACCGCCGTGGCGGTGGACCAGCTGGGCGTGCGCTCGGGCGCCGTCGCGGTCTACCTCGATGCCTGGCATCGCGACCTGCCCGAGTTCCTACAGCTGCGCACCAACAACGGCGACGAACGCATGAAGGCCCACGACGTCTTCCCCGCGGTCTGCTATCCCGACCTCTTCTGGAGGATGGCCAAGGAGGACATGTCGCAGGAGTGGCACCTCATGGACCCGCATGACGTCCTGACCGTCAAGGGCTATGCCATCGAGGACTACTTCGGCGACGAGTGGGAGAGGCGCTACCTCGACTGCGTGGCGGACCCCCGCATCCCCAAGCGCAGCATGCCCATCCGCGAGGTCGTGCGCCTGATCCTGCGCTCCGCGGTGGAGACGGGCACGCCCTTCGCCTTCATGCGCGACACGGTGAACCGGGCCAACCCCAACCCGCACGCGGGCATGATCTACTGCTCCAACCTCTGCTGCGAGATCGCCCAGAACACCTCCGCCATGAAGTCCGTCTCGCGCGAGGTCGTCACCTCGGACGGAGACACCGTGGTGGTGAGCACCACGCGTCCGGGGGACTTCGTGGTCTGCAACCTCGCGTCCCTCTCGCTCGGCCGCATCGACGTGGAGGACGACGCCGAGCTCGGGCAGACCGTGCGCTCCGTGGTGCGCGCGCTCGACAACGTGATCGACCTCAACTTCTACGCGCTGCCCTATGCGAGGATCACCAACCACCGCTACCGCTCCATCGGCTTGGGCGTGAGCGGATACCACCACATGCTGGCCAAGCGCCACATCAAGTGGGAGAGCGAGGAGCACCTGGAGTTCGTGGACGACGTCTTCGAGCGCATCAACCGCCACGCCATCGAGGCCTCGAGCGACCTCGCGGCGGAGAAGGGCGCCTACGAGCTCTTCGAGGGCTCCGACTGGCAGACCGGCGCCTACTTCGACAAGCGCGGCTACGTCGGAGGCGAGTGGGACGTGCTGCGCGCCCGCGTGGCCGGGCAGGGCATGCGCAACGCCTACCTCCTGGCCGTCGCCCCCACCAGCTCGACCTCGATCCTCTCGGGAACCACGGCGGGCCTGGACCCCATCATGAGGCGCTTCTTCCTCGAGGAGAAGAAGGGCATGATGCTGCCGCGCATCGCCCCCGAGCTCAGCGTGGGCACCTACTGGTACTACAAGCCCGCCCACCTCATCGACCAGAGCTGGTCGGTGCGCGCGGCGGGCGTGAGGCAGCGCCACATCGACCAGGCGCAGTCCATGAACCTCTACATCACCAACGAGTTCACCATGAGGCAGGTGCTCGCCCTCTACGTCGAGGCCTGGGAGCGCGGCGTCAAGACCGTCTACTACGTGCGCTCCAAGTCCCTCGAGGTGGAGGAGTGCGAGAGCTGCTCGTCGTAGTGGGCGCGCCCCGTCAGACTCACGGGTCGCCCGGGGCGTATATTCTTGCCGTGCCGCTTCGCTACGCCAGCATCGCTTCGTCACGCCAAACAGAAAGGCAGGCCATGGCCATAGAGAAGTCCAGCGCCCTCGTGCGCAAGGCGCTCTTCAATCCCCAGGGGGACATCGAGGTCCGCGACCGCCGCATGATCGGCGGCAACACCACCAACCTCAACGACTTCAACAACATGCGCTACGGCTGGGTGAGCGACTGGTACCGCCAGGCCATGAACAACTTCTGGGTCCCGGAGGAGATCAACCTGGCCCAGGACGTGAAGGACTACCCGCGCCTCAGCGAGGCAGAGCGCAGCGCCTACGACAAGATACTGAGCTTCCTGGTGTTCCTGGACTCCCTCCAGAGCGCCAACCTCCCCAACGTGAGCGCGTACGTCACGGCAAACGAGGTCAACCTCTGCCTGGGCATCCAGACCTTCCAGGAGTGCGTGCACTCCCAGAGCTACTCCTACATGCTCGACACGATCTGCTCGCCCGAGAAGCGCAACCAGATCCTCTACCAGTGGCGCGACGACGAGCACCTTCTGAGGCGCAACACCTTCATCGGCGACAACTACAACGAGTTCGTCGAGCACCAGGACGCGCGTGCCTTCCTGCACGTGGTCATGGCCAACTACATCCTCGAGGGCGTGTACTTCTACTCGGGCTTCATGTTCTTCTACAACCTGGCTCGCAACGGCAAGATGCCCGGCAGCGCCCAGGAGATCCGCTACATCAACCGCGACGAGAACACCCATCTCTGGCTCTTCCGCAACATCATCGGCGAGCTCCAGAAGGAGGAGCCGCAGCTCTTCGACGAGCGGATTGTCGCGGAGCTGCGCGCCATGCTCGAGGAGGGCGTGCGCCAGGAGGTCGCCTGGGGCCGCTACGTCATCGGCGACCAGATTCCCGGCCTCACGGGCGACATGGTGGAAGGCTACGTGCGCTACCTGGGCAACCTCCGCTGGAACGCCCTGGGCTACGGCTACCTCTTCGAGGATGCGCGCCACGAGCCGGAGGACATGGCCTGGGTCAGGCAGTACTCCAACGCCAACATGGTGAAGACGGACTTCTTCGAGGCCCGCTCCACGGCCTACGCAAAGTCCACCGCCCTGGTCGACGACCTGTAGGGGATGTCGTTGCTCTCGCTAGAGTCACAAGGGGGGAAGGGCGGTCTTCGGGTCGAGCTGCCGTCACAAGGGGGGAAGGGCGGTCCTCGAGTCGAGCTGCCCCTCCTCATAAACGACCAGGAGGTTCTCGCGAGTTATGCGCGCGAGGACGTGGAGGGTCTCTTCCTGCCCTTCCTGCGTGAGCTGACCTCGCTTCGCGACGAGGCGCGGGCAGGCGGCAAGCGGGTCGTGGCCTTCCTGGCAGCGCCTCCCGGCGCGGGCAAGTCCACGCTCGCGAGCTTCCTCCAAGGGCTCTCGTGCGGGCGAGAGGGGCTGGCTCCCCTGCAGGCGCTGGGAATGGACGGCTTCCACCGGCCCAACGTCTGGCTCGACGCCCACCACCTGGGGGACGACCCTGCTGCCCCCACACTGAGGAGCGTGAAGGGCGCGCCACAGACCTTCGACGTCGAGGCGCTCGCCGCAGCGCTCGCACGCCTACGTGCGGGTGAGGCCCTGCGCTGGCCCAGCTACAGCCGGGCGACCCACGACGTCTGTGCGGAGGGGCCCTGGGTCGAGAGCGAGGTCGTGCTCGTGGAGGGCAACTACCTGCTGCTGGACGAGCCTGGCTGGAGGGGGCTGCGCGAGCTCTGCGACGTCTCCGTCATGCTGCGGGAGGACTCTGAGGTCCTACACCGGCGGCTCGTCGCGCGCAAGGTGGCCGGCGGCTCCACGCCCGAGGAGGCGGAGGCGCACTACCAGAGGAGCGACAGCAGGAACGTCGAGCTCGTGCTGGGCCACAGCCTCCCCGCCGACCACACCTGGCATCTGGGCTGACCACTCGCTCGACCCCGGCGCCGCTCTTCTCGACGCGCTCCCCAGCTCCTGCTTCCGCACCCAGCTCCCGCCCCCAGCTCCTGCTCCCAGCTCCGTTCTCTATGCCTTTCTCTGAAATTGCCCTAACAAAAGGCCAGTTGACGCCTCGACGAAGTCAGAGAGTTGCATAGAGAACGGGGGAGAGGCGCGTCAGAGTCAGGAAGTTGCATAGAGAACGGGGAGAAGGGCGGCAATTCTCCCTTTAAACAACTAGTTAGGTATAAATTGCCGCGTTCGGGGGAGAAGGACACCAGTCGACAAGAGAAGAACACCGGTCGACAAGAGAAGGACACCAGCCAACGGAATCCGGCCAGTCCGAAGGGAGCGTGACCATCCATGCCAAGCGCCGACGACTACCTCTTCGCTGCCCTGAGCAGGGCCCGCAACCGCATCTTCCGCGAGAGCGCGGCGGAGGTCCGTCCCTCCGGCCTCACACTCACCCAGTTCGAGGTACTCGAGGCGCTGGACGCGCACGGTCCCCTCTCCATGGGCGGGATCCAGGCGGCCATCTTCGGCACCCAGGGCAACGTCCCCCTCGTGGCGCGCAACCTCGAGCGCGACGGACTGGTGAGCCTGGGCCGTTCCGACACGGACGCACGCGTGCACATGGTGAGCCTCACCGAGGCGGGCCGCACCCTCGTGCGCGCGACCTACCCACGGGTGATGGGGGCCATCGGCAGGCGGTTCTCTGCATTGGACGAAGGCGAGAAGCGCCAGCTCTGGCTGCTTCTGAGCAAGGTGGCCCGTGACGACGGTCGCGGGCAGAGGGAGGAATCATGACAGCACGAAACGAGGCCACGCCCAACGGTGCGGCGGAGGCCACGCCCAACGCGGCCACGACCGAGCCCGCTGCGTACACCGGACGCAGAAGGATGCCCGCCATCTTCGTGGGCCACGGCGACCCCATGATCGCCCTGCGTCACGACGAGCTCACGGAGGGCATGTCACAGCTGGGCCGGAGGGTGGTCGAGGAGTTTGGCACGCCCAGGGCCATCCTCATGGCGTCCGCGCACTGGTACACGCATGGAAGCTGGGTCCAAAGCGCCGAGAGGCCCCGCCAGATCTATGACATGTACGGCTTCCCTGACGAGCTCTATGCCCTCAAGTACGAGCCCTCGGGCCATCGCGCGCTCACCGACGCCGTCCTTGCCACCAAGGGCATCGAGGTCGCGGCGAGCGACAACTGGGGCATCGACCACGGGACCTGGGCGCCCCTCGTCCACATGTTCCCGGGGGCAAAGATCCCCGTCGTCCAGATCTCCGTCAACGGCGACGAGGACGCCCGCTACGCCTACCGGCTGGGCCAGGGTCTTGCCCACCTCCGCGACGAGGGCTACCTCGTCATGGGCTCCGGCAACGTGGTCCACAACCTCTACGAGGCCGACTGGCACAACCCCGGCGGCACGCCCCAGGCCCAGCGTTTCGAGGCCCGCGTCACCGCGGCCGTCGAGGGGCGCGACGACGACGCGGTCCTCTCGTACGCAAGCCTCCCCGACGCGGACTACGCCGTTCCCACGCCGGACCACTTCCTCCCGCTGCCCTTCGTAATGGGTGCCGCAGAGGGCGAGAGCCCCCTGGTGTTCAACCACAAGATCAACCTGGGGTCCATGGCCATGACGGGCTACGCCTTCGGCATGGGTGGGCAGGGGTAGCCCTCGGACGGACACGACTGGCCTTGAGCGAACGAGAATGGCCGGCTGCTCGCTCGCGGCCGACCGCCGCGCCCCCTGTCGGAGCATCTCCGGTCGGGGGCGCGTCCTGTGCTAGGCTCGACTGGATGCAGGGCCAGGCCGTGAGTCCGGGGGAGGAAGCGTGATCGAGGCATATCGCACCGAGAATCGCGTGACCTCCCGCGTGGAAGACATGGGGGACGGCGCGTGGGTCCGCCTCTGCGCGCCCACGCTCGACGAGGTCGACCTCGTCGCTAGGACCTTCGGCCTCGAGCGCGACGACGTCCTCGCTGCCACCGACCCCGAGGAGAAGGCGCGCGTCGAGTACGAGGACGACTCCCTGCTCATCCTCGTCGACGTCCCCTCGGCGGGGGAGACCCACGGCGAGCGCGCCCGCAACACCGTGCCCCTCTGCATCATCCTCACCAAGTCCAACGTGATCACCATCTGCTCCGAGCGCTTCGCGCTCCTGGACGACTTCTCGTCCGGCAAGGTGAGGGGCTTCTCCACCTGGAGGCACAGTCGCTTCGTCTGCACCATCCTCCTGCGCCTGGGCGTCTTCTACCAGCAGGTCCTGGCAGACATCGACCGTCGTCGCCTCGCGCTCGAGGGCCGCATGGACCGCTCCATCAGCGAGGCCGACCTCTTCTCCCTCCATGGGCTCGAGTCCTCGCTGGTGTACCTCTCCACCTCCCTGCAGGGAAACGCCAACGCCCTGGGAAGGCTCAGGCGCTGCCCGCGGCTCTTGCGCCACGAGGGTCTGGACGAACTCCTCGAGGACGCCATCGTGGAGCACCAGCAGGCACTCGAGATGGCCCAGATCTACCGTAACGTGATCGACGGCACGCGCGACCTCATGTCGTCCGTCATGGACCTGCGCCTCAACGACGTGATGCGACGCCTCACGGTGATAACGGTCGTCCTCTCTATCCCCACCATCGTCTCGGGCTTCTATGGCATGAACGTGAGCGACGAGTGGATGCCGCTCGCCAACGTGACGCATGGCTTCACCATAATCTGCGTCGTCACAGCCCTCGTCTGCGTGCTCATCATGTGGCTGCTCAAGAAGAGGCGCGTCTTCTAGGCGCGTTGCAGGTCCGTCACGACCTGGACCGTCACGCCGAAGGTCCCTCTCCATGGGTTTCGCCGGCTCCGCCGCCCTCGACGCGACCGATCCTCTCTCTCATGCTTACCCAAAGGTGCCTACTTCCCGCCACGACGTGCAGGCAGGAGAATCGTACCCAGGGGAGGACCTTGGAACGGGGGAGAGATGCAGGCCACGGAGCTGCTTCAGATGCTGAGGGACATGCGGGACGTCTGCTTCGCGACGGTGGACGAGAGGGGACTTCCACAGGTTCGCGTCATAGATGTGATGCTCGTGGAGGACGGCAGGCTCTACTTCTGCACCGCGCGCGGCAAGGACTTCCATGCTCAGCTGCTGCGCTTCCCGCAGGTGGCGATAGCCGGCCTCAACGGACAGTGGCAGTCCGTACGCCTCAGCGGCGAGGCGAAGCGCCTTCCCGATGCCCTCCAGAGGCAGACGATAGACCGCATCTTCGAGCAGAACCCCTCCATGGAGGGCGTGTATCCTGGCGAGAGTCGCTACGTCCTCGAGGCATTCTTCCTCGACTCCGGCGAGCTGGAGCTCTTCGACTTGGGTCGCGAGCCCGTCTTCAGGCAGAGCTTGGCCCTGGGCGGCGGCGCCGTGCGTGAGAGGGGCTTCCAAATCACGGACGCCTGCATGGGCTGTGGCAGCTGCCAAAGGCCGTGTCCCCAGAAGTGCATCGAGGCGGGGGAGCCCTTCCTCATCCGCCAGGAGGCCTGCCTGCGTTGCGGCCGCTGCTTCGAGCTCTGCCCCGTCTCGGCCATCGAACGCAGATAGGAGCAGCATGATCGCGTCCATGTGGAGCCTGCTCGCGGAGCGTCGCGACTTCTTCGCCCAACTGGCACTCGAGCACCTCGCGATATCCGGCGTTGCCATCGCGGTGGCGCTCGTCCTGGGCGGCCTCTTCGGTGGCCTCATGGCGGAGCACCAGCGCATGGCGAAGCCCTCGCTCGCCCTGGTCAACTTCCTCTACACCATCCCCTCCATCTCCCTCTTGGGCTTCCTCATCCCCTTCTCGGGAGTGGGCAACGTCACGGCGGTCATCACCCTCACCATGTATGCGCTGCTCCCCATGGTGCGGGCGACCTACACCGGTCTCAGCAACATAGACCCCACGCTCATCGAGGCGGCCCGCGGCATGGGCTCGACCGACGGGCAGACCATGCGGCGCGTAAAGCTGCCCCTCGCCCTGCCCTACGTGATGAGTGGCATACGCAGCATGGCGACCATGACCATCGCCCTGGCGGGCATCGCCTCGTTCATCGGAGCGGGTGGGCTCGGCGTGGCCATCTACCGGGGCATCACCACCAACAACGCCGCCATGACGATGGACGGCAGCCTGCTTACGGCCCTGCTCGCCCTGCTCGTCGACATGGTGCTGGGCTTCGTGGAGCGCAGGGTGGGCATGCGCGGCACCGAGGGGAGGGCGACCAACAGGAGGATGGCCGCCACCTTTGCCGCCGTCGTGGTCGTCGGAGCGCTCGTGGGCGTCGTGCGCGCGTTGGCTCCTGCCACGAGCCCCGCCATTCGCGTCGCCACGAAGCCCATGACCGAGCAATACGTCATGGGATACATGCTCAAGGACCTCATCGAGCATGACAGCGGCCTCACCGTCGAGCTCACCGAAGGCGTGGGCGGCGGCACCTCCAATATCGAGCCCGCCATGGAGTCCGGTGAGTTTGACATCTACCCCGAGTACACGGGCACCGCCTGGAACGCCGTGCTCAAGAAGGAGGGAGCCTACTCCGAGGGGCTCTTCGACCAGCTGCGGCAGGAATACGCGGACAGGCTCGGCTTCGAGTGGCTGGGCATGTACGGCTTCAACGACACCTATGGCCTGGTGGTGCGCAGGGAGGTCGCCGAGCGCTATGGCATCAGCAGCTACTCCGACCTCGCGCACGTTGCCGGTCAGCTGAGGTTGGGGGCAGAGTACGACTTCTTCGAGCGCGAGGACGGCTACCGGGCGCTGTGCGACGACTATGGCATGAGCTTCGGTAAGACCATGGACCTGGACATAGGCCTCAAGTACCAGGCGCTCGCCGAGGGCCAGATAGACGCCATGGTCGTGTTCACCACGGACGGCCAGCTGAGCACGTCCGACGCCGTGGTCCTCGTGGACGACAGACGCTTCTTCTCCTCCTACCTCTGCGGAAACGTGGTGCGCAGCCAGGTGCTGGAGGAGCACCCCGAGCTTCGCCAGATCCTCTCGAAGCTCGACGACACCATCACGGACGAGGACATGTCGGCCATGAACCACGCGGTCGAGGGCGAGGGCAGGGAGCCCGAGGACGTCGCCCGCGAGTTCCTCGAGAGGAAGGGCCTGCTGCAATGAGCGAGCTTGTCGAAGAGAGGGACGTCGCCATACGCTTCGAGCACGTCAGCAAGGAGTACGAGGGAAAGGTCGTGGTCGACGACGTCTCCCTGGACATAGGCCGTGGGGAGTTCGTCTGTCTCATCGGATCGTCGGGCGGCGGCAAGACCACTCTCCTCAAGATGGTCAACGGCCTGGTCGAGCCGAGCTCTGGCAACGTCATCGTGGACGGTCGCAACGTGCGCGGACAGGACCTCGTTCTTCTCAGGCGCAACATTGGCTACGCCATCCAGGGCAGCGTGCTCTTTCCCCACATGAACGTGGAGGAGAACATCTCCTACGTCCCCCGCCTGTGGAACGGGGATGACCGCGAGCGGACGAGGGGGGCTGTCCGCAAGTGGATGGCCATCGTAGGCCTCGACGAGGGGCTGCTGGACCGCTACCCCGACGAGCTCTCGGGTGGGCAGCAGCAGCGCGTGGGCATAGCGCGCGCCCTTGCGGCCTCGCCGGACATCCTGCTCATGGACGAGCCCTTCGGAGCGGTGGATGCCATCACGCGCTCCCAGCTTCAACGCGAGCTGAGGCGCATCTTCGACGAGACGGGCATCACCGTCGTCTTCGTGACGCATGACATAGGTGAGGCCCTGCGCCTCGCGACGCGAATCGCGGTGGTAGACGGAGGCGTGCTGCAGCAATATGACGAGCCCGACGAGCTCGTGAGGCATCCCGCCACCGACTTCGTTCGCCAGCTGGTCGCGAGCAGATAGGGGGACCCATGAGGGTGCCAGACACGATGAGGGCGATCGTCATTCGCAAGCCGGGAGGACCGGAGAGGCTGGTGGAGGAGGAGCTTCCGGTTCCGGAGCCGCGTCCAGGCTGGTCACTCGTGCACGTCATGGCCCGTGGCCTCAACCACTCCGAGGTCTTCACGCGCAAGGGGCTCTCGCCCTCGGTGCGCTTCCCTCGCGTGCTGGGCATCGAGTGCGTGGGCGAGGTCGCCATCAGCACGGATGAGGTCCGCCTGCCCGTGGGCCAACGCGTCGTCTCCCTCATGGGCGAGATGGGACGCGCCTTTGACGGCAGCTACGCCGAGTATGCGCTCATCCCCAACGACCAGGCCTATCCCGTGGAGTCGTCGCTTCCCTGGGAACTGCTTGCCGCGATACCCGAAACCTACTACACCGCCTTCGGGTCGCTTGGAAACCTGCGCCTGGAGGATGGGCAGACCGTGCTCGTCAGGGGCGCGACGAGTGGGGTGGGCATCGCGTTCGCGCGTCTCGCGCGGGCGGCGCTTCCGCATCTGCGGCTCCTGGGGAGCACGAGGACGACGACGAGGATGGCAGCTCTGCTCGAGGAGGGCTTCGATGAGGCCGTGCTCGATGAGGGTGGGCGCCTGCGCCTGGAGGGTCGTCCGCTCGACCGTGTGCTCGAGCTCATAGGTCCCGCGACGCTCCAGGACAGCTGCCTGCACCTGCGCGGGGGTGGCATCGTCTGCAGCACGGGCCAGCTCGGCGGCGTGTGGTACATGGACGGCTTCGACCCCATCGTCGACCTTCCGCCCAACGGCTACCTCACGAGCTTCTATTCGGGCAACGTGGACCAGGGCCGCCTGGACGAGCTTCTCTCCTTCGTGGAGGTCCACAAGCTGGACGTTGCACCTGTGCGCGTATTCACGCTCTTCCACATGGCCGAGGCCCACTCCTTCCTCGAGGGCGAGAGGGGCTTTGGGAAGGTCGTCGTGGTGAACGACTAGGAACGGAAGGCGTCCGGGACTCGCACGCCAGCAGAAGGGGCATACTGTTTCGACGTCAGGTCAAAAATCGTCGGAAGTGTGTCGCATGGGCTTTCTGCTGCTGTTCCTGCTCGCGCTCGTCGTGAGCTCCATCGGGTTCCGCAAGTTCGTCTGGTTCATCTCGCTGGGTTACGGCTTCTCCATCGCTGCCCTGGGCGTGGCGCTGCTCGTGAGCTTTGGCCCCGCGGCCAACCCCGTCTCGCTCCTCATGTGCCTGCTCCTCGTGGCCTATGGCCTCAGGCTGGGCGTCTACCTGCTGCTGCGGGAGCGTCGCAGTGCCGCCTACAACAAGGTCATGGCGACGCAGGCCAACGACGGGTCCGGCCTGTCAAGGCCCGTTCAGGCGCTCGTCTGGGCGACGGTGGCCCTCATGTACGTCTGCCAGGTCTCTCCCGTGCTCTTCCGCCTGCAGGCGCGCGCGGGCTTCGACGCCCTGACCGTCGTGGGCGCGGCAGTCATGCTCGTGGGCATCGTGCTGGAGTCCGCCGCGGACCTCCAAAAGAGCGCCCAGAAGCGCCTGGACCCCCGCCGCTTCTGCGACAAGGGCCTCTTCTCCTTCGTGCGCTGCCCCAACTACCTGGGAGAGCTCCTCTGCTGGACGGGCGTCTTCGTGTCGGGCGTGACGGCCCTCCATGGCCCCTGGCAGTGGCTTGCGGCAATCGCGGGCTACCTCGCCATCGCCTACGTGATGTTCGGCGGCGCCCGCCGGCTCGAGATCCGCCAGAACAAGAACTACGGCGACGACCCAGAGTACCAGGCCTACGTGAGGCGCGTGCCCATCATCCTGCCCTTCGTCCCGCTCTACAGCGTCGAGCGCTACGAGTGGCTCAAGGGCTAGCCTGGCCTCCGTGCAAACTGCGCCACGTGCAAAATACGCCACGTGCAAACGACCAGCCCTGGGGCTCCGTCATGTAGCGATGCCCAGGGCTGGTCGTTCAATCCGTCCGCGCGGTTCCGGGCTCAGACGTCCGGTCGCGGGCGGCTCACTTGCGCACGAACGAGATGCGCTGCCGGATGTGGTCGCCCGACTCGATCTCGTCCACGAGGCCCAGGGCGAAGTCGGCATAGCTGATGGTGGACTCGCCGCGCCCGTTGAGCGTCAGCTCCTCCCCGCCCAGGATGTAGGAGCCGGTGCGCTCGCCGTCGGCCTGGAAGTCGCCCGCGGGCGAGATGAAGGTCCATCTCACGTCGTCGCGCCCGCGGATCTCGTCCAGGGTCTTGACCTGGGCCAGGGCCGTGGGCTTGAAGGCGTCGGGGAAGTCCGGCGTCTGATAGAGCTGCACCTTGTGCTCGTGGTCCACGTAGAGGGAGCCCGCGCCTCCCACGACGACCAGGCGCACGTCGGTGCCGCTCAGGAGGTCGAGCAGGTGCTTGAGGGTGGTCGAGTGCAGGGGCAGGGTCTCGGGCGTGTGGGCGCCGAAGGCGTCCACGACCGCGTCGAAGCCTGCGAGGTCCTCGGCCGTGAGGTCGAAGATGTCGCGCTTGACGTAGGTCTGCGCGTCTCCGCTGTTGTGGTCCCTGCGGCCGAAGGCGGTGACGTCCCAACCGCGACCCATGGCCTCGGTGATGACCTTGCGCGCCACGCGGCCGTCCGCCGCCACGACTGCGATGTTCTTCTTCATGGTCCATATCTCCCGTCTGGCGTGATGCCCGTTTTCCTTCTTGCGTGCCCTATGCCAGGATGTCTGCAATTAATCGGTAAGTAGGAACCTTTACGTATCATAGGTTACAATAAGTAACTAATAGTCTTTACGTGCACAGACAAGAAGGGAGAATCTTTCATGATCGCAACAATGCAGGAGCCCTACGTGGAACATCGCAACGACGTCCGTCCGCGTCTGGAGGACCTTCCTGCCTGTCCCGTCGAGACTACGGCCCAGCTCATAGGCAGCAAGTGGCGCCTGCTCATCCTGCGCGACCTTCTGGGGGGCTCCCGTCGCTTCGGGGAGCTGCGGCGTTCCGTGGGAGACATCTCCCAGAAGGTGCTCACCACCAACCTGCGCGACATGGAGGAGCACGGGCTCGTGGTGCGCCGCGTGTACCCTGAGGTCCCGCCGCGCGTCGAGTACGGCCTCACGGAACTGGGGCGGAGCCTGGGGCCAGTCATCGATGCCATGCGAGGCTGGGGCGAGGCATACCGAGGGCGCGCGTCCGGGCTGAGTTAGCTGCCGGCGTGACTGCCGCGATAGGGCTTGGCCCGCGCCCCGCGCGCCCGGGCTAAGTGCGAAAAATATGCCCCTGTCAGCGTATCATTTGGCGCGAAACGGGCAGACTCCCAGCGTGCGGAAAGACCAGGGAGCCAAGTCATATGGGAGCTGAGGCACATGGACATAGAGGCAGGTAGGACCTTCTCGCTTGCGAAGGAACTCGTGGCCCCTCCGGGATGCACGGTCTCCTCCAAGCTCGCACGGTCCGACGGTGCGCCCTTGGGCTTCGCCCTCGCGGCGGGCACGGACATCAGCGCAGAAAGCTATACGACGCCCAAGCTGGTGCTCGTGCAGGGCGGCTCGCTCGAGCTCTATGTCAGTGGGGGAGAGGCGACCACCCTCGGGGCCGGCGAGCTCGCCGTCACCCCCGTCGACGTGCCCGTGGGCGTGCGGACGGGGGTCGGGTGCGGGTACGTAGAGGTGAACGTAGGAAGGGAAGCGCGGATGAACGAGGTGCTCAAGGCGGGGGAGGTCCTCAGGCTGGCCGACCTCCTGCCCTACCAGAACGGGTCGATCGTGAACATGGACCTCGCGCACAACGCGGGGATGAAGCTCGCCCTCATGAGCTTCGATGCGGGCCAGGGGCTCAGCGAGCATTCCGCTCCGGGAGAGGCCATCGTCTTTGCCTTGGACGGCGAGGCGACCATCGGCTACGAGGGAGAGGAGCACCTCATCCACGCCGGAGAGAACTTCAAGTTCGACGCGGGCGGACGCCACTACGTGCGCGCGGACAAGCGCTTCAAGATGGCGCTGCTCCTGACTCTGGAGCAGTAGGGGAGATTCCGCCCCTGTACATGTTGCGGCCCGGCCAAGCGAGGATCCTCTCGCCTGGCCGGGCCGCATTGCAGTAGATGGGTCTTCGCCGTGGGTGCGGTGGTTCTTTGTCGCGGCTCGTGGGTGCGGTTTGTGGGTGCGGCTCGTGGGTGGATCTTGCCTTCGTGGACACAGGCGAGACGATCTGGCGCCAATTCCGTCCACGTCTGCAAGATGGGGGGCGTCGTAAGGCCCGGGCATGCCACCAGGACCCAGACGTGTCGCCGTGCAGCCTAGCCCTCGTGCCTCCAGACGACGTCGAAGCCTCCGTCCGCCTCGCGCGCCACGAGCTCGAGCTCGTCCTCCTTGGCTCCCACCGGGAGCAGCTCCTCGGCGGTGCCGGGGACGTAGCTCGCGCAGGTGCCGCAGCTGCTGCTGAGCGAGCGCGGCACGGGCATGAGCTCCACCTCCCATCCCGCCTTCTGGCAGAGGCCGCGGAAGCGCATGGCCGCGAAGTGCGAGACGAAGGTGACGACGAGGCGCATCTGGGCGGCCATCTAGCGCTTGATCGAGATGCGCCAGCCGTCCTCGGCGTCGGCGACCTCGACGGCGCAACCCTGGCTGCGGGCGAAGCGCGAGACGTTCTCACGCGGGGCGGGGCTGTCGACCAGCACCTCGAGCTCCGCCTCGTCGCGCAGGGCGTTGCGGGTGAGTACGACGGGCTCGGGGCAGGAAAGCCCGCGTGCGTCAATGGTCTTCATGGTTCTCCTATCTTAGGCTGTGACCCGGTCGGAGCTGTGTCGCGACCGGGCGCGCTGGCACGTGCTGCGTGGGTTACTCGCTGCGCGAGAGGCTGTTGGCATAGGCGATCGCCAGGACCACGACGATGCCCAGGACCGTGGCGACCATGCCGTTGAAGGTGGGGCCGGAGCCGCTGGAGGCGAGGCCGAAGTTGTGGCAGAAGGCGGCGCCGGCGACGAGGCCCAGGATGGTGATGGTGCTGTCGGAGTTGCCCTCGCCCGAGAGGACCGTCTGGCGCAGGGGGCAGCCGCCCAGGAGCACGCAGGAGAGGCCCAGCAGGAAGGTGCCGAGGGCGTTCCAGAGCGCGTCGGTGTGGGCGATGGGCTGGTCGGCGAAGCCGAGCTTGAAGAAGGTGCCGGGGGTCACGCCGGTGAGCACGAGGTTGGTCAACAGGGCGGCGACGAAGACGGCGACGAAGCCCAGGATGAGCTTGCTGTCGCGGAAGAGGATCAGGTCGCGGATGCCGCCCACCATGCAGAGACGGGTGCGCTGGGCGATCGCGCCTACCACGAGACCGGCGACGAGGCTGATGCCCACAGCGGCGTGCAGGGCGCCGGGGCCCTTGCCGGCCTCGGTGAAGTGGATGAACTCGGGCGCGGCGATGAGCAGCACCAGGAGCACGACGGCGATGACGGGCATGACGGAGCCCTCGACGACGCCCATCTTGTGCGACCGTGCCAGGCTGTAGCCGCGGTTGAGGAACACGACGCCGCAGGCGATGCCCAGCGCGAACCCCACGACGCCCCAGATGGCGTTGAGGTCGCCGCCGGCGAGGCGCAGGATCATGCGGAAGGGGCAGCCCAGGAATACGAGGGCGCCGACCATCGCGAAGAAGCCCAGCACGAAGCGGGTGACGGGGGCGCTTCCACCCTTGGGGGCGAACTCCTTGTTCGCGACTGCCATGACCGTGCTGCCCAGGATCAGGCCGATGATCTCGGGGCGGATGTACTGGACCGCGGCCGCTGAGTCGAGGCCCAAGGCGCCTGCGGTGTCGCGCATGAAGCAGGCGATGCAGAAGCCCATGTTGCCGGGGTTGCCGAAGTACACGAGGAGCGACGCGATGACGCCGATCACCGCGCCTCCCACAACGATCGCCGTCTTCTCACTCTTTGCGTCCACGTTCGTCTCCTTTCCGTCGTCTTCTCACGAGCGTTGTCTTTATAGACGAATAACGATTTTTTACCGTATGCTGACAATGTTTGAGTTTGCTGAACCTTTTCCGCCAGCGTCACGCGTACAGGGGTGAACGGAAGACATGGGCATCTACCTCGACAACGGGAGCACGACCTTCCCCAAGCCACCCTGTGTGGCCCAGGCGGTGTACGACTACCTCGCCCACGTGGGCACCAACGTGGGACGCGGAGCCTACCAGGATGCCTATGGCACCGAGCAGGTCGTCTTCGAGACGCGCGAGCGACTCTGCAGGCTCTTCGGCGGCTCGGACTGCGCCAACGTGGTCTTCTCCAAGAACGTGACGGAGTCCCTCAACGTCCTGCTCAAGGGCTACCTGCGACCCGGGGACCACGTGATCGTCTCGTCCATGGAGCACAACGCCGTCATGCGCCCCCTGCGCCAGCTGGAGCGATGTGGCGCGAGCTTCACCCGCGCACGCTGCGACGCCGAGGGTGCGCTTGACCTCGGCTCCCTCGAGTCCTGCCTCACGCCGGCCACCCGGGCCGTGGTCATGACGCACGCGAGCAACGTCTGCGGCACCGTCATGCCCGCGCACGAGCTGGGCGCCTTCTGCCGGGAGCACGGCATCCGCTTCTTCCTCGACAGCGCGCAGACCGCGGGCGTGCTCCCCATAGACGTGGGCGAGCTGCACGCGGACGCCGTGGCCTTCACCGGCCACAAGGGCCTCATGGGTCCCCAGGGCATAGGCGGGCTCGTGCTGGCCGAGGGGCTGGGCCTGGAGCTCGAGCCCCTCGTCTCTGGCGGCACGGGGAGCGTCAGCCACAGCGAGGAGCTCCCCGACTTCCTTCCCGACCGCCTGGAGGCGGGCACCCAGAACCTGCCGGGCATCTTTGGCCTGCATGCCGCCCTGGGCTGGATCGCAAAGACGGGCATCGACGTTATCCATCGGCACGAGATGGCGCTCGCGGAACGCTTCATGGAGGGACTGGCCCCCCTGGAGGAGAGGGGCGTCGCAAGGCTGGTCGGAAGGCGTGGCAGCGAGGGGCGCACCGCCGTCGTGTCCATCCAGACGCCTGGCGACGACGAGGCGACCGTCGCAAAAAAGTTGGATTCCGACTATGGAATCATGGTCCGCGTGGGGTTACACTGCGCCCCGTCCGCGCACAAGACATTGGGGACCTACCCCAGCGGCACCATTCGCTTCTCGTTCGGCTACTTCAACACGGCCGAAGAGGTGGATGCCGCGCTAGAGGCGCTTCGAGACATCTTGTAGCTGACATGCGAACCCGGTGAATCCCAGCCCCTCGGGCCTAGGTGACGCATAGCCATACAGAGCGTTCAAGGAGAGGAGCTTCATCATGGCTACGAACGTCAGGATCAACATGCAGGAGGTGAGCCCCCACGAGGTCCAGCGCCTGGCGGAGGGCTACTACAAGGGCGGCTACTTCTGCGACGAGGCAGTCATGTGCGCCATTCGCGACTGCTTCAAGCTCGACGTGTCCGAGCAGGTCATCACCATGGTCTCGGGCATGTCGGTGGGCGTGGGCAAGTCCGGCTGCATGTGCGGCGCGGCCAACGGGGGCGTTGCCGCCCTCGGCCTGCTCTACGGGCGCACCGAGCAGAACGGCCCGCAGGACCCCAAGGTCGTCAGGTGCATGAGCCTCACCCACGAGCTCCACGACTGGTTCCGCGACAACAACGGCAAGCATGCCCTTTGCTGCCGCGTCCTCACTCGCGAGTTCGACATGGGCAAGGGCGGCCACAAGGAGCAGTGCATCTACTACACCGGACTCTGCGCCTGGAAGGTTGCCAGCATCGTCTGCCGCGAGGAGGGCGTGACCAACCTCGACGGCGAGGGAAGCGAGCCCTTCGAGCGCCAGAAGATCGAGGACGTCGTCGCCATCAAGAAGGAGGCCACTGTTGCTTAGGAGGGTTCCCCTGCCGCTCTCCGGTGTGATGCTGGGGCTGGTCGGCCTGGGAAACCTGCTCCAGAGCTATGGCGAGCCCATCCGCATGGTCTGCGGGATCCTCGCCACCGTGATGGGAATCGTCCTGGTGGCGAAGGTCGCGCTGTACCCCGAGGACTTCAGGCGCGACATGGCCAACCCCATGCTCGCCAGCATCGCGGGCACCTTCCCCATGGCGCTCCTGCTGCTCGCGGGCTACGCCAAGCCGGTGCTTGAGCCCCTGGGCTACCTCCTCTGGTACCTGGGCCTCGCCCTGCACCTGGCGCTCATCGTGTGGTTCACCGCCCGCTACGTGCTGCACTTCCAGCTGAAGCAGGTCTTCCCCAGCTGGTACATCGTCTATGTGGGCATCGTCGCGGCATCGATCACCGCCCCCGCCATGGGCAGGGCCGACGTGGGGACGGTCGCCTTCTGGTTCGGCGTCGTCACCTTCGTGCTCGTCTCCGTCGCGGTGGCACTGCGCTACCTCCGCGTGGGTGAGCCGCCGGTCCCCGCTCGTCCGGTGCTGTGCATCTGCACGGCTCCCGCGAGCCTCTGCGTCGTGGGCTACGTGCAGTCCGTGACTCCCAAGAGCGTGGGCTTCCTCGTCCTCATGGAGGTCGTCGCCAGCGTAATCTTCCTGGGCGTGCTCACCCAGCTGCCCCGCCTGCTCGCGGCGAGGAAGTTCGCCCCCAGCTTCGCGACATACACCTTCCCCCTCGTCATCACGGCGACGGCCCTGAAGCAGACCATGGCCTGCCTGGCCAAGATCGGCTCGCCCGCGCCCTGGCTGCAGCTGCCCGTCCTGGTCGAGACCGTCATCGCCACGCTGCTCCTCGTCTACGCCCTCGTGCGATACGTCATGTTCGTCCTCTCGGCGGACGAGGCAGGGGACGGCGAGGGACAGAAGGAGGCCCCGGCGAAGACCTAGGTGCGGTGCAGCATCGCCGCCGCAGGCGTTCGGCCGGGACGGCCCGCAGCGGATGGTCCTCTCGCCTAGACCATGATGCGGTGCAGGGAGCTGGGGCTGAGCCCCAGCTCCCGCATCTCGTCCATGACCAGTGCCTCGTCGGCGGGGTCCGCCTTCCAGACCATGCCACAGCCGGCGGATATCTGGGGCGGCATGGGGATGAGCCTGCCCGGCACGCCGTCGCGCCTGCAGGCGGCCTCCATCGCCATCGCGTCGGTCGTGCGGTCGAACGCTACTATGAGGGTATCCCTGGGAGCGGAGAGGGGCATGTCGTTCCTTCCTGTGCCGGCCTGGGGTGAGGTTCCGTGGACGGGTGCCCCAGGGGGGCCGTGGTCCAGGACATTCTACGCGCGGGAGCCTTTGGCGGCGGACATGCCGCCCCGCGCACGAGCAGGGGGAGGAGGTGGCCATGACGGCAAAGAAGGTCCAGCTCACCAAGATGACCAAGGCGGCCGGTTGAGCGGCCAAGATGGCACCTGGTGCCCTCGCTCAGGTTCTGAGCGACCTACCCAACACGTTCAACCCACGGCTGCTCATCGGCTTTGACAGCTCGGACGACGCCTGCGTGTACAAGGTGAGCGACGACACGGCGCTCATCAGCACGGTGGACTTCTTCCCGCCGATGGTCGACGACCCGTACCTCTTCGGCCAGATCGCCGCCGCGAACGCGCTCTCGGACGTCTATGCCATGGGAGGCACGCCCACCCTGGCCATGAACCTGCTCTGCTTCCCCAACTGCCTCGACGTGAGCGTCGCGGAGGAGATCCTGAGGGGCGGGGCGGACAAGGCCAAGGAGGCGGGCTGCACCATCGCGGGCGGCCACACCATCACGGACGACGAGCCCAAGTACGGCATGTGCGTCATGGGCTTCGCGCGTCCCGACGAGGTGCTGGCCAACGGCGGCGCGCGCCCGGGCGATGCCCTCGTGCTCACCAAGCGCGTGGGCTCGGGGCTCCTCAACACGGCCGTCAAGGGCGAGCTGCTCGAGCAGTCGGAGCTCGGCGACCTCTATCGCGAGATGAGCACCCTCAACAAGTACGCGGCCGAGGTCGCGCGCGACTTCGACGTGCACGGCTGCACCGACGTGACGGGCTTCGGCCTGGCGGGCCACCTCTGCGAGATGGCCGAGGGCGCGGGCGTCACGGTGCGCCTGAGCTACTCGGCGGTCCCGCTCTTCGACAGCGCGGCCGACATGGCTCGCATGGGCATAGTCCCCGGCGGGGCCTACCGCAACGAGGACTACTTCGGGGACCGCGTGAAGGTGGACGAGGGACTTGCCGAGGAGGTTCCCGAGGTCGTCTTCGACCCGCAGTCCTCCGGCGGCCTGATGTTCGCCTTGCCGCCCGAGCAGGCTGACGAGCTGGTGGCGCGCATCCGCGCGACCGGTGTCTCGGCGGCACGCGTGGGAGAGTTCGTGGCCCGCGGCGAGGGGGAGCCCTTCGTCAGGGTCGTCGCGTAGCCGTCACAATCGACTGGGACGGAGGTCCCAAGAAGGGAAGCATCACATGAGCAATGAAATCATCGACGTCAACGCCATCGGCGACGCCTGCCCCATCCCCGTGGTCAAGACCATGAAGGCCGTGGCCGCTGCGGCCGAGGGCGCGACCGTCGTGACCTCCGTCGACAACCTCACCTCCGTCAAGAACCTCCAGAAGTTCGCGGGCGAGAAGGGCCTCTCCTCATCGGTCAAGGACGGGGGAGACGGCAGCTGGCAGGTGAGCATCCAGGTGGGCGCCGGCAGCGCCGAGGCCGTCAAGGACGTCGACCCCGCAGACTACGCCTGCTGCACCCCCGGCAACGGCGTGGTCGTTGCCATCACGGCGGACCACATGGGGGAGGGCGACGACGAGCTGGGCCGCACCCTCATGAAGGGCTTCATCTACGCCCTCACCCAGCAGGAGGTCCTCCCCAAGTGCGTCCTGTTCTACAACGGCGGCGTCAAGCTCACCACCGAGGGCTCCGACTCCATCGAGGACATCAAGGCCCTCGTAGATGCCGGCGTCGAGGTCCTGAGCTGCGGCACCTGCCTCAACTTCTATGGCATCGCCGAGAAGCTCCAGGTGGGCGATGTTACCAACATGTACGTCATCGCCCAGCGCCAGATGGAGGCCTCGCACGTGGTCAGGCCCTAGCCAGGCGCGCAACGAGCAGTCGTCGCCCCGCTCGCGGTCCATCCGGGGGCGGGGCGACCCGTATGAGGAGGAAGCCGTGATCTACCTGGACAACGCCGCCACCACCATGCGCAAGCCCCAGGTCGTGGTGGATGCCGTGGTCGAGGCCCTGCAGAGCATGGGCAACGCATCTCGCGGCACGAGCGAGGCCTCGCTCGTTGCCACGAGGGCGGACTACGTGGCGCGCGAGCGCCTGGCCAGGCTCTTCGGCTGCCCATGGGCCGACCACGTGGCCTTCTGCTCCAACTCCACCGAAGCCCTCAACCTTGCCCTCATGGGCCTGGTGCGTCCCGGAGACCACGTGGTGAGCACCGACCTCGAGCACAACTCCGTGCTGAGGCCCCTCTACCGCCTGCGCGACGAGCGCGGGGTGCGCCTGGATTTCGCCGGGGCGGACGGGCAGGGACGGCTCGACTACGAGGCCCTCGAGCGTCTGGTGGTCGACGGAACTCGCCTCGTCGCCGTGACGCACGGCTCCAACGTCACGGGCAACATGGTGGACGTCAGGCGCGTGGCCGACGTGGCCCACGCCCACGGCGCCCTGGTGGTCCTCGACGCCTCCCAGACCGCGGGCGCGCACGACGTCGACATGGGCAGGCTCGGTGCCGACGTGGTCTGCTTCACCGGGCACAAGGGGCTCATGGGACCCCAGGGCACGGGCGGCCTCTGCCTCGCGGAGGGCGTCGACATGGCTCCCCTCAAGGTGGGCGGGACGGGCGTCAAGTCCTTCCTCGAGACGCAGCCCGACGAGTACCCCACCCGCCTGGAGGCTGGCACGCTCAACAGCCACGGCATCGCGGGCCTCTCCGCCGCGCTGGGATGGCTGGAGGAGGTGGGCGTCGACGAGGTCCGCGCCCACGAGGACGCCCTGATGCGCCGCTTCTGGGCTGGCGTCCGCGACGTGGCCGGCGTCCGCGTCTACGGCGACTTCGAGCAGGCCGAGCGCTGCGCCATCGTCGCCCTCAACGTCCGCGACTACAGCTCCTCCGCCGTCTCGGACGAGCTCTCTCAGCGTTGGGGCGTCGCCACCCGGCCGGGGGCGCACTGTGCCCCGCGCATGCATCGCGCCCTGGGCACCGTCGAGCAGGGCGTGGTCCGCTTCAGCTTCTCGTACTTCAACACGGAGGACGAGGTGGACGTCGCCGCCGCTGCGGTGAGGGAACTTGCTGCGTAGGTTCTGGCGCCCCTCTCACTTGGTCGTTCAGAACTCGCCCCAGGTGACAGAAAGTCGTCATCTGGGGCGAGTTGTGTACGGGTTGCACCCCGCATGGGTCCGCTGGCGAGAGGACCTACTCCAAAATCGCCCTTGATTTTCTCTGCTCATACTGTATATGTTGTATATATACAGTATGAGCAGAGAGGAGACAGGATGGAGGTTGTGCTCTCCAACTCCTCGGGAACGCCCATCTACGAGCAGATAGCCACGCAGGTCAGGTCCCAGATCGTCCAGGGCTCGCTCGAGCCGGGGGAGGCCCTGCCCTCCATACGCAGCCTGGCCACCAGCCTCAGGATCAGCGCCATCACGACCAAGCGAGCCTACGCGGAGCTGGAGGCCCAGGGCCTCGTGGAGACCGTGCCCGGCAAGGGGTGCTTCGTCGCGGGCGTGGATCCCGAGCTGCTGCGCGAGGAGCGCCTGAGGTCCGTCGAGGAGGCGCTTGCCCTCGCCGCCGCACGGGCGCGCGAGGCGGGAATCGGGTCGGACGAGCTGCACGAGATGCTCGACCTCGTGCTGGAGGAGGGTGGTCGCTGATGTCTGGACACATGGGACGCAAGCTGGCGCTGGGCACCCTGGACCTGAGCGGGGAACCCTCGGACCTCAGGGTGAGGGGGCTCTGCAAGTCCTACGAGGGCTTCGAGCTGAGGGACATCGACCTCGACCTGCCTCGCGGGTCGGTGATGGGCCTGGTGGGGCAGAATGGTGCGGGCAAGACCACCATCATGCGCGCGATCACGGGGGGCCTCGCCCCCGATGCAGGCGAGGTGGAGCTCTTCGGGCATCCCGTTTCGCAGATGGGTCCCGGCGAGCTTCGCGAGGCGAAGGGGGCGATCGACTATGTGAGCTCGACCTGCCCCTATCCGGGCGAGCTCAGCGTGGCACAGGTGGCGACCATGCACGCCCTCGCCTACGAGCGCTTCGACTGGAGGCTCTTCCAGGAGCTGTCCGAGCGCATGGGGCTCCTGCCGCACGATGAGCGCCCGCACCGCTCGCACGCGGCCCGCAAGCGCGTGCGCGAGCTCTCGCGCGGCATGGGCATGAAGCTGCAGCTGGCCTGCGCCCTCGCCACGGGGGCGCGCGTCCTGGTCCTGGACGAGCCAACGGCGGGGCTCGACCCCATCGTGCGCGAGGAGGTCCTGGGCATCCTGCGAGAGTGGATGGAGCCGGGAGACCGCTCCGCGCTGATCTCGAGCCACATCACGAGTGACCTCGAGCACGTCGCCGACTACCTCCTCATGGTGGACGACGGAAGGGTCGTGTTCCAGTGCGAGAGGGACCTCGTGGACGACGTGATGGGCATCGCCCGCTTGAGGGAGGCGGAGCTGGAGCGCGTGCGCGAGGACGGCCTCCTCGCCGGGAGCGGCGCTCGCGTCCTGAGGCGCGACCTGTCCTATGACCTGCTGGTTCCCGACCGCGCGGAGTTCCTGCGCTCCTACCCACAGCTCGCCTGCGACGCGGCGGACATCGACGAGCTCATGCTGCTCGTCGTCAGGGGGGAGGAGTTCTGATGGTGTCTCTGCTGTACGTGGATTTCTGCCTCATGGCGCGGAGGCTTCGCCAGGTGCTGTGGGTGACGGCGGTGGCCGTCTTCGTCCCGTTCCTGATCAACTACGTCTCGGGCAGGGAGACGACCGTCTCGATCGACCAGATAGTCGCCTTCCCCATCATCGCGCTCTGCATCGCGATGTACTTTGCCCTCAGCTGGGCCTTCAACGCCGACGAGGCGAGCGGCTGGGAGCAGGGCAGGCTGGCGCTTCCCGTCACGAGGCGGGACGTGGTGCGCTCGCGCTACCTCTTCCTGCCCCTCTTCGGCCTGGTCGTGCTACTCTTCGTCGCCCTTCTGGCACTGCTCTGCGCCAGGCTGCTCCCCCTGCTCATGCCGCGGGTCTCGGGGGAGCTCGGCCTTGGGAGCCTCTTCGGCTTCCTGCTGCTTGCATACCTGGTGCTGCACCTGCTCTTCAGCCTGCAGCTGCCCTTCCTCTTCGCCTGGGGGACTGCCAGGGCGAGGGCGATTGTCGTCCTGCCCTGCCTGGTTCCCTCACTCCTGGCCTTGCTTCCGAATGAGACGCTGCAGGGCATGGGAGCGGGGCTGACGGGGGTCGTTGGCGCGCTCGGATGGTGGCTCGCCCCCATCGGCGTCCTTGCCTGCGTCGTGGTCTACCTGCTCTCCATGCAGATTTCCTGCAGGCTCTACCAGGGGAGGGAGCTGTAGGGGAGGGGGATGTCGTGCGGACAGGTTGATGCCTGCATCAAGGTGCGGAAAAATTGGTGTGTGCTACGGGGTGGACCTACCGGATTTCCGGTTGGTTCGCCCCGTAGCGCGCGAATGCCATCGAGAGAGTCTCGGAATGGATGCAAGAAACACGCTATTCTTATACACCGTGTACCTTCTGAGTGGCCAATCGAAAGGACCGCCATGGCGAAGAGAGACCAGCTGGCATCTGACAGGGGCCTGAGCGCGCTGGGGGCTCGCGACGGCCTGGTCGTGGGCGTCACGCTCTTCTCGATGTTCTTCGGCGCCGGCAACCTGATCCTGGCGCCGCTCCTGGGCGTGCGTGCGGGCTCACAGACTCCCGAGGCCCTTCTGGGCTTTATCGTATCTGCCGTGGGGCTCCCTGTCCTCACCATCGCGGCAATCGCGCTCTCTGGCACGGTCGGCAAGCTCGCCGACCGCATCCACCCGATCTTCTCGAAGGTCTTCGCGGCGGCGACCTACCTGGCCATCGGTCCCTTCCTTGCCATTCCGCGCACGGCCACGACCTCGTTCGAGATGGTCCGACCCCTCCTTCCCGAGGGAACCCCCGCGTCCGCTGCCCTCGTGGTCTTCTCGCTCGCGTTCTTCGTCGCGGCATACCTCCTCGCCATGCACCCCAACCGCCTGACCGAGCTCATGGGCAAGGTCTCTGGCCCCACGCTCATCGTCCTCGTGGTACTTCTCGTCGCCTCGACCATCGTGTCACCCCCGGGCACGCCCGCGGCCGCAGCAAGCGCCCCCTACGATGGCGTCGCGGGTGTGGCGGGCTTCGTCTATGGCTACCAGACCATGGACGTGCTGGCCGCCCTGGCTTTTGGCTACGTCATCGCCATGAACGTGAGGGAGCTCGGCGTGCGGAGTCCCGAGGGCATAGCGCGACAGGTGGTGCGCTCCGGTATCATCGCGGGAGTCTGCATGGCGGCAATCTACTGCGGCTTCGGATACCTTGGAGCATCCATGGGGTCCGTGGTACCTGACGCGACCAATGGAGCCGAGGTCATCGCCGCCGCAGCAGCGATGGAGTTCGGGGGTGCCGGGAGCGTTCTTGTGGCGGCGATCTTCCTCCTCGCTTGCCTCAACGTGTGCATCGGGCTCATCTGCTCCATCAGCGAGTACTTCTCGACGGAATACGAGCTCATGCCCTACAGACGCTGGGCCCTGGCCATCGCTGCCCTCTCGTGCCTGCTCGCGAACGTGGGACTCACGACCATACTTGAGTACTCGGTGCCTCTGCTCTCTGCCCTGTACCCCATCGCCATCGTGCTCGTGATCATGGGGCTGGTCCAGAGGGGTAAAGGCCACGGCGAGGTGGTTGCTTGGAAGCTCTGCATCACGTTCTGTGGCGTGGACAGCGTGATCGTGGCCCTTCGCGATGGCTTCGCGAAGGGCGTGGCGCTGCCGTTTGACCTTCTGCCCCTGGCCGGCCTGGGGATGGGATGGATACTGCCGGCGATTTTGGGCTTCGTTGTCGGCCTCCTCGCAGAGCGCCTGTTCCGCCGCGCCTAGGCTTACGGGGCTCGTGGACGGGATTTGCGTTTGTGTCGACTTTGAACCCCTGTAGGTTCTTTGTCTGGACGGAAAACACGTTTGTGTAAAGAAAAAGTTGTGTTGAAGTCGCTAGGGTCGCTGCCATAACCTACACAAACGCGTTTTCCGTCCATTTTTGGTCTGAATTCATCTCCGAATCCAGCACTATCGAACTTTTCGTCCACGTTGGAGGCGTCTGCTTCTTCGTGCCGAATTTCTGGCCTGGCATACCTCTCTCCAACTAGACTGAATTTTACTTGGCTGAATCTTGGAGGAGCACAGATGACGAAGTCACTGCCGTACGATCCCAAAAGTATTGAATCGATCATCGAGTATGCGGTTCGGCTCGAGGGACACACGTTGCGCGAGTTCATCGGACTTCAATCCATTGACGACCCTCATAAGAGGAGGGGAGCCTTTGGTGACGCCCTTGAGAAGGACTACTTCAACCTAGAGCTCAACAGCAATCCCAATCCGGATTTCGAAGAGGTGGGACTCGAGCTCAAGTCGACGCCATTGCGACGCAATTCGAAGGGCAAGCTGAGCGCAAAAGAGCGCCTCACCGTCGGTCAGATTAACTACATGGACATTGTCAACGAGAGATTTGAGACAAGCCATTTCCTTAAGAAGATCAACGACGTGCTCATCGTTTCGTACGAGTGGGAAAAGAACATCTCTCCGGTTGACTATGTGGTCAAACTGGTCTTTCGATGGCGCATACCCGAGGAGGATTTGCCACAAATCCGTCATGACTGGGAGACGGTGGTGCAGAAGATTAGGGACGGACGCGCCGAGGACATCTCCTGCTCAGACACAATCTATCTGGAAGCTGCCACCAAGGCAGCCAACAACAGGGTGACCACCGAGCAGCCATTCTCTTCCATTGGAGCGAAGCCTAGGGCTTGGGCGTTCAAGCGTTCTTACATGGATGGGGTCACGAACGACCAGCTGGAAAAGAAGGCACAGAGAATCAAGCGTTCCGAAGAGGAGAAAGAGACGGACCTGTTGACCCTCATCAGGGCGCGTTTCAGACCCTTCTTCGGAATGGCAGACACGGAACTGGTGGAAAGGCTGGAAATCCCCAAATCAAAGAGCTCCGCCGCGCGAGTGACCAACCGCATCCTTGGCGTTGGAGATGCCGACCACATCCTCGAGTTCGAGAAGGCAGGGATAAAATCCAAGACCATGAAACTTAGGATGAATGGGATGCCTATTGAGGCGCTTTCATTTCCTAGCTTCGACTACTTCGAATTGGAAAAACGGCCATTTGAGGAATCAGACTTCCTTGGTTACTTGCAGCGAATGTATCTGTTCGTGATTTATAGAATGGATGACCATGGAGTCCAGAGGCTCACTGATGTTTGTTTCTGGCAGATGCCAGACAAGGATCTCTCTGAGGCGCGGCGCTGCTACGAGCAGATGCAGAAGAACGTAAGGGAGGGAAGGGCCGACAAGTCCGTCCGTTCCAACGAGAATCGTTGCTGCCACGTCCGCCCTCATGCCCAACGTCGGTCTGACACCAGGCCCCAGCCCCATGGTGCGCCGACGACAAAGAAGTCCTTTTGGCTTAATCAGGGCTATCTCAAGACAGAAATTGAGCGGGTCCTCAAACAGCAATAGACGATTTGGTTCGCATGAGTCGAGCCTTGATCGTGTCCCACCGATTGTCTACCATGAGCTGAGCGAAATACGACACAGCAGCGATTGGAGAAACGTGTCGTCAGAGAGATGCGTCACGATAGCCGAGCTCTTTGCAGGAGTTGGCGGGTTTAGGCTTGGCCTCGAGGGATACCACGAAGAAGGTAGACCCGACTTTGACCTTTCGCCCTCGGGTCCCTTCAAGACCGTCTGGGCAAACCAGTGGGAACCACCCGGAACCGCCTCGCGCCAATTTGCGGCTGACTGCTACAAGTCGCATTTTGGCGTCGACTCGGTGGTAAATCGCGATATCAACGAGGTTTTGAATGACTTCGAGGAGGGACGCGTTGACATTCCTCAGGTGTCCATGGTGGTTGGCGGGTTTCCCTGCCAGGACTATTCCGTAGCCCGCCCATTATCTCAGGCGGGTGGGATAGAGGGCAGGAAGGGCGTGCTCTGGTGGGACATCTATCGCTTCCTTAAGATTCAAATTTCTATGTCTGAGGCAAACGCGCGCTATTGCCTGTTCGAAAACGTCGACCGTCTGCTCAAGTCCCCCGCACCTCAGCGCGGCAGGGATTTTGCCATCATCCTTTCCTGCTTGGCTGACCTTGGGTATTCGGTCGAGTGGCGTGTGGTGAACAGCGCTGAGTACGGCTTCTCACAACGCAGGAAGCGAGTCTATATCTACGCAGAGCGAAATGCCTCCTGGGAACTTGAGGACAGGATTATCGGGGGAGTCATGGCGACCGCATTCCCGGCCGATGAGAAGGGGGATTGGCGAACCTTGAAGATTCCAGCTGACCCCTACGACGCTTCGCAAGGATTCAACAAGGGGGGAAGTAAGAGCCCCTTTGGCGATGCAGGCGTAATGGTTGACAACGAGGTTCTTAGCTGCTCGGTGGCGGAGCGGTATGAGGGGAGCAGGAAGATCCTGCGCGACGTACTTGTCCCGGAGTTCGAGGTCCCCGAATCGTTCTACGTCTCACAGGATGCCTTGCCGCGATGGGAGTATTTGAAGGGCGCAAAACACGAACCGCGAACGAACAAGAAGACCGGCTTCACCTATGTATATTCAGAGGGGTCGATGGCCTGGCCCGATTCTTTGGACAAGCCGTCGCGCACCATTCTTACGGGTGAGGGGGGCTCCTCCGCCTCACGCTTCAAACATGTCATCGAAGTTGACGGTCGCTATCGTAGGCTGGTACCCGATGAGCTCGACCAGCTGCAGGGGTTTCCCAAGGGTTGGACTAATACGGGGATGAGTGACAACAACAGAGCGTTCTGCATGGGCAACGCCTTGGTAGTGGGGGTTGTACACCGTATAGGAGAGGCTATTTCGGAACTGGACCTGTAGTGGTTGTATGCATGGCACTAACGCAGGGGTTTTGGGATGGCCCCTGCTTTTTTCATTCAAATGCATACCATGTCCCAGCTTGGGAACAACTAACCCTGTAGCCAACCAGGGAGGCAGCAGCATGGCGCGGGTCAGCATCAAGCGCGTGTACGAGGACGCGAGCGAGTCGGACGGCTTCAGGGTTCTGGTCGACCGCCTCTGGCCGCGCGGCATGAGCAAGGAACGCCTGCACCCCGACCTCTGGGCCAAGGGACTCGCACCCTCCAACGAGGCGCGCAAGGAGTTCGCCCACAAAGCGGAGAACTTCCAGAGCTTCCGCGCTCGCTACCTCATGGAGCTCGACCAGAGCGACGAGGCCTCGAGCCTGGCGGCGGAACTTCTCTCGCATGACGTCGTCACGCTGCTCTATGCCGCCAAGGACCCCCAGGTGAACCATGCCGTGATACTGAGGGACTGGTTGCTTTCCCAGGCGCGGGCGTCATAGGCGCCTCCCACCGTAGCCATACGCAAGGCTTGCCCGTGGACCGCTGCGGGCAGGAACAAGCAAAACGGGACGCGCGAACCCCGCTCCGCGACACGTCCTACAGCACGAAGAGTATGACGGAGAGCGCCATGCACGCGGCGCCTGCCAGCACGAAGAGGTGCCAGACGAAGTGCAGGTAGGGCACGCCCTTTGCCACGTAGAAGCCCGTACCCAGCGTGTAGCAGACGCCTCCGGCCACCAGAAGCGCGAAGCCCGGCATGGGCAGCAGCGCCATGAGCTGGGGCAGCCTGAAGATGACGAGCCAGCCCATGGCCAGGTACGCCAGGGCAGACATCCACTTTGGCTGCCTCTCCTTGAGGAAGCACTCCGCCACGATGCCCAGGATCGCTACGCCCCACACCACCGAGAAGAGCACCAGCCCTCCCTCGTCGCGGAGTGTCACCAGCGCGTATGGCGCGTAGCTGCCGGCGATGAGCACGTAGATGGCCGCATGGTCCATGATGCGGAAGACGCGCTTGGCCTTCTCGGGCGCGAGCGCGTGATAGAGGGTGGAGAAGAGGAACTCCAGGAAGAGCGAGATCCCGAAGACTATCGCCGCGGCGAGCCGGAACCCGCCCCCATGGCTCACCGCCACCACGATCATGATGACCAGTGCGGCGATGGAGAGCAGCGCGGCCACTCCGTGAGAGATCGAGTTGGCGACCTCCTCGCCCAGACTGTACTGACGCGCCACGCCCCGCGCGTCCTGCCTTGTGTTCTTTGCCATGTTCCGACCTCCCATGCCTCGATCGATCTCTGGGTCCCTGCCACTAGGATGCGCCCACCCGGAGGAGTTTGTCCTCTATTACACCCAGTTGATACAATCTGTTGGTCAGAAAGACGCAAGAAGGGTCCTCGTCTTGTCCACTCCAACGCTCGCTGCAGGCTTCGCCATCCTCGTCGCCTCCGTCCTGCTCGCGATGGTCGCGCCCGAGCTCCCCTGGAACGACCTCCCGGGGCGGATGGAGCCGCGCTACCTCCTCCTCGAGCTCGCGCGCGCCCTCCGAGACCTGGCCCAGATCCAGTACCGCCACCTTGTGGAGAAGGTGCAGTAGCCATGCGCCAGGGGAGAGAGGCGCTCGCATCCGACGCCCAGGTGACCTGCCACCTGCTTGACCTCGGGTCGCTCTGCGAGCTGGGGGACCCGCGCGAGCTCGCCGACGCGCTCGAGGGACGCGTCATGCCGCGCTACCTGGACAGAGCGTGCCATGCGCGGCATCCCGGCATGAGGGCCGAGTCCCTGGGAACGGGCCTCATCCTTGCCGGGTGCATGGGGCTCGTTCGGGACGGGGACCTGCTCGACGGTCCCTACGGGAAGCCCGAGCCCACCTCGGGCGACTGGCACCTGGGCATATCCCACACTCACCAGCTCGTGGCCGTGTGCTCCTCTCCCTCGGTGGTGGGGCTCGACGTCGCGTCTGCCTCCGAGGACGTGGACCGCCTCAAGGTCATGACCTTGAGGCGCGGAGGCCAGGCCCTCGCGCCCAGCCTGGAGGACCAGCCCTCGAGGGTCACGCCCGAGGCATTCGCTCGCCTCTGGACGAGAATCGAGGCGACGCTCAAGGCGGAGGGGACGGGCTTCTACGCGGACCTGCGCGAGCACCAGGACTGGTTCGGCCACTGGCGCTTCCGCTGGGGGCTGGAGCTGGGGCACGTGGTCTGTGCCGCCACGGCGGAGGGACTCCCGCTCGAGCTCAGAGTCCACGAGCCGGAGGCGCTCCTCGGCTCCGTGCGCATGGGCGGGCGCACGCCCGTTTACCCGCCCGAAACTCCCATGCCCTAAACTCCTGCATCGGTACGAGACGCTTGCCCCCAGGGGCGGTCAGGAGGAGACATGGCCACGAAGCAGACCCATCGGATCGCCCTCATCCCCGGCGACGGCATAGGTCCCGAGGTGGTTGCCGAGGGAGTCAGGCTCCTGGACGCGGTCGCCGAGGCGGACGGTGGCTTCGACTTCGACTTCACGAGCTTCCCCTGGGGCTGCGAGCACTACCTCAGGACCGGCCAGATGATGCCCGAGGACGGCATAGAGAGGCTCAGGGGCTTCGACGCCATCCTCCTGGGCGCGGTCGGCTTCCCCGGCGTGCCCGACCACGTGTCCCTGCGCGACCTCCTGCTGAGGATCCGCCACGACTTCGACGAGTACGTCAACGTGCGTCCCGTGCGCCTGCTCAAGGGTGCGCCCTGCCCCCTCAAGGGCGTCGAGCCCGGGCAAATTGACATGACGTTCATCCGCGAGAACAGCGAGGGCGAGTACGCCGGCTCCGGCTCCTGGCTGTACGCGGGCACCCCGCGCGAGGTCGTGATCCAGGACGGGGTCTTCTCTCGCCACGGGACCGAGCGCATCATGCGCTACGCCTTCGAGCTGGCACGGCGCGAGCACAGGAGCCTCACGAGCATCAGCAAGGGCAACGCCCTCAACTATTCCATGGTCTTCTGGGACCAGGTCTTCGAGGAGCTCTCGGCCGAGTACCCGGAGGTGGAGACCCACAGCTACCTGGTGGACGCGGCGGCCATGCTCATGGTGAGGGACCCTGGCCGCTTCCAGGTGGTGGTTGCCTCCAACCTCTTCGGCGACATCCTGACCGACCTCGGCGCCGCCATCAGCGGGGGCATGGGGCTCGCCGCGGGGGCCAACCTCAACCCCGAGGGACGCTTCCCCTCCATGTTCGAGCCCATCCACGGCTCGGCGCCGGACATCGCTGGACGGGGCATCGCCAACCCGCTCGCCACGCTCTGGTCCGCGAGCCAGATGCTCGAGCACCTGGGACACGCCGAGTGGGCGCGTCGCGTGCTGGACGCCATCGAGCGCGTGCTGCAGGACGGCGACACCCTCACGCCCGACCTGGGCGGGAGCGCCAGCACGAGCGAGCTTGGGGAGCGTGTGGTGCGGGAGCTCCTGCCCGTCTAGCCCCTGGGGGCATGGGGTAGTATGAGGGTCGTTCAATGCGATTCCGGGCGAGGGTCCGGAGCATCGGAGGCGCTCGTTTGGGAAAGACCAAGGACAAGATCGAGACCCGCGTGAAGAGCCAGGCGGACCATGACGCCGCCATGGCGCAGGCCCATGGCACCGCAACCGCCCCCGTGGGCAGCCCCCAGAACCCGTCCAACGCGATTCTCACCGTGGCAAACGTGATCACTGCCTGCCGCTTCGTGCTCACCATCGTCTTCCTGTGGATGTTCGTCTCGGACATGAACCGCTACGTCGCCCTGGCGTTCTATGCGGTCGCCGCGGTGACGGACTTCCTGGACGGGCAGGTGGCGCGCCGCACCCAGACCGTCAGCTGGGTGGGCAAGGTCATGGACCCCATCATGGACCGCGTGCTGCTCTTCACGGGCGTCCTGGGGCTCATCATCACCGGCGAGCTCCCCGTGTGGGTGGCCTGCTTCGTCATCGGTCGCGACGTCTACCTCTTCCTGGGCGGGCTGCGCCTGCAGCACTACCGCCGCCGTCCGGTGGACGTGGTCTTCGTGGGCAAGGCGGCGACGGCGCTCCTCATGTTTGGCTTCTGCGACCTCCTGCTGGGCCTTCCCGTCGTGCGGGGGCTGGGGGTCACCAGCCTCGGCTGGCTGCCTGGCCTCAACCACGACCCCGCCTGCATGGGCATCTTCTTCGTGTACGCGGGGCTCCTCTGCTCCCTGCTCGCCGTCCTCGAGTACACCAGGACCGGCATCGCCATCAGGCGAGATGCCCTTGCGTCCAGGGCGGAGGACGGCGAGGGCCGATGAGGCCCGCCGGCACCTGGGGCACGTTCGGACGGGGGACATCCCGCATCGTCCTTGGCGCGTCCCTCGCCCTCGTTCTCGCGGTCCTGTGCTTCCTGGCCCTGCCTGCCCCCGCGTTCGCGGTCGAGCCCCCCAGGCTCAGCGAGGCCAGGAGCTACGAGGTCATGGACCAGGACGGCAACGTCCTCTTCGCCCAGGACGCCCAAGAGCACATGGCAATGGCGTCCATCACCAAGGTTATGACGGCCATGGTGGCCCTCGACTCGGGCAGGTCGCTCGACGGCGCCTGTACGGTCGTCGAGGGCAGCTACGAGGAGGGTGCCCAGCTCACGGGGTGGAAGCAGGGAGATGCCCCCACCCTGCGCGACCTGATGATGACCATGCTCGTGTACTCGGGCAACGACTCCGCGGACGACGTCGCCATCAACGTGGCGGGCAGCACCGACGCCTTCGTGGCGCTCATGAACCAGAAGGCCGCCGAGCTCGGCATGGGCGACACGCACTTCGCCAACACGCACGGGCTCGAGCAGGACGGGCACTACTCCTGCGCCCACGACCTCGTGGTGATGGGCCGCTACGCGCTGGAGAACTACCCCTTCATCGCGCAGGCCGTCATGACGCGCAGCTACAGCTGCGTGGTGGCGGGCAAGGAGCGGACCTTCGAGTCGACCGACGACCTCATGGAGAGCTACGGCGGCCTCTGCGGCATCAAGACCGGCGCGGTGGAGGCGGGCACCACCTTCCTGGGCTCCTCGCGCCGGCACGGGCTACAGCTCTTCAGCTGCGTCCTGGGCTGCCAGACGCACGAGGGGCGCTTCGACGACACCGCCGCCCTCATGGACTGGGCCTATGACGAGTACCTGGGGCAGATCCACCTGGCGCGCAGCAGCTGGCCCATCCGCGTGAGCGGCTGGGCACTCGGCTTCTGGGGCAAGGTCGTGGTCACGCCGGAGTGGAGCGTGGGCGGGCGCTGCTACCGCGGCCAGCCCGTCTCGTACTCCACGACCCTGCGCGGGGAGGGCGAGCTCTGCGACCTGGGAGGGCCCTTCGGCTACTCCTCCTGGACCCAGGACGGGCGGAGCGTGGCCGTAAGCTGCCTGCGCGGAAGCTTGCGACCCGTGAGCGTGCCGGCCTTCTCTCCCTTCGAACTGCCCCTCTTCTTCGACGTGACCCAGCTCATGGGCGCGTAGTCTGGATGTGACCTGCATGCTGCAGAGCGAACTGCACGAGGAGCACCTGCTCCTGGGAGCGAGCTTCCCCGAGGGGGAGGCACCGCTCCTGGGGCCCGTCTCGTATGTCACGGAGGGTGCGGACGACCCCTTCCGTGGGGGCTGCGCCCTCTGCGACCTCACGGGCACGCTGGTGCTCCTCGCCTCCGGCGGTCCGGCCAGCTCCTGGGCGCAGGCCGCGTTCGCGGGCGACGGCCTCGCGGTGGGGGAGTGCTCCTTCCAGCCCGCCCTCCTGGGCGACGGCTCCCTGGCGTCGATTCCCCTCCTGGGGCGCACCGGCGACGACGAGTACGCGATCTGGGACCTGAGCCCGCGCTCCCAGACCCTGAGCGCCTGGCTGTCGTTCCTGGCCAACGTCGAGCAGGGGGGCTACAAGCCCTACGAGGGCCTGGGGACCGAGGACGTCACGGACCGGCTCGTCCCGCTCGCGCTCTGGGGAGACTCCGCCGAGGCCGTCCTCAGGGACTACCTGCCGGGCGAGGACACGCTTCCCGCGGCGGGCAGGCTCGGCGAGCTCCTCCTGGACGGGCGGATAGGCTGCCTCATCGCACGGCTGCCGCTCGCGGGGGAGGACTGCTTCCTCCTCATGGTGCCGCCCACGCTCGTGCGCAGGCTCTGGAGGAGCCTCCTCTCCTTCGGTTCGGTGACGCCGGTGGGGCACGGGCGCGTCCTCTCTCGCCTGAGGGAGGCGCTGCCCTGGGCGGGCTGGCTCGCCCAGGCAGACCGCGTGACCCCCACAGGGGGCGAGCTCGACGGCCAGGGGCTCCTGCGCAAGACGGACGACTTCGTGGGCGCGCGCGGCCTGCGTTCGTAGATAATCGGATGAGCGCCCGGGCGTGCGCCCGGGACCCGAGGGAGGGAGAGACGCCATGGGATACGACTTCGAGACCCATGTGAGCCGAGAGAACACCGGGTCGGCGAAGTGGGACGCCATGTACCGGCGCAACCCCCGCGTGGGGCACGAGATCGTGCCGCTCTCGGTCGCCGACATGGAGCTGCCCAACCCGCCCGAGGTGATCGACGCCCTGAGGTCCTACCTGGACGACGCCATCCTCGGCTACACCGAGCCCACCGACGCCTTCTACGACGCGTGCATAGGCTGGCAGGCGCGCCACCACGGCTGGACGCCGGCGCGCGCCTGGCTGGTCACCTCGCCAGGGGTCGTACCGGCCATCTTCAACGCCGTGAGCTCGCTCACCGAGGAGGGCGACGGCGTCATCATCCAGCCGCCTGTGTACTACCCCTTCCGCATGGCAGTGAAGCGGACGGGGCGCACGCTGGTCACCAACCCCCTGAGGCGCGTCGAGCTCGAGGACGGCGGCCACGCCTACGAGATGGACTTCGAGGACCTCGCCCGGAAGGCGGCGGACCCCAGGAACCGCATGCTCGTGCTCTGCAGCCCGCACAACCCCGTGGGCCGCGTCTGGAGGGCCGACGAGCTGAGGCGCCTCCTCGACATCTGCGTTGCGAACGACGTGATCGTGGTGAGCGACGAGATCCACGACGACCTCGTCATGCCCGGCCACGTCCACACCACCATCCTGCGCGTCGCCGACGCGGGCGAGTACGACCACATCCTGGTGTGCACCGCCCCCTCCAAGACCTTCAATCTGGCCGGCTGCCAGGCGTCCGCCATCTACATCCCCGACGAGGCCCTGCGCGAGCGCTTCGAGGAGGGCTTCGCCAAGGTGCCGTTCCTGGAGCTCAACGCCTTCGCCTACGTCGCCACCCAGGCGGCCTACACGAGCTGCGACGAGTGGCTCGAGCAGCTGATCGGGCTCGTGTGGGCGAACTACCGGATGCTCCGGGGCTTCCTTGCCGCCTACCTGCCCGAGGTCGAGCTCTACCCGCTGGAGGGGACCTACCTCGCATGGCTCGACTTCGGCTCCTGGGGGCTCTCGAAGGAGGAGCTCGAGGCCTTCATGTGCGAGGAGGCGCTGCTCTTCCCCGACGAGGGCTCGATGTTCGGCCCCGAGGGCGACTGCTTCGAGCGCCTCAACCTCGCCTGCCCCACCGACGTGCTGGAGGCCGCCCTCGAGCGGCTCGTGCACGCCGCCCGCGAGCGCAGGCTGGGCGCCTTCTCGGGGGGAGACGAGCGATGAAGTACTCCGTCCACGCGCCGGGCGTGCCCGACGCGGCCGGCCCCTACTCCCAGGGGACCACGGCGGGGCGCCTCGTCTTCGCCGCAGGACAGGTCGCTGTCGACCCCGACGACCCCACGCGCATCGTGGAAGGCGGTGCCGCCGCCGAGGCCGAGAGGATCATCGCCCTGGTGGCGTCGCTCCTCTCCGAATGCGACTGCACCCTCTCCGACGTCGCCCAGACCACGCTCTACCTGACGGACCTGGACGACCTCCCCGCGGTCGACGAGGTGTACGGGCGCCACTTCGTGACGCCCGCCCCCGCCCGCTCCGTCGTCGAGGTCGCCCGCCTGCCCCTGGGCGCGCTCGTCGAGATGGACTGCGTCGCCTGCAGGTAGCCCAGGCGCAAGCGCTATGATGGTCTACGTACACTCCACATCGAGGGGAGCCGCCTTGACGTCCACAAACAACAGCCCCGAGATGGGCGCGACCGAGATCTTCCGCATGCCTTCCTCCGACTCCACCTCGCCCGACCTCATGGACCAGGCGAGGCCGTCGAGTCCCACGCTCTCAATCGTGAAGGGGCCCCAGACTGGTTCCGTCTTCGAGCTGAGCGAGGACGAGATTAGCATCGGCCGTGACCCCAACAGCTCCGTCTTCCTCAACGACATGACGGTGTCGCGCCGCCATGCGCGCATCGACCTCAGCGGACTCGCCTCCGGATTCGCCACCATCGAGGACCTGGGCTCGCTCAACGGCAGCTGGGTGGATGGCGCCATCGTCAACCGCGCCATGCTCAAGGACGGCTCCACGATTCAGATCGGCACCTTCCGCATGGTGTTCCACACCAACCAGAAGCCGGCCAGGATCGAGACCGGGAACTAGGCCATGCCCGACGCCGGATACCTGACGATCGGCAAGGTCGTTCGCAAGCTGCAGGCGCAGTACCCCGACCTCTCCATCTCGAAGGTGCGCTACCTCGAGGACGAGGGGCTGCTCGACCCGTCGCGCACGCCCTCGGGCTACCGCCTGTACTCGCAGCATGACGTGCATCGCCTCGAGACCATCCTCTACCTCCAGAAGACTCGCTTCCTGCCCCTCTCCGTGATCAAGGAGCGGCTCGAGGGCAACGGCTCCGGGCCGGTGGGGGGGCAGGACGAGGCATTGGGGCTCCCCAGCTCGCTGCGTCTTCCCAACGAGGACGAGGAGCTTGCGAAGAAGCTCCACCCCATCGACCGCATGCCCGAGGTGCTGGGCATGTCGGTGAGCTTCGTGCGCCAGCTCTCGGACGCGGGCCTCATCGCGCTCAAGAGGTCGCCGCACGGCCGCGACCTGGTGGACGGGAAGGACTTCCCGCTCATCAGGGCCTGCGACGAGCTGCGCCACTTCGGCATCGGCCCCAAGAACCTGAGGCAGTACGTCACGGCCGCCAATCGCGAGAGCGCCATGTTCGAGCAGGCGCTCATCGTGTTCGCCCGCAAGGGCGGAGGGGTCCAGATGGAACTCACCAGCGAGAGCCGCCAGCAGTTCGAGCAGGCGTTCCGCCAGATGCTGAGCCTCACCGGCAACGTGCGGGAGGCGCTCATCCGCAGGCAGGTCTCGCAGACCTTCAACCAGATGGAGGACAGACAGGACTAGCGCGTCGCCCACCAGGACGACCAAGATGAGAGGAACAGACGTGTCCGACCGCAAGCTCGAAAGCTACATCGTCGACATCCCCGACTACCCCGAGCCGGGCGTGATCTTCAAGGACATCACCCCGCTCCTGGCGGACCCCGAGGGGCTGGCGTCGGCCGTTGACCAGATTGCGGAGCACTACGAGGGCGCCGGCATCACCAAGGTCGTGGGCGCCGAGGCCCGCGGCTTCCTCATCGGCGCCCCCGTCGCCTACAAGCTCGGCGCCGGGTTCGTCCCAGCCCGCAAGCCTGGCAAGCTCCCCCGTGCCGTCTACTCCGAGACCTACTCCCTCGAGTACGGCACCGACGAGCTGCAGATACACAAGGACGGCGTCCGCGACGGCGACAAGGTCCTCATCGTGGACGACCTGGTTGCCACGGGCGGCACCGCCGTCGCCACCGCGCGGCTGGTCAAGAAGGCGGGGGCCGAGGTCGTGGGCTTCTCCTTCATCCTCGAGCTTGCCTTCCTGGACCCCCGCAAGACCATCGCCGAGTCCTTCGACCAGGAGGTGTTCACCCTCGTCCAGGTGAAGTAGGTACGGACCTCCCGTCCGCTTTTGCAGGGGTTTCAGGCCGGTGGCCGTTCTGTGGAATGGCAGTCGGCCCCTTGCCGGAATCATAGAATTGACGGGACTAGCCTACGAAAGGAAACGCTCATGCCCAAGAGCCCATTGGCTCGTTCCTTCGGACGCAGGGCCGCCACGGCTGGCCTGGCCGCAGTCCTGGCCACTGCCGGGCTGCTCCCCACCATGGCCCTCGCCGATCCGCAGGCCGACCTGGCCCAGGCGTCCGCGACCATATCGTCCCTCAGCTCGGAGGCGTCCTCGCTGGAGCAGAGCCTGCAGAGCCAGACCGCTGAGCTCGAGCAGACCCGCTACCAGATCGGCCAGAAGCAGAGCCAGATCGAAGAGACCCAGCAGCAGCTCCAGACTGCCAAGGGCGAGCTGGGCACCACGGTGCGAAGCTCGTACAAGAACGGCTCCGTCTCGCTGCTCCAGATAGCGCTGGGCTCCAACAGCATCAGCGACTTCGTCCAGAACGTCTACTATGCCGGCAAGGTGAGCTCGGCGCAGGCCCAGAGCATCGCCCGCGTCAACGACCTCCAGGGCCAGCTCAAGGGCGAGGAGGAGGAGCTCGAGAGCCGCCAGCAGGGGCAGCAGGCCGCAGTCGACAGCCTCAACTCCCAGGTTGCCGAGTACAACTCCAAGCTCGAGCAGGCGCGCTCGTACTACAACAGCCTGAGCGCCGAGGTCCAGGAGCAGCTCGCGGCCCAGGCCGCGGCCGAGCAGCAGCAGGCCCAGGAGAGCGGGGGGCAGGCCTCTGCCGTGAGTCAGGTCATCAGCGAGGCGCACGACGGCGGCACATCGTCTGAGGCGACCCAGGCGGCGGAGACGCCCGCCCAGGCCGAGCAGCAGGATAACGCCCCCTCCCAGGGTCAGGCTCAGAGCCCGTCCCAGGACGAGACACCCCAGCAGCAGCCCCAGACCCGGCAGGCGACCCAGGAGGAGCCAAGCACCTCGAAGAGCGGCGGCGCCTCGGGCGGCGGCCTCTCCACGGCCTACTCCATGATCGGCGTGCCCTATGAGTGGAGTGGCGCATCCGCCAGCGGCGTGGACTGCTCCGGCTTGGTCTGCTACAGCTACGGCTACGCCCGCGGCCGCACCACCTACGACATGATCGACTCGCTCAAGTCCACGGGAGACTGGAAGACCAGCATGGACGAGCTCCAGGTGGGCGACCTCGTCTTCCCGAGTGACGGTCACGTGGGCATCTACATCGGCGGCGGCCAGATGATCCATGCGCCGTATCCCGGCCGCACGGTGTGCATCGCCAGCGTGTACAGCTTCATCGGCGGCGGCAGCTACTAGCAGCCGGCAGCCCTTTGGGACTCGACGACGGGCGGGGGCGGACCAGACGGTTCGTCCCCGCCCGTGGCATGCGTATGATGTTGGGTCGTCCGGTCTTTGGGCAGTTGGTCTTATCTCGACGATTGGCACGGGGCCGCCGCGGCGGCCAGCAGGGGAGGTCACGCGCAGGTGTTCGCAGACACGATGCAGGGGGAAGTCAGGAGGCGCTTCTCGCGTCGCTTCCAGATAGACATGGTCTGGGAGGGCGCGCTGGTGGGAATAACGGGCGGGGGAGTGGTGACCCTCTACCGCATGGCGCTCACGAGGGCGGAGCACATCCTGAGGGGGCTCCTGCCCACCTTCTTCTCCTCCGGCCTCGGGCTGCTGGGATTCGCCGCCCTCGTGCTCGCCTGCTGCCTCGTCGTCGCCGCGCTCGTTCGCTGGGAGCCTTACACCTCGGGTTCGGGCATCCCGCAGACGGACGCCGAGGTCATGGGCCGCATGGACATGCCCTGGCACCGCGTCCTCCTCGCGAAGTTCAGCGAGGGCGTGCTCTGCGCCCTCGCCGGCCTCTCGATGGGCAGGGAGGGTCCCAGCGTGCAGCTGGGGAGCATGGGCGGCAAGGCCGTCTCGCGCCTGCTCAGGAGGAACAGGGGAGAGGAGCGCCTCCTTGTCACCTGCGGGGCCGCCGCGGGCATGTCCGCCGCCTTCAACGCGCCGCTCACGGGCGTGCTCTTTGCCATAGAGGAGATCCACAAGGAGTTCGCGCCGTCGCTCATCGTGTCCGCCATGGCGAGCGCCGTGGCGTCGGACTTCCTCGTGTCACAGGTCCTGGGCGTGCAGCCCGTGCTCAAGCTCGCCTTCATCAAGGACATCCCGCACGACTACTACCTCTATGTCGTTGCCCTGGGCGTGCTCTGCGGGCTCGCGGGTGCCGTCCACAATCGCGGCATGTTCGCATGTACCGAACGCCTGTTCGCTAAGATGGGGGAGTTGCCCCTGCAGCTCAGGCTCGCGATTCCCTTCGCGCTGGCCATTCCCGTCGCCTACGCCATGCCCGAGCTGCTCTGTGGCGGCGACGCCATCGTGGAGCTTCTCTCGGCCCCCGCGGCCGTGCCCCTGGGGACCTTGGCCCTGCTGCTCCTGGGAAAGTACCTCTACACGACGGTCTGCTTCGGGGCGGGGACGCCCGGGGGCACGCTGTTCCCGCTCTGCGTCATGGGGATGCTCTGCGGAGCCGTCTTCGCAGCCTGCCTGACCCGCGTCACGGGCGTCCAGTCGCTCTTCATGGCCAACTTCATGGCCTTGGGCATCGCAGGGCTCTTCGCGTCGGTCGTGAGGGCCCCCGTGACGGCCGTGGTGCTCGCCTTCGAGCTCACGGGCAGCATGGACGCGCTGCTCTCGGTCTCCATCGTCTCCATCGTCTCGTACGTCGTCGCCAACCTCACCAAGACGGACCCGTTCTACGAGAGGCTGCTCTCCAGGCTTCTCGATCTGACGCCCGTCGACCCCTCCGCCAACGGCGAGCCAGGCGAGAAGGTCCTCCACACCTATACCGTGGGTGCGGGCAGCAAGCTCGAGGGACGGGCCCTGGGCGAGGTGGGCTGGCCAGACGACTCGCGCATCGTCACCGTGTCGCGCGCGGGCGTGGAGCTCGTCCCCAACGGAGAGACCGTCCTCGAGGCCCTGGACGAGATCCTCGTGATCATGAACACCGACACCGAGGCCGAGACACAGGAGCTGATCCTGGACTACTGCCGCAGCTCGCTCGCCACGGGCAAGATTCCGCGCATCGGCTAGCTGCCTGCAGGGCTTGGCCCGGAGTCACTCTGCCCATGCGAGCCCAACGGCGAGCCCCAATCTTGCCATCGTGGACAGAATCGACGCGGGATGGGCGGAAAACTGTCCACGATGGCATAGTCGGGCCAGCGGACAGCCGGACTTGTCGCCATCGGCACGTCAGAGGTGAGACAGGGGCCGTCGCCAAGAGAGCCCCCAGAGAAAGGCGAGGGTCTCTTCTACTTTACATAAGATATATTATCACGGTTATAGGGGAGAAGAAAAGGAATGCCTCCGCCAAGAGGCTCCTCTGGACGGGGGCATTCCTGTGGATGCGATGGCACGAGGCCGCGAGGGCCCGCTTGCCGGCCTCAGCAGTCTATGGGCTGTCCCAGGTAGGAAGCGACGCTCGTGGCGGCGACGGCGCCATCCGAGGCTGCCGTGATGATCTGGCGCAGCGGCGTCTGGCGCACGTCGCCCGCGGCGAAGAGTCCGGGCAGGCTCGTCTCCATGCGCTCGTTGGTGACGATGTAGCCGCGCTCGTCCACGTCGACCGACTGGCTCACGAGTTCGGAGGCCGGGATGCGACCCACGAACACGAAGACGCCAAAGCTGCCCTCGTCGAACTCCTCCACGTGGACGTCGCCGGTGAGGTTGTCCCTGAAACTGACGCTCTTGAGGAGCTTGTCCCCGTCGACCTTCACGATGGAGGTGTTGAAGCGCACGGAGACCCTCTCGTTCTGCTCGACCTGCCGCTGCACGGCCGCCTGGGCGCGCAGGTGGTCCTTGCGCACCACCATGGTCACGTGGTCGGCGAACTTGGCGAGGAACAGGGCCTCCTCGGCGGCCGAGTTGCCCCCGCCTATGACGAAGACCTGCTTGCCGCGGTAGAACATGCCGTCACAGGTGGCGCAGTACGAGACGCCGTGCCCACGGAACTCGTCCTCGCCCTCGAAGCCGCCCGGGCGCGGGGTCGCGCCGCCAGCGATGATGACGGCACGTGACTCGTAGCTCACGTCAGGCGTGACGACGGCGAACCTGCCCGTCCGCTCGTCCTTGGAGATTGACTCCACCTTGCCCATGACCACGCTGGCACCGAGTTCCTCGGCCTGCCTCTGCATGGTGTCCGTCAGGGTGAAGCCGTCGGTGTGTGGGACGCCGGGGTAGTTATCGACCTCGCTGGTGAGGATGATCTGGCCACCCACGGCCTCCTGTTCCAGGGTCACGGCGTCGAGCAGGGCTCGCGCCGAGTAGATGGCGGCGGAGAGGCCCGCAGGGCCCGCTCCGACGATTACGAGGTCCTTCTGCTGCTTCTGAGACATGGGTTTCTCCCCTCACGGTCTTGTTCGACGTGTCAATACTACCCTATTCAATCGCGCGCGATACAACATATGGGAACTTCATAACAACAATTCGTCGCCAGCTTGCGACAAGACACCCGAACACGAGGGACGCCCCGGCACTTTGCCGAGGCGTCCCGGGAAGATCATGGGGCCTGAGCTGGGGCTTCTCTCCCCTACTACGCCTTCTCGGCGCGTGGGAGGATGAGGTTGAGCAGTATGCCCACCAGGGTGGCGGTTGCCATGCCGGGCAGCGTGTAGGAGCCCAGGGGGATGGCGATGCCGGAGGTCTCCATGCCGACGCCCAGGATGATGACCACGGAGGCGATCATGAGGTTGCGGTTCTCGTCGAAGTCGACCTTGTTGGTGACCAGCATGCGCAGGCCGTTGGAGGCGATGAGGCCAAAGAGCAGGAGGCTCACGCCGCCCATGACGGGCACGGGGATGGAGTTGATGAAGGCGGCGAGCTTGGGACAGAACCCGCCCACGATGAGGGCGAAGCCCGCCGCGTACCAGAAGACCTGCGTGGAGTAGACACGCGTGACGCTCATGACGCCGATGTTCTCCGCATAGGTGGTGGTGGGAGGGCCGCCCAGGAAGCCCGAGATGACGGTGGAGATGCCGTCACCGGCAAGGGAGCGCGGGAGCATCTCGCGGTAGTCCTTTCCCACGATCTCCCCCACGGCAAGGAGGTGACCGATGTGCTCGATGACGACGACGATGGCCACAGGCGCAATGAGCGCGATCGCACCGGGGTCGAAGTGGGGCGTCTGCACGGGGGGCAGGCCGACCCAGGCGGCGTCGGCGACGCTCTGGAGGTCGACGAGGCCTAGGAACGCGGCGACCACGTATCCCACGATGATGGCGAGCAGGATGGGAAGGGTGCCCAGGATGCCACCCATGCTCGAGAACACGACGGCGGCGACGAGGGTTATGGCGGCGACCGCGGCGCCCTCGGCCACGAAGGCGTCGGTCGAGGAGTTGAGTGCCATCTTGACCGCCGTGGCGGAGAGGCCCACGCCGATGACCACCATGACGGCGGCGACGAGTACGGGCGGGAGCAGGCGGTCGAGCCATCCCGTGCCCACGAGCTTGATTATCCCGGCCACTGCCAGGAACACGAGGCCCGCCACCACGACGCCGGAGAGCGCGGTGTTGAGGTTGCCGGTGGCGGCGGTCGCCGCGAGGATCGGGCTGATGAAGGCAAAGGAGCTGCCCAGGTAGCTCGGGATCTTGTTGCGCGTCACGAGCAGGTAGCAGATGGTGCCGATGCCCGAGCACATGATGGCCACGTTGGGGCTGAGCCCGGTCAGGACGGGAACCAGTACGGTCGAGCCGAACATGCTCATCATGTGCTGGACTCCCAAGGGAATGGCGCGACCAACCGACACGCGGTCGTCGACCCCGATGACCTCTCTCTCTTTCTTGTTCAAGCAGCGCTCCTCTCCGTCTTGCGTACGGTATCCGTGCAATGGATGCCCATGAAAAAAGGGCCCGGCTCACCGGGCCCCGAGGTGCCAGGGACTCTAGGCAGTCAGGAAGTATACAAGGAACGCGGCCGCTGCGACCCACATGAGCGGCTTCACCTTCTTGATGTTGCCCGTGGCTGCGGCGACGAGCACGTAGGCGATGAAGCCCAGACCGATGCCGCTCGAGATCGAGTACGTCAGCGGGATGCCGGCGATGATCATGAACGCGGGGAAGCCCTCGAGGATGTTGCCCCACTCGATCTCTGCCGCCTCGCTCATCATGAGGTAGCCGACCATGACGAGGGCACCGCAGGTGGCTGCGGAGCTGACGACGCTGATGATGGGGGCGAAGAACGCCGCGACCACGAAGAGGAGGCCGGTCACGACGGAGGTGAGCCCCGAGCGGCCGCCGTCGGCGGCACCCGAGGCGGATTCGACGAAGGTTGTGATGGACGAGGCGCCGAAGAAGCCGCCCGCGGCTGCGGCCACGGAGTCGACGATCAGGATGGGCCTGATGTCCTCGACGGTTCCGTCATCGTTAAGGAACTCGCCCTGCTTCGCCACGGCCATGGCGGTGCCCATGGTATCGAAGAAGTCGGACATCATGAGCGAGAAGGCGAACACGAGCAGGACGGGCGTGGTGATGACCTTCGCGATGCCCATGACCCCGGTCTCGTCGACCTGGAAGGGGGCGCCGAAGGTGCTGAAGTCGAGACCCGACACTATGCCCGCCGGAGCGGCGGTGACCCCGAGGGGGATGCCCGCCAGGACCGCGACGATGATGCCCAGGAGCAGCGCTCCCTTGATCTGGAGGCATTGGAAGACGACGGTGGCGACGATCGAGACGAGGCCCACGATGAACAGGGGGTTCGAGATATCCCCGAAGCTCACGAGGGTGGACTCGTTGGCGACGATGATGCCGGCGTTGGCCATGCCGATCATGGCGATGAAGATGCCGAGGCCCACCGAGATCGCATGACGCAGCGATATGGGGATGGCGTCCATGATCGCCTCGCGCAGGCCGCAGAGCACCAGGGCGAGGATGGCGACGCCCTCGATGAAGATGACCGCCATGGCGGCGTGCCAGTCTCCGCCCGCGACCTCGGTCAGCGTGAAGGCGACGACGGCGTTGATGCCCATGCCGGAGGCGCAGGCAAGCGGGCGGTTGGCGAAGACGCCCATGCAGATGGTCATGATGCCGGCACCCAGGCAGGTGGCCGTGACGGCAGCCGATGCGGGGACCCCGGCGGCGGAGAGCAGCGATGGGTTGACGGCGATGATGTATGCCATCGCAAGGAAGGTCGTGAGGCCCGCACGGGCCTCCTGGCCCAGGTTGGACCCTCTCTCGCGCAGCTTGAAGAACGACTCCATGACTACCCCTCCCTCCGCACCCATTTCTCTGCGTCGCCTGGACCGTGGATGCATCGGGAGCAAGCAACGTCGGCCTGGTGGGACCCTATGCTCCCGAGGACCCAAACCCCCCGGAACCCCGGTCGGTCTGGTCGAGCTCGTCGACCTCGACCAGCCGAACGAGAGGGACCCTCTGGATGACGAGCTGGGCTATGCGCTCGCCCTTCGCGATGGCGATTGGCCTCTTGGGATCGAGGTTGATGGCGCAGACCTTGAGCTCCCCGCGGTAGTGGGCGTCGATGAGGCCGGGGGTGTTTGCCATGGAGAGCCCCTCGCGCAGGGCAAGGCCGCTTCTTGGCTGGACGAAGCCGGCGTAGCCCTCGGGGATGGCTATGGCGAGCCCCGTCGAGACCAGGCGGCGCTCGAGGGGCTCGAGGACCACGTCCTCGTTGGACCTGAGGTCAAGCCCGGCATCGCCCGCATAGGCATAGCTGGGTAGGTCGACCGAGGGGTCGAGCCTCTTGATGGGAAGTTCGATCCTGTCGTCACTCATTGATGAGGCTCCGTAACTCTTGGCTGAACTCGTCCAGGTCCTTGAAGTCGCGGTAGACGGAGGCGAAGCGCACGTAGGCTACCTTGTCGATGTCAACGAGGCGCTGGAGGACCATCTTGCCCAGCTCCTCCGAGGGAACCTCCGACCTGCCGTGGTCGCGCATCTCGCTCTCTATGCCGTCGATGAGGGCATCGAGCCTGTCCACGGGCACGTCGCGCTTCACGGTCGCGGCAAGGAGGCCGCGCATGACCTTCTGCCGGTCGAAGGTCTCTTTGTGACCGTCCTTCTTGACGACCATCAGGGGCATCTCTTCCCTGCGCTCGTAGGTCGTGAAGCGCTCGCCGCAACGTATGCACTCGCGCCTGCGTCGGATGGCGTCGTTGCTCTCGGACGGTCTCGAGTCAACGACTTTGGATTCCTCGCAACCACACTTGGGACAGCGCATGTTCCTCCCCTGACGTCATTCTCATAAGGAAAGATAACACAGGAAACCCAGAGATTCGGCACAGAAGGGACATACGGATGCCCCTCCCCCCACGAACGCAAGGGAGGAGGGGCGAGCGGAGGACTCAGGACCTGGGCTACCGGCCTTGGGGCACGACGAGCGACTGGCCTGGTTGGAGGGGTCCCGCACCAAGGTCGTTGTGCGCGTCGATCCAGCGCGAGACCGCCGCGGTATCCGCGCCGTCGACGTCGATGCGACTCGCTATGCCCCATACGGAGTCCCCTTCCTGCACGGTGACGCTCGCGGGAGAGACGTCGGCGAAGGTAGACTCGAACGCGGCCTGCCGGCGTTCCTGGACAAGCACGCCTCCCACGAAGAGGAGCATCCCCACGGCGACGGCGACGGCGAAAAACGAGACCGAAGCCATGAGGGGGAGCCCATGGCCCGTCGTGCCGCGCCCGCGCTCGTCGACTCCCCTGCCGCCCTCGTGGACGACGAGGCGTGGCCTACCGTTGGCCTGGGGCTTGAGCGCGAGAGACCCCTCGCAGCCGTAGCCCGCCTGACCCGCGTAGATCTTCGCCGTTTCCATCCTTGCTTCCTTCCCTCGTGGCTGACGACGTAGTTATACGGGGAGCCTGGGACATAAATGGCCGCTTCAAAACTCAGAACGCATGTACTATACTAGGTACGTACAGTTGTTCGGTCAAGCAAAAACAGAACATGTGTTTCTCTCGCGGCAAGGCCTATTCACAGGAGGAGTGGACATGCCCAAGGACCGGCTCAGCAAGAGGCAGGCTGCCATCTACGAGTACATCTGCTCCTACACGGGCGAGCACGGCTACCCGCCCTCGGTGAGGGAGATCGGCTCCGCCGTGGGGCTTGCCTCCCCCTCTACCGTCCACATGCACCTCAAGGTCCTGCAGGAGCGGGGGCTCATCAAGAGGGACTCCAAGAAGCCCCGCACCATCGAGGTCGTCACCGAGGAGCCGACTGCGACGCATGAGGGCGTACGGCTCGCCGAGGTTCGCCAAGACCCCAGCAGCGGCATCACCTCGCTGCCCCTCGTCGGCCGCGTGGCCGCGGGCCAGCCCATCCTTGCCGAGCAGAACGTGGAAGAGTCTCTCTCCCTTCCCACCAGCATCGTGGGTGACGCCAGTTCGTTCATCCTCAGGGTCCATGGCAGCTCGATGATCAACGCCGGCATCTTTGACGGCGACCTCATCGTGGTGAGGGAGCAGCGTGACGCCCATGACGGAGAGATCGTCGTGGCCCTCATCGATGACTCCGCCACCGTGAAGACCTTCTACAGGGAGAAGGACCGCATCCGCCTACAGCCCGAGAACGACAGCATGGAGCCCATCTATGCGAAGAACCCCGCCATCTTGGGCAGGGTGACCGCACTAATCAGGTCTCTGTGACGCCGTCCGCCCGCAGCGAGCGGGCTTGCCCGGCAGCCGCTGGCGAAGACGGGGGCGCATCGCCTGTGCGCAGGCGCATACGCGCCCTCGATGCGCTGAGGGGTCTCGCGGTCGTCTCCATGGTGCTCTTCCACCTCTGTTACGACCTGCGCTACCTGTGTGGCGTCGGGATGCCGTGGTTCGGCGGATTCTCGCAGGACCTCTGGCGTGCCAGCATCAGCTGGACCTTCCTCCTCATCGCGGGAGCCATGTGCCCGCAGTCGAGGAACAACCTCAGACGGGCCCTTCGCTACCTTGCCTGTGCCGCCCTCGTCTTCGTGGCAAGCCTCCTGGCCGGCGTGGACACGCCCATAAGCTTTGGCATCATCTTCTGCATGGGCGCAAGCACGCTGGCCGCATGGCTCGTCTCGGAGCTGGGACTTCCGAGGGGCAGGCCGGCCGAGGCCCTCCTGCTCTTCCTCGCCTTCCTCCTCGCCCTGGGCATCCCCTCGGGAGGCGTGGGGCTGGGCGACCGCGTGTGGATTGCGCTGCCCAGGGCCCTCTATTCCACCCCGTGGCTCTCTTGGCTGGGCTTCCCGGGACCCACCTTCGCCTCGGGGGACTACTATCCCCTGCTCCCCTATTCCCTGCTCTTCCTTTCGGGGGCGTCTCTCGGTGGGTGGCTCGTGGCGCGAGGGTATCCCGACTGGGCCTACGATGCCACCTGCCCTCCCCTGGAGTTCGTGGGCAGGCATGCGCTGGCCGTCTACCTCCTGCACCAGCCTCTCATCCTCATCGCCCTGGGCCTCTGGGTCTAGCTTCCGGCCACGTCCGAGGCGCGCACGACATAGGGGGCCAGGGTCTCTGCCATGCGATTCGACGCCCTGACCGTTGCCATGAGGCCCCCTTGGACGTATTCCTCGCGCACGACCTGACAGCGCTCGTGGACCATCTTCATGAGGAGCCCCTTGTCGTAGGGGACGAGCGCCGTGATTGTCAAATCGTCACGTGATGCTTCCTGGGCGATGCGATAGAGCAGGCCGCGCAGGCCCCAGGAGTCAAGGGCAGAGAGCAGCACCGCGTCGGGATGCGAGGCAGAGAGCACGTTCCTCTCGTCCGCGTCCAGGAGGTCGCACTTGTTGTAGACGACGACGGAGGGAATCTTGTCGGACTCGATGTCGGCAAGCACGTCGTCCACGGCCGCGAGCTGCTTCCGTGCATTGGGATCTGAGGCGTCCACGACCTTGAGCACGAGGTCGGCGGCCCTGACCTCCGCCAGGGTTGACTTGAAGGACTCGACCAGCGTGGTGGGCAGCTTCTGGATGAAGCCCACCGTGTCAGTGAGGGTGATCTTGCGTCCCTCCTCGAGCTCGAGCCTCCTCGTGGTGGGGTCGAGCGTCGCGAAGAGCTCGTCCTTCGCATAGACCTCCGAGCCTGTGAGCTGGTTGAGGAGGGTCGACTTGCCCGCGTTCGTGTAGCCCACGAGCGCGACGCGATAGATTCCGGAGTCCCATCGGGCCTTGCTCTGGACCCTACGGCGCCCTTCGAGCTCCCTGAGCTCGCGCCTCAGCCACGAGATGCGGTCGCGCACGAGGCGTCGGTCGACCTCGAGCTGACTCTCTCCCTGCCCGAAGCGGCTTCCGATGCCCCCTCGCGTCTGCTCCCCCACGAGGTGGCCCCACATGCCCCTGAGTCGGGGAAGGACGTACTGGAGCTGGGCGAGCTGCACCTGCAGGCGCCCCTCGTGCGTGGTCGCATGCTGGCCGAAGATGTCGAGTATGAGGGCCGTTCGGTCGATCACCTTGGTCGGCTCGCCCAGGATCCTCTCGAGATTCGACTGTTGCGAGGGGCTGAGCTCGTCGTCGAAGATGACGATGTCTGCGCTGAGGTTCCTCACGAGGCTGACGAGCTCCTGCGCCTTGCCGCTGCCTATGAAGGTGCGGGGGACGGGCGAGTCGAGGCGTTGCGTAACGGTGCTGACGACCTCGGCCCCGTCGGTCTTGGCAAGTCTTCCCAGTTCGGCCAGGGAGTCCTCGAGGGGCCAGCCTCCCCTTCCGAGGTCGACGCCCACGAGGATGGCACGCTCCGGGACGGGTGCGGTGGAGAGGGGCTCGAACCGGCTCACAGCAGTCCCTCCCCCCTCAGGGTCTCGACGACCCGACGGGCCGCCTCGTTCTCGTCCAGACGGTCATAGTCGAGCGTGCTCGCTCGTCCGTCTCGCCTGATCCAGGCGATCTGGCGCTTGGCATAGCGCCGGGTCCTCCGCTTGATGGCGTCGACCGCCTCCTCGAGCGTGCAGTGCCCCTGCAGGTGGTCGATGAGCTCCTTGTAGCCTATGGCCTGGGCCGCCGTCTTTGAGAGCGCATGTCCCGTCCCCAGGAGGCCGCGTAGCTCGTCGAGGAGCCCGTCTGCCATCATCTGCCCGACGCGCGCGTCTATGCGCGCGTACAGCCTGGCGCGGTCCATGTGGATGGCGAAGATCCTGGTGCGGTAGTGCGGCTCGCGATGCTTGAGCCCCTCGTGCTTGGTGGCGTAGGACTGGCCGAGGTCCACGAGCTCGAGCGCCCTCACGACGCGCTTGAGGTTGTTGGGATGGACGAGCTCCGCGCTGGCGGGGTCGAGCCTCCTGAGCTCGTCGTGGAGCGCCTGCGGCCCGTGCTCGCGCGCGAACTCCTCCCAGCGGGTCCTGCTCTGGCTGGCCCCCCCGGCGGGAAAGTCCATCTCGTCGATGACGGCGTCGAGGTAGAGCCCCGTGCCGCCACAGAGGACGGGCGCGCAGCCCTGCGTGGTAATCCCGTCGACGCAGCGGCGCGCGTCCCTCTGGAAGAGGCTCGCGGAGTAGTCGTCCCAGGGGTCGCAGACGTCCACCATGAGGAGCGGGCAGCGCCTCTGGTCGGGCGGGGTCTTGGCGGTCCCCACGTCCATGCCGCGGTAGACCTGCATGGCGTCGACCGAGACGACGGATGACCCCAGCTGGAGCGCGACGCGCTCGGCGAGCGAGCTCTTGCCCGAGGCCGTCGGCCCCACAATGGCGATCACGGGGCCCGCGGGCGTCATCGCGCCTCGCCCACCATGGGACCGCGCAGGTACCAGGTCTTCGCCTCGTCCACGCGGACGTCGCAGAGCCTGCCCACGAGCTCGGGGGCTCGCATTCCCTCGGGCAGGGGGAAGAGCACAGTCTGGCCCTTGGGACTCCTGCCCATCATCACGGCGTCGTTGCGCTTGGAGCTTCCCTCGACGAGCGTCTCCACGACCTGGCCTCGCTCCCTCTGGTTGGCAGCGAAGGCAAGCTCCTCGACAAGCTTGGCAAGGCGGTCGAAGCGGTCCTGTATCACCTCGCGGGGCGTGTCGTCCTCGATCTTGGCGGCAGGCGTGCCCGGGCGCCTCGAGTATATGAAGGTGAAGGCGGAGGAGAAACCCACCTCGCGCACGAGCGAGAGGGTGTCCTGGAAGTCCTCCTCGGTCTCGCCGGGGAACCCCACGATGAGGTCGGTCGAGAGGGCGATGTCCGGAATCGAGTCCCTGAGCTCGCGCACGAGATGCAGGTACCCCTCCCGGGTGTAGCTGCGATTCATGGCCTTGAGCACGCGCGTGCTGCCGCTCTGGACGGCCAGGTGGAGCTGGGGCATGACGGAGGGGACCTCTGCCATGGCGGCGATCGTCTGGGAAGAGAGGTCCTTGGGGTTGGACGAGGTGAAGCGGATCCTCTCGATGCCGGTCTTCCCCACCTCGCGCAGGAGCTCGGCGAAGCGAGGCTTCCCATAGAGGTCCCGGCCATAGGAGTTCACGTTCTGCCCCAGGAGGGTGACCTCCCTCACGCCGTCCCTCACCAGGGACGAGCATTCGGTCACGACGCGTTCGAGGACGCGGCTGCGCTCGCGACCGCGCACATAGGGCACGATGCAGTAGGTGCAGAAGTTGTTGCAGCCGGTCATGATGGGCACCCAGGAGTGGAAGCCCTGCGCGCGCTTGCTGGGAAGGTCTGTCGAGAAGCCCCTGCCCTCCTCGCCGACGTCCACCTCGACCTCCCCGGGACGTCCCAGGGCGTCACAGAGGAGCTGGGGCAGCGATGCGAGGGCGGAGGTGCCGAACACCACGTCCACGTTGGGGATCTTCCGGGCGAGCTCGGCCCCGTCACGTTGCGCGATGCAGCCTCCGACGGCGACGACGCGCCTGCCGCTGGGGGGCGCGGGGAGCCTCACGAGGTTGGAGGCCTCGCCGTAGAGGTGCGTGTCGGCCTTCTCCCTCACGGAGCAGGTCATGAAGAGGACGATGTCGGCGTCGTCAGGGGAGTCGACCTGGATGCAGCCGCAGTCGTCTAGGAGGCCCGCGACCCTCTCGGAGTCGTGCAGGTTCATCTGGCAGCCGAAGGTCCTCACATGGTAGTTGAGCCCCACGAGCTGGGGTATGCGCGCCACTAGGAGATCATCTCCTGGGGCTCGGGATTCACGTGCGTCGCCGCCTGGGGGACGAGGCGGTGGACGTACACCGCGATCCTGATCGCCGTGCGCATCTCGCCGTTGATCTCTATGTCGGCGAAGGTGGGGGCGCAGGAGATGTCGACGCCCGTGGGGATGAGGAAGCCGCGGGCGATCGCGAGCGCCTTGATCGCCTGGTTGACGGCACCGGCGCCCACAGCCTGCATGTTGACCGGAACTCCGTCCTTGACCATGCCGGCGACCGCGCCTGCGACGGAGGCCGGAGACGACTTGCTAGAGACCTTCAGAAAATCCATCGATTGACTCCTGTGGAACGGGGGTGTCACGTTTGTCCGCAAGATGCTGCATTTTGCATATGGAGAACATTCTAGGTATTTTGCAGGAGATGCGAAAGGAGGTGCTAGTCCCCCTCGTCCACCTCGAAGGTCACGGTCACCCTGCCATGCGAAACCCGAACCCTCGGCTCTGACGCCAGGCTGAGGTAGTAGCGTTGCGCCAGAGGGGCGAAGTCCCTCTCCATCGTGCGCGAGAACTCGCCCAGGTCCTCGGGGGAGATGCGCAGGCCCCTCCGGTCGCGGGCGAGGTCCACCTTACGTCCAGCCCGGCTCGCACGGCGCGACTTCCGGAAGTGGCTGGCAACGCTCCGGACGGGGGTCACCTGACCAGCGAGGATGCGATGGGCCGTCCGCTCGGACATGTCGAGGCCGAGGGACGAGGAGACCTGGAGCAGCTCCCCGGCATCGGCCGCGAGCTTGAGGCGCTCGAGCACGGGCAGGTCGTCGAGCGAGTCGATGAAGAGCAGGGCGCTTCCCTCCACGCTCAGACGCACGTTGCTCCGTGCCGTGGCCACGATCTCGGCAGGAGACCCGAGGTAGAGCTCGCAGCCACGGTCCTCCTGGGAGAACTCGCAGCAGCAGCGGATGATGTTGCGAGGCCCCCTGAAGCCGAGGGAACCACCCTCGTCCTCGACGAGGGTGGGCCAGGTGGATTGGTCGCTGCGCTCCTGGAGCGAGTCCACGTCGAAGACCGCCTGGATGCTCGAGCCCTTCTGGGGAGCCGAGTCCACGACGCGGGCGCTGAGGGCGTTCTCCCTGATGGAATAGAGCGCCATGCCACGGCCGTGCACTCCCCAGCGGTCCAGGTGGACGGAGTCGAGCTTGGAGGTGACGCGCGCGTCGAAGACGCGCTCGTGCATCTCGCGCGGTATGCCCGCCGCGTCGTCGAGCATGGTGATGGTCCGCACGGAGCCCTCGCGGGAGCTCGCCAGATAGATGTGGCGAGCTCCCGCGTCCCGGGCGTTGCGGAGCATCTCTATGACGGCGTCCTCGACCCAGCGAATGTCGTGCTTGGCCTGGCGCCGCTCCGCCTCGGCGACGCGGAGGCGGACGTAGCCCCCACCCAGGCTCTCCTCGACCTTGAGCGAGCGGTCGCCCCCATGGGAGGCGACGAAGCGCGCGAGGTCGGAGGGGTCCTGGGCCATGCTGCGTTCCTACTTGGCTACGCCGACGGCGCGGGACTCGCGGATGACGACGACGCGGACCTGGCCGGGGTACTGCATCTCGTCCTCGATCTGCTGGGCGATGTCGTGGGCAAGCACCGTGGCCTCGGCGTCAGAAATCTTCTCGGGCTCGACCATGACGTGAAGCTCGCGGCCTGCCTGCATCGCATAGGTCCTCTCGACGCCATCGTGGGCGTTCGAGATCTCCTCGAGCTTCTCGAGGCGCTTGATGTAGGTCTCAGCGGACTCCCGGCGCGCACCGGGGCGGGCTGCGGAGATGGCGTCTGCCGCCTGAACGAGCACGTCCAGGACCGAGCTGGGCTCGACGTCCGCATGGTGCGCCTCGACGGCGTGGACGATCTCGGGCCTCTCGCCATAGCGACGACAGAGGTCGGCGCCTATCACGGCGTGCGGGCCCTCGACCTCGTGGTCGATGGCCTTGCCGAGGTCATGCAGGAGGCCCGCCCGCTTCGCGGGTGCCTCGGGGATGCCGAGCTCCGAGGCCATGATCCCGCAGAGGGCGGCGACCTGGACGGAGTGCGAGAGGACGTTCTGGCCGAAGGAGGTGCGGTAGCGGAGCGCCCCAAGGGTCTTCACTAGCTCGGGGTGCAGGTCATGGATGCCACAGTCGAAGGCGGCCTGCTCGCCGGCCTCCTGGACGCGCTCGGAGACGAGGGACTCCGCCTTCTTGTACATCTCCTCGATGCGAGCGGGGTGGATGCGTCCGTCCGCGATGAGGTTCTCGAGGGCGACGCGGGCGGTCTCGCGACGGACGGGGTCGAAGCTCGAGAGGATGACCGTCTCGGGCGTGTCGTCGATTACGAGCGAGACGCCCGAGACCTGCTCGAAGGTGCGGATGTTGCGCCCCTCGCGGCCGATGATGCGACCCTTGAGGTCGTCCGAGGGGATGTGGACGGAGGTGACGGTGATCTCTCCGGCCTGGTCCGCCGCGCAGCGCTGGATGGCGGTGGTCACGATCTCGCGGGCGGTCTTGTCGGCCTGGGCGCGCACGCGCTGCTCGGACTCCCTCAGAAGCTGCGCCTCCTCGCGCACGGACTCGGCGCGCACGCGGTCGAGCAGCTCCTTGTGGGCGTCCTCGCGCGTGAGGTCGGCGATGCGCTCGAGCTCGGCAGACTGGCGCGCGACGAGGCCGTCGACCTCGACCTTGCGCTTGTCGAGCTGCCCCTGAAGGCTCGAGAGCTGGTGCTCCTTGCGGTCGAGCGAGTCGTTGCGCCTGTCAAGCGACTCCTCGCGCTGCATGATGCGGCCCTCGAGGGCCTGGAGCTCGGCCTTGCGGGCCTTCTCCTCCGCCTCCGAACGCTGCTTGAGCTGGAGTATCTCCTCGCGAGCCTCGATGAGCGCGGACTTCTTGGCGGAATCCGCCTCGCGTCGGGCGTCGTCGTTGATGCGCCGCGCCTCGGCCTCCGCGTCGCTCACCGCCGACTTGGCGGCGATCACCTTGGCGTTGCTCTGGCTGTTCGCGTAGAACCACGCGGCGGCGGCTCCCAGCAAGAGACAGATTGCCCCGATTGCAATAGTCATGGTTGCTCCTCTGATGGTCGTGCGTTTGCGTAGGGTTCAGGAGACCCCCACGTTAGGGGGAACCCGCCATCCAAGGGGCAACCCGTCCACTGGTATGCAAAAGATCGGATAGAGAAGGTCATATAAGACGTCTGTCGTGCATCCGACGGACGAGAGGCAACTCAAATGGCACGATAAATCATAAGTTTAGGCGGCCCATGCGTCAAACAGACGTACGGTGAGCGTCGCCCGTGACGGGCCCCAGCCGGACAAGGAGTCCGAGTGATGGGACCTCAGGACCCTCCGTCGTCCTCGTCCAAGACCCTTCTCGCGGCGCTCGACGCGACCGCACCGGAGAAGCCGCGGCCCATGAGGAAGCGCACGCACTGGGCGTAGGGGTCCCTCCCCCTGAAGGAGCGACGGAGCGCGACCTCGAAGGCACGCTCGCCCTCGTCCTCGGGGTCAAGGTAGTCGTAGGGCCAGCCGGGAAGCTCGCCCACCTCGATGCCGCGACGGGCGAGCTCGAGCTCGATGCGGTGCCTTCCCCAGCCGGCGGACAGCTTGGACCTCACGAAGACGTCTGCGTAGCGACGGTCGTCTATGAGCTTCGCCTCGGCATAGCGTGCCACGAGCTCGGAGCACAGGCGACCGGGGTAGCCATCGTCCCTGAGCTTGCGCTCCATCTCTTGCGAGGAGTAGTCCCTGCGGTCGAGCAGGGACTCCACGCGCCTGCGCGCACAGTTCCCCTCGACCTCGGAGAGGACGTAGACGAGCTCGGCTCTCGAGGAGGGGGGCTCGCTGCGGTCTGCGAGCGAGCGTTCGAGCGCCTTGGCCACCGCGACGGGTAGGGAGAGGGTCTCCTCTCCCCTCTCCGAGCGGATTGCCAATGTGGCACGGGGCCTCCTCGCCCCGAGCACCGCGGCCTGGCGCTCGGGGAGAATCAGCTTCCAGCTGACGCCCGCCCCCCGTAATTCGACAGAAGGCATGCCAGGAGGCTAGGAGAGCTCGCCCTGCGAGGACGTGTCGAGCGAGACGGGCTCGCCCACGCGCTCGTCGCCCAGCTCGAGGCCGCAGGCCATGCGCACCTTGTGGTCGATCTCTTCCATGAGGTCGGGATTGGCGGCGAGGAAGTCCTTCGCGGCCTCCCTGCCCTGCCCGAGCCTCTCCACGCCATAGGTGTACCAGGCGCCGGACTTCTCGACCACCTCGTAGTCCACTGCCATGTCGAGGAGCGAGCCCTCCTTGGAGATGCCGGTGCCGTACATGATGTCGAACTCAGCCTGCTTGAAGGGTGGTGCGACCTTGTTCTTGACGATCTTGACGCGGACGCGGTTGCCCACGTTCTCGCCGTTGCGCTTGATGGAGTCAATCCTGCGGATGTCCATGCGCACGGACGAGAAGAACTTGAGCGCCCGCCCGCCGGGCGTGGTCTCGGGGCTGCCGAACATGACGCCGATCTTCTCGCGCAGCTGGTTGATGAAGATGCAGGTGGTCTTCGACTTTGAGAGCGAACCGGCGAGCTTGCGCAGCGCCTGGCTCATGAGGCGGGCCTGGAGGCCCACCGTGGTGTCGCCTATCTCCCCCTCTATCTCGGCCCTGGGCACGAGGGCGGCGACGGAGTCGACGACCACCACGTCTATGGCCCCGGAGCGCACGAGCATGTCACAGATCTCGAGCGCCTGCTCGCCCGTGTCGGGCTGCGAGATGAGGACCTCGTCGATGTCGACGCCGATACGGGCGGCGTATCCTGGGTCGAGCGCGTGCTCCGCGTCGATGAACGCGACCACTCCGCCCAGGGCCTGCGCCTCGGCGAGGATCTCGAGCGAGAGGGTCGTCTTGCCCGACGACTCGGGGCCATAGATCTCTATGATCCTCCCCCTGGGCACGCCGCCGATTCCGAGCGCGGCGTCCAGGGCGAGCGACCCTGTGGGAATCGCCTCGATCTCCAGGTCAGGACCCCCGTCGCCGAAGCGCATGATGGCACCCTTGCCGAACTTCTTCTCTATCTCTGACGTGGTGGCGTCGAGGACCTTGTCCCTCTCCTCGCCATAGGTCTTCTGGTGCACCTCGCGCGTGACGCTCTTGCTCTTTGCCATGGGCTCTCCTCGCTTGTCTTCGTAGCGAATGGTATACGAACATGCGTTCTGGGTCAACGGTCAAGGACAGCATACGACCGAAGGCTCGCGGGAGGCTCGCTGGCAGCTTGCAGCAGTCTGGCGCCAGCTGCAGGCCAGCCGCGCCCACCCCTCGCGAACTGCGAAAAGGAGGTCCAGCGAGACGAGGCTGCCAACAGGGGCCGGCCTATGCCGAGGCGGGCGTCACAAGGGCTTCACGTAGGAGGGAGAGCGCGACGTGGACGGCCTTGGCCCGCACCTCCTCGCGACCCCCCTCGAAGCGGCAGAGGCGGGAGGCGCTCGCGCCGTGCGCGGAGGAGACGCCAAACCAGACGGTGCCGACGGGCTTGCCGGGCTCCGCGCCTCCGGGTCCGGCGATTCCCGTGACGGAGACGCAGACGTCTGCGCCCAGCACGCGCCTGGCGCCTTCCGCCATCATCCGGGCGCACTCGGAGGAGACGGCACCCAGGGAGGGCTCGTCGAGCACCTCCGGAGAGACGCCCAGGACCCTGCGCTTGACCTCGATGGCGTAGCTCACGACGGCGCCCCGCACGACGGCGGAGGAGCCGGCGACGGAGGTCAGGGCAGCGGACACGAGCCCTCCCGTGCAGGACTCCGCCGTGCCGACGCTCAGCCCCGCCCCGACCGCCGCGGCGACGACCGCCGCGGCCTCGCGTCCCAGCTCCTCCCTGGTGGGAAGGGGGACGTCCGACGCCCTAGTCATCGGCGTCCTCCTTGATGTACTTCCACGACTTGGCGAAGTAGTCGACGCCCGACCAGGCGGTGAGGACGACCGCGACCCAAAGCAGGGCGAACGAGATCGCGGACACGACGAAGGCGACGCCCGAGATGGGGATGGCCCTCAGCAGGAGGAGTCCGGAGATCGAGACCATGGTGGTGGCGGTCTTCCACTTGCCGAGGCTGCTCGCGGCGATCACCACGCCCTTGGAGGCGACGACCATGCGCAGCCCCGACACGAGGAACTCGCGGGCGACGACGACCAGGAGCACCCAGGGGCTCACCATCTGCGCCTCGAGGAGGTAGCAGAGCGAGACGACCACGACGAGCTTGTCCGCGATGGGGTCGAGGAACTTGCCGAAGGTCGTCACCTCCCCCCTGCTACGGGCGAGGTGCCCGTCGAGCTTGTCGGTGAGCGAGAGGAGGATGTAGAAGACGGCGACCACGAGGGCCCCCTCGTAGTGGTTGGGGGCCGCCCCCCAGTCCCGCGAGAGTTCGGCCACGAGGAGCCAGACGGGGACGAGGACGACGCGGGCGCAGGTGACGACGTTCGCGGGCGTCCAGATGGACTTCTTGCCCTTGGACATTGGGTGCCTCCCCTACTCTACGATGCTGCCGACGAGCTCGTAGCAGAACGAGTCCTCGAGGCGAACGCGCACGACGTCTCCCACCGCTGCCTCGCCGCAAGGGATGTGCACCGCCCCGTCGCAGTCGGGGGCCTGGAACCAGGCGTGGCCGACGAGCTCGGGGCCATCCTCGCCCTCCTCGACGCCGTCGACGATGACGTCGCAGGTCTCTCCGACGTGACGTGCGGTGGCGGCGAAGCCCAGCTGTTCGGCCACGTCGAGCAGCCGCTGCGCGCGCTCCAGCTTCACTCCCTCGTCCACCTGGTCGGGAAGGCTCGCGCCGAGCGTCCCCTCCTCACGGGAGTAGGGGAAGACCGAGGTGTAGTCGAACTCGAGCTCCTGGACGAAGTCGAGGAGCTCGTCGGACTCCTCCTCGGTCTCGCCGGGAAAGCCCACGAGCCCCGTCGTCCTGAGGACCATGCCGGGAATCTGCTCCCTGAGCCGGGCGAAGAGCTCGCGGAGCTCCGGCGCCGACCCGCTCCTTCTCATGCTTGCGAGGACGCGCCCGTTGCAGTGCTGGATGGGGATGTCTATGTAGGGCAGGACCTCGTCCACGTCGCGGATGGTGGCGATGAGCTCGTCGGTCATGCCCTCGGGCTGGAGGTAGAGAACCCTCACCCAGCCACCATAGGGCCGCACGACCCCTGCGACCGACCTCAGGAGCGAGGCGAGGGTGAGTCCCTCGCCCAGGTCGCTCCCCCAGATGCCGGTGTCCTGCCCGATGAGCACGACCTCTCGCACGCCGCCCTCCATGAGGCCCCTGACCTCGTCCAGGATCTCTTCCTCCGGACGGGAGAAGTAGCGTCCGCGAATGTAGGGGATGGCGCAGAAGGCGCAGAAGCGGTCGCAGCCGTCAGAGATCTTGACGTAGGCGCTCGCGCCCTCGACGGTGCGCAGGACGCGCCCCACGCCCAACGCGACCTCCCCCTGGGGGGCCTCCTTGCCCAGGACGGACCTCACGACGTCGACGATGCCATCTTCCTCGTCGGCGCGCACGAAGGCGGCGACCTCGGGGAGCTCGGAGGGCAGGCTGTCGCCATAGCGGGAGGGGACGCAGCCGCACATGACGATGGGGAGCTCCCTCACGCCCCCGCGCGAGCGCTCCGCGAGGTCGAGCGTGGCGTCGATCGACTCGGAAGTCGCCGAGGCGAGGAAGGAGCAGGTGTTGATGATGGCCACGTCGGCATCGTCGACGCCCTCGGCCTCGCCGAAGCCGGCGGTCCCGAGGAGCGCCCTCATGCGATCGGTGTCGACCTCGTTCTTCGCGCAGCCAAGGGTGACGTACAGGCAGTTGCTCATGGTTTCCTATCTGTAGTTCGTGAACTGGAGGGGTTGGCCGTAGTCGCCGTCGCGCAGGTGGGAGATGACCTCCTGGAGCACGTCGCGGGAGGCGGAGCTGACCCTCAGCTTGTCACCCTCGACCGTGGGCTTGCACTTGAGCTTGAGGTCGCGGATGTCCTTGGCGATGCGCTTGGCGGTGTCCTGGTCGATGCCTTGGACGAGGTGCCCGCGCTGCCGCACGGAGGAGCCGGCCGCCGGCTCGGGCTTGTCCCAGCGCAGGGCCGCGAGGTCGATCTGGCGCCTGGCAAGCTTCGAGCCCATGACGTCGATGACCTGGGAGGCCACGAACTCGGACGGGGCCGAGATGGTGAAGACCCCCTCCTTCTTGGAGAACTCGATCGTGGCGCCGGTCTGCCTGAGGTCGTAGCGCTGCGTCAGCTCGCGCGCGGCCTGCTGGTACGCGTTGTCCGCCTCCTGGAGGTCGACGGTCGAGACGATGTCGAAGCTAGCTTCCTTGGCCATGCTTCCTCCCCTTCCTGGTGGTTGAATGCGATGGGTCCCTGGGGCAGCGCCTACTCGACGGTGGAGCCGGAGGACTCGTCACCGCTGGTGGACGCGGTCCCACCCTCGCCTGGCGCGTCCGAGGCCGACGCGTCGGAGGAGGACGTGTCGGCCTTGCCCTTCGCCGTCGACTCCGCGGGATTGGCCGAAGGCTTCGTGCCCTGGATCGTGATGGAGCCTATGCCGGACGACTTCGAGCTGAAGGACTGCTGGGTCCCGTTCTTGGTCACGATCGCCGCAGTGGTGTCGCTCACCTGCACGGTGATCGACTCCGTCACGACGAAGCTCTTCTCCCAGGGTCCCGTGACCTGCTCGGCGATGACGCTCGTGCCGTCGCTCTCTATCTCGAGCCAGGTGGTCGCCCCGTCGGCGACCTTGACGTCCACCTTGGTCTCGGTCTCGGCCTCCTTGGCCTCCTTCTGGGCTTTGGCGTCCTCGGCGGCCTTCGCCGCCTCGTCCGCAGCCTGGCTGCTCTGGCCCTGCGTGCCGGACGTCGTCGCAGTGGTTTCGGACGACGAGTCGGTGGGCGTCGTGCTCGTCGTGGTGACGGCGACGGAACGGGCGTCGGAGGAGGACGGGGCGCGTACGCAGGACTTGACCGACCCGATGATGATCAGGGTGAGGAGCAGCGCACCCGCGATGACCACGGTTGCCATGGTCCGCCGGGCGTCCGAGAAGTATGCCTCGACGACCCCCGCGACTCCCGAGCGCCGTGGGGCGGCGCCCCTCCCCCGCTCCCTCAGGTTCTCCCTTCCCTCGCCTCCGCGGCGCCTCACGTTGGGGCGCTCCGCGCGCGCGATGTTGCGGGAGGAGCGACGCCCCGTGCGCGTGGAGGCGGCCTCATAGGGTCGGGCGTCCCCGTAGCGCAGGTCGTCGGTGTAGGCGTCCGCGTCAACGAGGCGGGTGGTCACCCTGTCGGCGTTGCCCCGGGGCACCACGACCTCCTCGCGGTAGCTTCCGGGGATGGCGCGCCCCTGCTCGGGGCGTCGGCTGCGGTGCGTCCGTGCTCTGGAGCCGGGGCGGCTGCTGACGTCACGTCCCGTGTAACGCCTCGTGGGCGCGGCAGGCAGGTCCCCGCCGACGTCACCGCCCTGGTGGTAGCGCGAGGGACTCTGCCGTTGGTTGACGAGCGGGCTCGACTGCTGGCGCGAACGGACGGGGGAGGTGGTCGCGAAGCCCGTGACGTCGCCCGCGAACCCTCCCGAGGTGGGCAGGAGCCCGCGCGAGCCCTGGTAGGGCCTCCTGGGGCTGGAGCTCCCGGGCACCTCGTAGCTGGCCTCCTCGCCCCCGTGCTTACCGTCACGCCCACGCTCGTAGTCGAAGAGGTCGGAGGAGAACTGCCTCACCACGCTGCGGGGGGACAGGCCCAGGTAGCGCGCGTAGGACGAGAGCATGCCCTGGGCGTAGCCGCTCTTCGGCATACGGCCGAAGTCGCCGTTCTCGAAGGCGATGAGCACGTCCTCGCGCAGGCGGAGCACGCGCGAGGCCTGGGCCACGGAGAGCCCCAACTGCCGCCTTCTGTTGACCAGCATCTCGCTGAAGCGAGGACGCGGCATGCTACACCTCCCGGTACTTCTCCTCCTGGACCCTCAGGTCCTCCAGGCCTTCCTTGTCGAGCAGGACCTCGCGTGGCTTCGAGCCGTCCGGAGGTCCGACCACGCCCTTACTCTCGAGCATGTCCATGATGCGGCCGGCCCTAGCGTATCCCACCTTCAGACGGCGCTGCAGGCCCGAGGTGGAACCAAGCCTAGAGTCCACAACTATCTGGGCGGCCTCCCAGACCAGGGGATCGTCTCCCTCCTCGCCGTCGGAAAGGGGCGAGCCGGAGGGCTGGCCGGGGACGACCTGCGAGAGGATCTCCTCGTGGTAGTCGGGCTCGCCCTGGCTGCGGATGAAGTCCACGACCTCGTTTATCTCTTGGTCGGAGGTGTAGCAGCCGAGGACGCGCTTGGGAGAGAGGCCCCGGTCCTTGAAGAGCATGTCGCCGTTGCCCAGGAGCTTGTCGGCGCCGGTCTCGTCCAGGATGACGCGGGAGTCGATGCCCGACGAGACCTTGAGGGCGACGCGGGAGTCGATATTCGACTTTATGAGGCCCGTGACGACGTTGGCCGAGGGGCGCTGCGTGGCGATGACCAGATGAATCCCCGCCGCGCGGGCGAGCTGGGCGATGCGCACGATGGAGGCCTCGACGTCCTTGCCCGCGACCATCATGAGGTCCGAGAGCTCGTCGATGACCACGACGATGTAGGGCAGCGGATCGGGGGGGTTGTCCATCTCCGACAGCTTGCCCGAGACGCACATCTTGTTGTAGGCGCGGATCTCTCGCGCCCCGGCACGCTCGAAGACCTTGAGGCGCCGCTCCATCTCGGACACCGCCCACTGCAGGGCGCTCGCCGCCTGCCTGGGCTCGGTCACGACCGGGACGTAGAGGTGGGGAAGGCCGTTGTATCCCGCGAACTCGACGCGCTTGGGGTCGATCATGATGAGCCGCACCTGCTTGGGAGTTGTGCGCATGAGCAGGGACATGATCATGGAGTTGATGAGGACGGACTTGCCCGACCCCGTGGTGCCGGCGACGAGCATGTGCGGCATCTTGGCGATGTTGGTGACGACGGGCTTGCCCGCCGAGTCGCGGCCGATGGCCACCTCGAGGGGGCCGCCCTTGGCGTAGGGCAGCACGTCTCCCAGGTGCACGTTCTCGCGCTCCTTGTTGGGGATCTCTATGCCCACGTAGGAGGTGCCGGGGATGGGCGCGAAGATGCGGACCTTCTCGGCGGCGAGCGTGAGGGCTATGTCGTCTTCGAGGTTGCGGATCTTGTTGACGCGCTCGCCCTCGCCCATCTCGACCCGGAAGGTCGTGACCAGGGGTCCGGACACGTAGTCGACGACCTGGCTCCTGAGGCCGAACTCCTGGAGCGTCGCCTGCAGGCGGTCCTTGGTCTCGGACAGCTCGGCGATGGAGGCGGCGCTGGTCGCGCTGTTGGGGTTCGAGCTCAGCATCGAGAGCGGGGGCAGCTGGTAGCCCTCCTCGCCCTCTCCCGGTCTCTTGCCCGCCGGCGCGGGGGTGGCAGGCCGGGGCCTCGGTGCCGGCGCTGGCGACATCGCGGCCTGCGCGGGGACCGCCCTCTCCGCGTGCGAGATGGGCGCGTTCCGCGCGGTGAGGGAGGGCTTCTTGGGCGTGGGCCTGGCGTCCTCGGAGCGCCGCGTGCCGCGTCGCCTGCCGGCGAGCCGCTGCGTGGGGGCGACCGCCTGCAGGAAGTCTGGCACCGCGACCTCCTCGTCGGCCCCCTCGACGTCAAGGTCCGCATGCGAGGGCGCGGGGGCGGAGGGGGTCCGCTCCGTCTCCATCTCGAGCCCCTCGATGGGAGGGGTGGTTGCGACCTCTCCCGCGGGGCGCGCCACGTCCAGGTCGATGTTGGGATGGCGAAGCCTCCTGAGGAGCGTCGTCTTGGGCTCGGCAGAGGTCCCGCCATCCGCGCCGTCAGACGAATCCGTCCCGTCGGCACAGGTGCGGCCGCCCCGCGTGAGCACGCTCGTCTTGCGGGCGCCCAGGAAGGTGGTGGCACCCTCTGCGGGTGCCTCGGGCGCGAGGGGATCGGCGTAGTCGGGGTAGGGATCCTCTCCCCCACCTATGGGCGAGCGCCCTGCCTGCCGGCGTCGCACGCGCTCCTGCAGGCCCTCGCGGGCGGATTGGCTGGCCTCGCGCAGTCGGGACACCGCCCCGGACACGGAGAAGCCGCACACGATGGCGCCCGTCAACGCCACGCCGACGAGCACGACGTTGCCCACGGTCCTGCCCATGAGGCTGAGCAGCGCCCAGGCTATGGCGGCGCCCACGTAGCCGCCGCGCGTCAGGACCGCCTCCTTGTCGAAGACCAACAAGGGGTCTGCCTCGGTCGCCGCGGCCATGTTGACGGAGAGGAGCCCCAGCACCGCAAGCACCACGAGCAGCAGGCCCAGGGCGACGCGGCTGCCCATGGGCCCCTCGCCGTCCACGAAGAAGGTGAGCGAGAATATCGCGAGCGCCAGGGGCAGCAGGAAGGCACCCACGCCGAAGAGGAGCGAGAGGGTCTCGCCGCAGGCGCGGGTGACGGGAGCGGACGACGGGAGCAGGACCGCGATGCCCAGCGCGATGGCCACCACGAGCAGGGCCACGCCCAGGATATCGCTTCCCACGCTCCCCTTTGCAGGCAGCAGGCGCTGGGGGGAGGAGGCCCTTCCCCCAGCCCGTCTGCCACCGTTCTTCTTGCGCCTACCCTTCTGTGCGTTTGAGCTGCGGTTCGAGGGCATCTAAACCTCCATCACGACCGGGATGACCATCGGTCGCGTGTGCGTCTTCGTCCAGAGGAAGCCCGAGAGGCTGTTGCGCAGGGCCTTGCGAAGCTGCTCGAGGCTGGTCGCGTCCTTCTTGACGCTGGTCTCCATCTGGGACCTGACGCTGTCCTGCGCCTCCTCGATGAGGGCCTCGTCGCCCGAGAAGGCGACTCCCCTGCAGGCGACCTCGATGTCGCGGACCTTGCCGCCCCTGCGCTCGAACGTGACGACGCAGGTGACGAGCCCGTCGGTCGAGAGCTTCTGGCGGTCGCGGAAGACGACGGGGTCGGCGTCCGTGACGGAGAGACCATCGACGTAGACGATGCCGGACTCGACGGGGTCGCCCCAGGTGACCTTGCCGTTGCGCACCTCGAGCGAGTCTCCGTTGTCGGCTATGAAGATGTGGTCGGCGGGGATGCCCATCTGGGCCGCGAGCTTGGCGTGGGCACGCAGGTGGACGGCCTCGCCGTGGACGGGCGCGAAGTAGCGCGGCTTCGCCATGGCCAGCATGAGCTTGAGCTCCTCCTGGCTGCCGTGTCCCGAGACGTGCACGAGCGTGTTGGAGCGGTCGAAGACGGTGCAGCCGATCTTTGAGAGCGAGTTGATGATCCCCGCGACGCTCTTCTCGTTGCCGGGCACGGGGGTGGCCGAGATGATCACCGTGTCCTCGGAGGTGATGGTGATCGACTTGTGGTCTCCCGTGGCCATGCGGCCGAGCGCGCTCATGGGCTCGCCCTGGCTGCCCGTGCACATGACGACGATCTTCTCGTCGGGGAGGTCTGCCAGGTCGTAGGCGTCGATGATGTCGTCGTCGGAGATCTTGAGGTAGCCCAGCTCGCGCGCGACGCGCGTGTTGGTGACCATGGAGCGTCCCGTGACGACCACCTTGCGCCCCACGGCCACGGCCGCGTCGCAGACCTGCTGGATGCGGTGGATTTGGCTCGAGAAGGAGGCCACGATGACCCTGCCGGGCGCGTTCTTGATGATGTGGCGGAGCTGGGGGCCGACGGCGGACTCGGAGGGCGTGAAGCCCGGACGGGTCGCGTTGGTGGAGTCGGAGAGGAGGAGGTCGACCCCCAGCGTGGCGAAGCGGTTGATGGCCTGGTAGTTTGGCCTCACGCCGTCGATGGGGGTCTGGTCGAGCTTGAAGTCGCCGGTGTGCATGACGGAGCCCGCCGGGGTGCGCATGTAGACGCCCATGGCGCCGGGGATCGAGTGCGTCATCGCGAAGAAGTCGATGCTGAAGGCGCCAAGGTTTAGATGGGCGCCGTTGGTCACCTCGCGGAACTTGGGCGAGTTGATGCGGTGCTCGGCCAGCTTGCCCTCGATGAAGCCCAGGGTGAGCTTGCTCGAGTAGATGGGCACCTTGCGGCCCAGGTCCATGAGGAGGTAGGGCAGGGCCCCGGTGTGGTCCTCGTGGCCGTGGGTGATGATGATGCCGCGGAGCTTGTCCTCGTTCTCGAGCACGTACGAGTAGTCGGGAAGGACGAGGTCGACCCCGGGTTGCTCGTCATCGGGGAACATGAGGCCCGCGTCCACGAGCACGAGGTCGTTCTCGTACTCGAAGGCGGTCATGTTCTTGCCGATGCCGTCCAGCCCCCCGAGGGGGATGATCCTCAGGGGACTCTGCTTCTTTGCCATGTGCGTTGGGTTCCTTTCGTGGTGCGGTGGCATTTCATGTATGTGAGACCCGCCTCTGCGGGAAACGTTCCAGACATTCCTCTACCCATTGTAGCTGCCGCCAGTCACCCTTGTCCCTGTGGAGGGCAAAGCGGACGCATCCCACATCTGGGGTCACGGCACAGAAAAGGGACCCGCCGGCAAAGGCCGGCGGGTCCCAGCAGCCCCGTCAGTCGAGGGGCCGGGAGCTATCGTTCGGGACTAGCCCTCGTGGTGTCGACGGGGCTGGCGGCTCGCGGAGCCACCCCTGTCGCCAGGACGGCGGCCGGCGCGCTCGCGCCTCTCGCCCTCATGCTCGCGGGGCTTGGAGGAGCGGGCGGGAGCCTCGGGCTTGTCCAGGCGGTCCAGGCTGATCTTGCCCTTCTCGTCCACCTCGAGGACCTTGACCTTGACCTCGTCGCCGATGTTGAGGACGTCCTCGACCTTCTCGACGCGGCCCTTGGCGACGCGCGAGACGTGCAGCAGGCCGTCCTTGCCGGGAAGGAGCTCGACGAAGGCGCCGAAGGGCTGGATGCCCACGACGCGACCGTTGTACTCCTCGCCCACCTCGGGGACCTTGACGATGGCCTTGATGCGCTCGGCGGCCTCGTCGCCCGCGCCGTTGGTGCCGGCGATGAAGACGGTGCCATCCTCCTGGATGTCGATCGTGGCGCCCGTGTCGTCCTGGATGCCGCGGATGACCTTGCCGCCGCTGCCTATGACGTCGCGAATCTTGTCCGTCGGGATCTGGAGGCTGATGATCTGGGGCGCGTTCTCCTTGGTGGACTCGCGCGGCGCGGGAATCTGCTCGAGCATGGCGTCGAGGATGAACATGCGACCCTCGTGGGCCTGCATGAGGGCCTTGCGCAGGATCTGGGGCGTGAGGCCGGTGGCCTTGTTGTCCATCTGCATGGCGGTGATGCCCTTGGTGGTGCCGCAGACCTTGAAGTCCATGTCACCGAGGAAGTCCTCGAGGCCCTGGATGTCGGTGAGGACGACGGTCTTGCCCTCCTCCTGGATGAGGCCCATGGCCACGCCCGAGACGGGGCGCTTCAGAGGCACGCCAGCGTCCATGAGGGCGAGGGTCGAGCCGCAGGTCGACGCCATCGAGGAGGAGCCGTTGGACTCCATGACCTCGGAGACCACGCGGATGGTGTAGGGGAACTCGTCCTCGCTCGGAATCACCGGGAGAAGGGCGCGCTCGGCAAGGTTGCCGTGGCCGATCTCGCGCCTCTTGGGCGACCCCATGCGCCCGGTCTCGCCGGTGCAGAAGGGCGGGAAGTTGTAGTGGTGGATGTAGCGCTTGCCGTCGACGGGCTCGATGGTGTCGAGGCGCTGCCACTCGTTGAGCATGCCCAGGGTGGCGACGGAGAGCACCTGGGTCTGGCCGCGCTGGAAGAGGCCGGAGCCGTGGACGCGGGGAAGGTAGTCGGGCTTCACCATGAGCGGGCGAATCTGGTCGGCCGAGCGGCCGTCGACGCGCTCGCCGGTCTCGACGACCATCTTGCGCATGGCGTGCTTCTCGAGCCCCTTGAGCTCCACGGGGATCTCGCGCTCCCACTGGGCGCGCTCCTCGTCGGTGAACTCGGCGCGAATGGAGTCCTTGAGTGCCTCGACCTTGCCGATGCGCGAGAGCTTGTCGGCGTCCTTGAGCGCGGCCTCCATTTCGGCGTAGTGGGCGAAGACGCGGTCGTGGACCTCGGGGACGGGCACGTCGAGGACGTACTCGCGCTTGGCGATGGGGCCGTTGGCCTTCTCGTACTTGGCGATGAAGGCCTTCTCCTCCTCGCAGAACGCGGCGATCGCCTCTTGGCCGAAGGCCATGGCGGCGAGCATGTCCTCCTCCGAGATCTCCTTCGCGCCGGCCTCGAGCATGCTGATGAAGGTGGCGGAGCCGGCGAGCTCGAGGTCGAGGTCGGACGCGTCGCGCTCCTCGTAGGTCGGGTTCACGAGGAACTCGCCCGTCTCGGGGTTGCGGCCGATGCGCACGCCGGCGAGCGGCCCCTCGAAGGGCACGCCGCCCACGGAGAGGGCGACGGAGGCGCCCATGATGGAGATGGTGTCGACGGAGTTGACCTGGTCGGCCACGAGGGGCATGGCGACGATCTGGACCTCGTTGCGGAAGCCGTCGGGGAAGGACGGGCGTATGGGGCGGTCGATCATGCGGGCCGTGAGGGTGGCCTTCTCGGAGGGGCGTGCCTCCCTCTTGAGGTAGCCGCCGGGGATGCGCCCGACCGCGTACATCTTCTCGATGAAGTCGACCGTCAGGGGGAAGAAGTCGTAGTTCTTGCGCTCCTTCGAGACCACGACGGTGACGTTGACCGTGGACTCGCCGCAGGAGACCAGACACTCGCCTGTGGCCTGCTTCGCGAGCTCGCCCGAGCTGAGGGCGTAGTGCTTGCCGTAGAGGTCGAACTCGTGCGTAACCTTTGCCATGTTTCTTTTCCTCTTATCTCCGCCTGCCCCGTTGCAGGCGGGCCGTCTAACGCAAGGGAGCGCCCGCAGGCGCTCCCCTCTTGCACGCTTGTTACTGGATGTTGTCGCGGATGCCCAGGCTCTTGATCAGCGTGCGGTAGGCCTCGACGTCCTGCTTCTTGATGTAGGACAGGAGACGGCGACGCTGGCCGACGAGCATGAGGAGGCCGCGACGGGTGTGGAAGTCCTTCTTGTGGGATTTCATGTGCTCGGTCAGGCCCTTGATGCGCTCGGTGAGGAGGGCGACCTGGACGGCGGCGGAGCCGGAGTCCTTCTCGTCCTTGCCGTACTGGGCGATGAGCTCGGCCTTGCGATCCTTGGTGACTGCCATGTTGTGTTTCCCTTCTTCATGGATGCGCCCCGAACTGGGATGGCCGTCTGGCATGGGCGGGCCTCCAAGTACGGGGTATGACTGGAGAATCATAGCACGAGAAGGGCCACGCGGCCCGCCGGAGGGGCGAGGCCGCGCGCGTTTTGTCCCTTCTACACGCCAGGCACACGATATGGCACGCGAGTCTTACACCAACGTGATGGGCAGGCCGCCGCCGACGTAGGAGGTCCTCCAGACGTTCCTGACCTGCACGCCGTCGGGCGTGTTCGAGTCGATCATCTTCCCGTCGCCGATGTACACGCCGACGTGCCCGGTGTGGTACTTGTCCTGCAGCGGGGAGAAGAACACGAGGTCGCCGGGACGGAGGTCCGGTATGGACGTCTTCCAGCCCGCGCGCTTCTCCACGCCCCACATCTGGCTGTCGTTGCGGTTGTCCTGCTGCGCATAGTAGGAGAAGTAGCCCTGGTTGTGCGAGAGGTTGATCCCCAGGGTGCTGTAGACCCACCATGTGAAGCCAGAGCAGTTGAAGGCGCGCCTGTCGGGATAGTAGGCGCTGTCGTCGTACGAATAGCTGCCGCCGAGCATGGTGCGCGCGGCGCTGACGATCCTCCTGCCGAACTCCTCGCGCGAGACGAGCACGCCGTCGTTGTCGGCGATGGCGACGGTGTCGTCGTGCCAGTCGCCGGGGAAGGAGCCGTGGGTCTTCGCGTAGTAGCGGGAGACCACGTAGGTCCCGCGCACCACGTAGCCCTGGTCCTCCCGGCCGTAGTAGCGCTTGCCGTCGTAGGTGAACAGCCCGAGGCGGGCGCCCAGGAGGCCAGCGCCCACGGAGTCGTCGACGTAGTAGCGCTGCAGCTCGCCGTCGTCGTACTCCCCCGTCACGACCATGCCCCGGGACCAGAGCAGCGCGCCGGTCGTGGGGTTGGCGACGAGCATCCCCTTGCCCTGGCGGAGCTTGCCGCGCAGGATGCTCCCGTCGGAGGCCTGGCCCCAGAAGTGCTTCCCACCCCGCTCGAAGTGGCCGACCCTGGCCAGCGAGAAGCCCTCGCCGCCATCGTGCAGGTAGTACAGCCGCTCCCTGCCGTCCGCCCCCCTGAGCTTTGAGAAGCCCTCGCCGCCCGCGGCGAGGAGCCTGCCGTCGTCGTCCGCCACCATGGCGTAGCCGTCACCGAGGTCCCTGACGCCCCGCAGGATGGAGCCGTCGGAGCTTGCGTAGGCGTAGTAGCCCGCGCCCTCGGAAGGGGTCACGACGCGCTCGCGGGCGAGCTGCGCGTTGCTCCCGACCCAATAGCGCTGCTTCGATCCCCAGGCACTAGTGACCATCCAGAAGCCCTTGATTGGCTGGGTGGCCTGCCTAGAGGCGAACCACGCCCTGCCCTCGTCCCTCCATCCGGCAGCGACAAGGTGCTTTGCCTCCTGGGGGCTCACGGTGAAGTTGTGCGCGCCGGCCCTCGCGTTGGGGTTGTACTGCCGGAGGACCGCCGTGCCGTCGTCTCCTTCGGACCTCCAGCCGATGCCCTCGTAGCGCCAGCCCGCCCTCACGAGCCCGTCGCGCTCCCGAGAGCTTGTAGTGTAGTGATGGTCCCCTGCGTTGGGGTTGTAGAGGCGAAAGACCGCCGCGCCGGAATCGGGAGACACCCAGCCCACGCCCTCGTAGCGCCAACCCGCCTCGCAGACCGTCTTGAGCTCCTTCTGGCTGCTCGTGTAGAAGTGCTCGCCTGAGTTGGGGTTGTAGAGCCGGAACATGTTGAGGTACTTGACGGCGGGCTTCTTGCCGGTCGGCTTGTTCGCCACGAGCTTGGGAGCCACGGGCTCGTCCACTTCGGGCTGCGTGGCTTTCACAGACTGGGGGGCCGTTGCCTCGGGCTTGCTGGACCAGCCCTCCTCCTCGCCTGCCGTCCCTGCCCTTGTGACGATGGCCATGTGGGGGCTGGGCGCGGCAGGGCCTGTCTCGATGGTCTCCTCGGGAGCGCGAGTAGGCGCCCCCCTCGAGAACTCGCTCGTCTGCGAGACCGCATGGGTAGCTTCGGCATCCTCGAACGACTCGTGCTCGTCCGGCGTCCCCTGGCCTTCGACGTCAGCTTGAGCCTGAGGGGCAACGACCCTCAGGGGAAATTCAAGCTTTGCTTCCGTGACCTTATCATCCGTTGGTTCCGTCTGACCCTCAGGCACATTTTGAACAGGGGATGCAGGCACGGATACGGGCGCATTGCACGCTTCCCGTGCGTCAAGCAAGGCCCCTTCCGCAGAATCGGTCGTGGACGCCGTGGCCCCGACGTCCACCTGGGATGAGCCGACATCGATGACGCGTTCCGCCTCGTTGGCAAGGGCGGTGTGGGCGCCCATGAGCAGGACGGCCACCACGGCGGCGGAGGCCAGAGCACCACAACAGGCGGGATGGGGCCACGAGAGGCTGATGTGGGCGGATGGTCGGTCTGTTCTCATGGGTTGCTCCAAACGGAGGATCTTCTTTGGGTAGGGACTCATGTAGCAAGCTATCTTAAGCTTGTTTTTAGTGGTCGGGAGAAACCCACAGGCTCTGCCTGTGCGTGCAACGCTGGTTCCACCCCGATCGTACTTCGCACCAGAAACATCGGCCCCCGGCGCTAGGATGTGGGCGAGGGGCCTGCACGCCCCGGACCCTGCCGGCGCAGGGGGTGCCGATGAACAACAAGGAAAGTCTAGCGCACACGAGCTGGGACTGCACGTACCACATAGCGTGGATCCCGAAGTACAGAAGAAGAGTGCTGTACGGCGAGGTGAGGCTTGAGGTAAGAGACGTGATACGGAAGCTGGTGGAGTCCAAGGACGGGGTGGGGCTGCTGGAGGGAAGCGTGCGCAAGGACCACATACACGTCTGCCCCCGCATACCGCCCAAGTACGCGGTGAGCAAGGTGGTGGGGTACCTGAAGGGCAAGAGCACGCTGATGCTTTTCGACCACCACCCGGAGTGGCGGAGGGTCACCGGGCGCGAGAGGACGTTTTGGGCGCGGGGCTACTACGTCAGCACGGTCGGCCTCAACGAGGCGACGATCAGGAGGTACGTGGCCAACCAGGAGGACGCCGAGCGGATAGACGGCTAGGGAACACGAGACGAAGCGGTGGGTAGGGACGAGCAGGCCCCGCGGCTTGCCGCGGTCGGAACGGGGGCGTCAGCCCAGGGCGGCTTGCCGCCACAGCACCAAGCGCGGCGAGTGCCGCGCCAAAATAAAGCCACCGGCTATGCCGGTGGTCAGTTTACTCTTTTGCAAAGAAGTCCGGGCTCCGCACGTCGCAAAGCATGCCGTACCCGAATCCATCACATACTGAACATGAACTCCAGGGCGCGCAGGCGCGCGTCCAGGTGGGTCGCCGCCCAGGCATGCGCGATGGAGAGGAGCTCCGTGGCTGCCCGCTCGTCCGCCTCGGCCCCCATGAGCTCCCCGAAGGTGGAGCCCAAAAGCGCCCGTAGCCACTGGAACTCGGAGTGGGAGAGCTCCTGGGCGCCCGCCACGCCCCTCGCGCAGCTGGCGCAGAGCGCCCCTCCCGCCACGGGCGAGAAGTGCGTCACGTCCGGGTCGCCGCAGGCTATGCAGGAGTCGAGCTCGGGCATCCAGCCCTCGTGGGCGAGCACCTTGAAGGCGTACGCGGCCACCAGCAGGTCGAGGTGGGGCTGCCCGCTCGCCCGCTCGCAGGAGCCCAGGGCAGCCGAGCAGATGCGGAAGAGGTAGGGGTCCTCGCTCTCCTCGAAGGAGCTGAGGCGCGCGACCTCGGCGACTGCGGAGGCGGCGCAGAGCCGGGCGTAGTCCCCCCTGATGCCGGGGTGCGCGTCGACGGTGACGGCCTCGCTCACCACGTCGAGGCTCCTCCCCCTGGCCATGAGGAAGTCCGTCTCGCAGAAGAGCTCCGAGCGCGAGGCGAGGCGTCCGCCCGGCTTCCGCGCGCCCTTCGCCACGGCCCTCAGCTGGGCCCCCGACTCCCCCAGGATGGTGAGGATGAGGTCCTGCTCCGAGAGCTTGGTGCGGGCGAGCACTATGCCCTTGCTCCTATAGGTCCTGCGCCCTCCCGCCACGGCCTACTCTTCCGCCTCGTAGCCCAGACGGCGGATCTCGTTCTTGTCCCGGCGCCACTGCGGCTGGACCCTGACCTGCAGGTCGAGGAAGCACTGGGCCCCGAGGAGGCGCTCCACGTCATGGCGCGCCTCGGACCCGATGCGCTTGATCATCTGCCCCCCCTTGCCGATGACCATGCCCTTCTGCCCCTCGCGCTCCACGATGATGGTGGCGGCCACCGAGGCGTGGCCCCTCCTGGGCCACGAGATGTCCTCGCAGATGACGCCCACGGAGTGGGGGACTTCCTGGCGCATGTTGAGGAGCACCTTCTCGCGCACGAACTCCGCCACGAGATCCTCGTCCGTCATGTCCACGTCCATGTCGTCCGGGAACCACTTCGGGCCCCCGGGCAGGTGGGCGGAGACCAACCCCACGAAGGAGTCGACGTTGAAGCCCTCCTTGGCACTCACGACGAGGGCGTCGTCGAAGCGGGCGAGTGAGCGCGCCGTGTCGAGCTGGGACTTGACCTGCTCGGGCCCGGCGAGGTCCGCCTTAGTGACCACGAGTACCTTGAAAGGCGCGCGCGCCGCGTCGACGTGCTTGGCGACCCACTCGTCGCCTCGGCCCACGGGCTTGGTGGCGTCGACGAGGAGGGCGACGACGTCCACGTCGGCGAGCTCTCCCAGGGCGACCTTGTTGAGCTCCTTCCCCAGGGCGTCCTTGGGTTTGTGGAGCCCCGGCGTGTCCACGATCACGAGCTGCGACGTGGGGGTGTTGACCACGGCGCGCATGCGCCGGCGCGTGGTCTGCGCCACGGGGCTCGTGATGGCTATCTTCCCGCCGTAGCAGGCGTTGAGCAGAGTCGACTTCCCCACGCTGGGGCGTCCCACCAGCGCGACGAAGCCGCTGCGGAAGTCCTCGGCGGGCACCGTGTCGTCCGTGCTCTTCTCGTCTTGCATCTCTCCTCCTTGAAAGGGAAGTCCTAGGACATGAGGGCGCGCGCGAATACCACGGCGCCCACCACCGCCACCACGACGCAGAGCAGCCACACCGCGGCGGCGGCGATGTCCTTCGCCCGTCCTGCGAGGGGATGGAACTCGGGCGAGACCAGATCCACGACAGTCTCAACGGCCGTGTTGAAGAGTTCGGCCATGATGACCACCGCGCAGCACAGGAGCACAACGGCCCAGCTCAGCGCATCGATGCGCAGCACGATGCCCATGACGAGGGCAAAGGCGGCCCCGCCCAGCATGACCTTGATGTTGCGCTCCTGGCGCACGGCGGTGCGGAAGCCCTGGATGGCGAAGAGGAAGCTCCGCCTGAAGGTAGGGTGGCTCGGGCGCTTGCCGGGAATCATGCGTCGCCGCCTTCCCGGTGTCGGGTCAGGGTCACGTGATCCAAGGGCTGGTCGGTCTTCATCTTGAGGAGGAGCTGGTCCTCGCGGGCCTCCATGAGCTCCGCCTCCGCGTCCTCCAGGTGGTCGTAGCCAAGGAGGTGGAGCATGCCATGGACCAGGAGCAGGCGGAACTCGTCGCGTGCGGTGGTCCCGAAGCCCGGCGCCTGTCGGGCGATGTACGCGGGCGCGAGGACGATGTCGCCCAGCTCGCAGGGCTCCCCGGGGGCGAGGTCGGGGTCGTCCGGGCGCTCGCACTCGAGGCTCAGCACGTCCGTCGCCCGGTCCTGTCCGCGCCACTCGAGGTTGAGCTCGCGCATGCGCCCGTCGGACACGACGGAGACCGACACCATGCAGGGCCTGGCCACGCCCTCCTCGGCGAGCACCAGGTCGCAGGCGGCCTTGATGTCTGCCCCGTCGACCGGTGCGACGACGCCCTCCTCGAACACGAGGTCATAGTCGTTCTCCATGCTACCTCCCGCCGCCGCGCGCCTCGGCGCGGTCGTAGGCGTCCACGATGCGTGCCACCAGGGAGTGGCGGACGATGTCGTTGCGGTCGAGGTCCACGAACTCGATGCCGTCGACCCCCTCGAGCACCTCGCGGGCCGACTCCAGCCCGTTGTGGCCCAGGAGGTCGCGCTGGGTGAGGTCTCCCGTCACGACGAACTTGGACGAGAAGCCCAGTCGCGTGAGGAACATCTTCATCTGGTCGGGAGTGGTGTTCTGTGCCTCGTCGAGGATGACGAAGGAGTCGTTGAGGGTGCGCCCGCGCATGAAGGCCAGGGGCGCGATCTCTATGACCCCCTGCTCGATGAGGGAGCTCCCCCGCTCCATGTCGGTCATGTCGAAGAGCGCGTCATAGAGCGGGCGCACGTAGGGGTCGAGCTTCTCCTGGAGGGTGCCTGGGAGGTAACCCAGCGACTCGCCCGCCTCGACCACGGGACGGGCGAGGACGATGCGCGCCACCTCGCGCCTCTTCAGCGCCGCCACGGCCATCGCCATGGCGAGGTAGGTCTTGCCGGTGCCGGCGGGGCCGATGCCGAAGCTGATGGTGTTTCGCCGCATCGACTCGACGTAGCGCAGCTGCCCCGCCGTCTTTGGCCTTATGGCACGCCCGCGGTAGGTGAGCAGCAGGTCGCGACCCATGTCCGCGGGCTCCTGGGCGCCGTGCGACGCCTGGCCCACGAGGAGCTCCACCTCGTCGGTGGTGGGCACCTCTCCCCTCTCGACCATGTGGATGAGGCGAGAGAACACCGAGACGACGCCGTCCACGACCTCCGCGGGGCCCGAGACCAGGATCTGGCTTCCGCGCACCGAGACCAGGGCGTCGAAGCCCGCCTCTATGCGACGCAGGAGCGAGTCGGCCGGCCCCATGAGCAGGGTCGGGTCGACGGAATCGGGAATGGTGAGTCTGACCTGCGTCGGCTCCATGCTCCTCCAACTGCCTCCGGACGGCGCGCCGTCCCAATCATAGCCGCAACGGCGGCGTCCTACAGCAACGTGCCCACGAGCGTCCCGTCGTCCATGACGGATGTGACGCGGGCCCTCACGAGCGCGTCGAGGGGGGCGGACGGGTCGACCAGGAGGTCGTGCAGGCGCCCGGTGACGGCACGACCTGGGTACTGGACCACAGCGAGCTCCTCTGAGCCCACTCGCGCGGAGGCGCTCTGGCGGCGCATGCGCGCGGCGAGCTCCCTCATGCGCCGGCCGCGCTCGGCCATGACCCGGGGAGGGACCTGCCCCTCCGCCGTGGCCGCAGGCGTGCCGGGGCGGGCGGAGTAGCGGAAGACGTGCATCTTGGCGAAGGCCATCTCCTCGCAGAAGGCGAGGGACGCCTCGAACTCCTCGCCCGTCTCGCCCGGGAAGCCCACGATGAGGTCGGTCCCCAAGGCGAGCCCCTCGATGCGCTCGCGCGCGTGGAGGACGGTCCTGCGGTACTCTGCCGTGCCGTACACGCGGCGCATGCGCCGGAGCGTGTCGTCGCAGCCGGACTGCAGGCAGACGTGGAGGAAGGGCGCGACCCTCTCGCCTCCCCGCGCCATGGCGTCCAGGAGCTCGTCGGTGACGTCGGGCGGCTCGATGGACGAGAGCCGGACGCGCTCCACCTCGGTCTCCCCGAGGATGAGGTCGATGAGGCCCGAAAGCGTGATCCCTCTGCCGTCCTCTGCCTCGCCTCGGAAGCGCCCCAGGTTGATGCCCGTGAGCACGACCTCGTGGCCCCCGCGAGCGACGGCGGAGCGGACCTGCCGCAGCACCTCGCCCACACCCGTGGAGCGGGAGGCGCCGCGCGCCTTCCAGACGATGCAATAGCTGCAGCGGTTGTCGCAGCCATCCTGGATCTTGATGCCGGGCCTCATCCTGCCCGTGGGCGTTGGCGTCGCGGCGAGCTCGCCCGCATCCGTCACGCTTCCGGGCTCAAGCCCGAGCCTGGACAGGGCGACCTCGGCGAGCCGCGACTTGTCGCGCACCACCTCGATGTTGGGGGCGAGGCCCTCGAGCTCCTCTCCCCTGAGGTTGGCGACGCAGCCGCTCGCGAGCACGAGGGGCGCCTGGGGCAGCTGCGCCACGCGGCGCAGCCGCTTTCGGGTCTTGGCCTCGGCCTCGCCCGTCACGGCGCAGGTGTTGACCACCACGAGCTCGGCCGCCGCGGGGTCGCAGAGCTCGAGCCCCGCCCCCTCGAGCTGGCTCGCCACGAGGTCATTCTCGACCCTGTTGACACGACAGCCCAGGTTGATTAGGGCCACCTTGTGGCGCGTCACTTGCGTCCCTTGCGGCCGTGGCGGCGGCCCTTCTTGGCGTCGTCGGCCCCTGCCTTGCACGCACCGTCCCCGGGGCGGGACGAGCGCTGGCCCACGAGTTCGCGGACCGCCTCCATCTGCGCCTCGTCCAGGTCGCGTGGGACTTCGACCTGCACCACGGCTATGAGGCTGCCGCGTGAGCGCGAGTTGAGGCGGGGCATGCCCCTGCCCTCGACGCGGATCTGCTGGCCGTGCTGGCAGCCCGCGGGGACCTCGACGTCCACCCGCTCGCCGGCGAGGATCCCAGGGATGGCCTTCTCGCAGCCCACGATGGCCTCGAGGGCGTCGAGGACGAGGCGGCAGTAGAGGTCGTCGCCCTGTCGCTCGAAGTCCTCGCTGGGCTCGACCTCGACGCGCACCACAAGGTCTCCCGCCACGTCGCCGCGCAGCCCGGCCTCCCCCTTGCCCCTGATGCTTATCGACTGCCCGGAGTGGACGCCGGCGGGCACGCTGACCTCGACCATCTCGCGCGAGGAGGTGCGGCCCTGCCCCTGGCAGGTCTCGCAGGGCTTGTCCACCACCTTGCCGGTGCCCCCGCAGTCCGGGCAGGTCGCCTGCGACTGCATCTGGCCGAAGATGGTGCGCTGGACCTCCACCACGCGACCCATGCCGTGGCAGCGCTCGCAGGTCCTCTCGTGGCCACCCTCGGCGACGCCGCTGCCGTGGCAGTCGTCGCAGGGGGCAAGGCGCTCGTAGGCGACCGTCTTCGTGCATCCCGCAGCGGCCTCGGCGAGGCTCACGCGCAGCGTCATGCCCATGTCGCGCCCGCGGGTGCGCGTGGCGCGCTGGCCGCCCTGGCGCCCTGCGGCCCCGCCGAAGAAGGAGTCGAAGATGTCGTTTATGCCGAAGCCACCGCCAAAGATGTCGGACATGTCCACGTAGTCGGAGCCGAAGCCACCGGGTCCGTCGGGCGTGCCGTAGCGGTCGTAGTTGGAGCGCTTGCGCTCGTCGGAGAGGACGGAGTACGCCTCGTTGACCTCCTTGAAGTGCTCCTCGGCATCCGCCTCCTTGTTGACGTCCGGATGGAGCGTGCGCGCCTTCTTGAGAAAGGCCCTCTTGATCGTCTTGGCGTCGGCGTCGCGCGCGACGCCGAGCACCTCGTAGTAGTCCTTCGAAGCCAATGTCACCAATCCCCAAAGCAGTTGCAGACGAACGGATCGCGGGCAAGGGCCCGCGAAGGGAGGCTATCCCCTGTAGCCGGCGCTTCCCAGCCCCGAGCCGCAGGAGAACATCATCACCAGGAAGAGCGCGAAGACCACGCCCGAGCTCGCGCCGTTTGCGAGCGACCTGAGGCCCGACCTCCACCAGCCTCGCGCGTGGGCGAGGCCCTCGCCGAAGGCGAGGAAGGCGCCGACCCCCACAAGCGTCACGATCACGAGGGCGACGGAGCCCAGGGTGTTGGTGAGCGCGCCCAGCACCAGGAAGGGCACGGCCAGCCCCAGCGAGTGGAAGCCGGAGGCCTGCCTCTGGCTCAGCCGCTCGGACGCCACCCCCACGCGGCAGACGAAGTCGCCCGAGGCCTGGCCGTTCGTGCCCGCGTTGCCCATGCCGGGGATGCGAACCTCGTCGCCGTCATGCGAGCCGGCGGGAACCTCGACCACGACCTCGCTCGCAGAGAGCACCCTGCCCGAACCACCGCAGTTGTGGCAGGGGTCGCTCACGACCCTGCCCGTCCCCTCGCACTCGGGGCACTCCATCTCCATGACGCCGAAGCCGAAGATGCCCGTGAGGTCGACGCTCATGTGGCCGCTGCCGCCGCAGGTGGGGCAGGTCTCCGCATGGTCGCTGCGCACCGAGCCCTGCCCGTGGCAGACGTCGCAGGCGACGTAACGCTGGTAGGTCACGCCCCGGCGCACGCCCTTGCGCGCCGACTCGTCGTCCAGGTCGAGGCGCACGGTGACGTCCGCGCCGACGCGTGGGTTGTAGGAGCGGGAGCGCTGGCCTCCGCGACCTCGCTGGGCCACGTCGGAGAAGGGGAAGCCCCAGCCGAAGGGGAAGCCCCCGTAGCCGTCGGGCGAGGCGCCGGGGGTGCCGCCGTAGTCGGCGGAGGCGAAGGGGTTCCCGGAGCGCATGGCGTCGTAGCGGCGCCTCTTGCCCTCGTCGGAGAGGACGGCGTACGCCTCGGAGACCTCCTTGAAGCGCTCCTCGGCGTCCGGTTCCTTGTTGACGTCCGGATGGAGCTTGCGCGCCTTCTGCTGGAACGCACGCCTGATCTGCTCCGTCGTGCTGTCCTGTTCCACGCCCAGGATGGCGTAGTAGTCCTTCTCGTTCATCGAGGCCAAGTGCCTGCCCTACCTTCCCCCGTGCGCCGCCATGGCGACCTGACGTGCGGAACTATACCCCATGGCCGCATGCCGGATACCTCCGCCACGCAGCTTCACGAAGGGCGGTCATGGCTTGGGCGCGCCGCAGCCCTGGCAGCGCGACGTGAGGGTCTCTCCCCCGGCGAGGTCCCAGAGGGTCCCGTAGAGCTCGTTTCCCAGAAGCCAGCCACGATGGGTGGGGGCGAGCCTCCCGCCGCCGTCCCGGGCGAGAAGCCCGCGCGCGACGCAGTCGTCGAGCGCCGCCTGGACGCAGCCCCCTCCGAGGACGAGCCTCGCGTGCGAGACGAGCGCAGGGTCGAGGCCCCGCGTCATGCGTGCCCCCAGCATGAGGTCCTCCGCCGCCGCCTGGCCCGCATCCAGCTCCTCCACCTCGAACGAGAGGCTGGAGAGCCGCGGGTCCTCCGCGATCGCCCTGCGGCCCGTGAGCACGCGGAGCCTCAGGCGCGCGCTGGCGGGGGCGGGCTCGGGCAGCTGGGGGCAGCAGGCGTCCCTGAGCCTCAGGTAGCCCTCGCGGGCGAGCATCCCCGAGGCGGAGCATCCCAGTCCCAGGTAGGGATGGCCGGTCCAGTATGCCTGGTTGTGCGCGCAGGCGCGCCCTGGCCGGGCATAGCTCGCCACCTCGTAGCGGGAGAGGCCCGCCTCCCCCAGGATCCGCTCCGCCTCCTCCATGAGCTCCGCGGCGAGCCCGTCTTCCGGCTCGTCCATGAGCCCCTCGTCCACGGCCCTGCCGAAGGCCGTCCCGTCCTCGATGGCGAGGGGGTAGACGCTCACGTGCCCGACCCCCTCGCCCAGCACGCCCCGGAGGCTCCTGGCCCAGCTCTCGGACGTCTGACGGGGGATGGCGCACATGAGGTCGCAGGAGACGTCGAGCCCGCTCGAGACGGCGTCCCCCAGCGCCCGAAGGGCCGTCCTTGCGTCGTGCGCGCGTCCCAGGAGGCGAAGCTCCCCGTCGTCGAGGCTCTGGACCCCCAGGGAGACGCGCGTCGCCCCCGCCTCGGCAAGCGCGCCGGCCATCCCCTCGGCAAGGGACTCCGGGTTGGCCTCCACGCTCAGCTCCGCCGCCGCCGTCGTCGAGGCGACGGCGCGCACGAGGTCCGACAGCCCGTCCGTGCCGAGGAGGCTGGGCGTGCCCCCTCCCAGGTAGGCCGTCCTGCAGGAGGAGAGGAGCCCCGCCCCCTTGAGCTCGCGGACCTGGGAGCCGAGGGCGCGGGCGTAGGCGCCCATGAGGGGGTCGCCCTCCCGGGTGACCCAGGAGGCGAAGTCGCAGTAGGCGCACTTGCTCTCGCAGAAGGGCAGGTGGAGGTAGAGGGCCTCTGCCGCCGTGGCGTGGAGGCGGCCCTCCCAGGCGTTGGGCGAGGGACCGTCACCCACGGCGGACGTCCTCCCGGCCCGCGGCGTCCCCACCCGCGAATGCCCTCACCCTGGCGAGGAGCCCGAGGTAGTCGTCCAGGCTCACGCAGCGCATGGCGCCGTCCCGCCAGGCGGCGGCGTGAGGGAGCCCCTTCAGGTACCAACCGGCAAGGCTGCGGGCGCGGGCGAGGTGGCCGCCGGTGGCGTCGAGGAGTCTCACGTGGCATTCGAAGGCCGCGAGGCGCTGGGAGAGGGTGGGCGCCGCAGGCCTCTCGCCCGACGCGAGGGCCAGCGCGGACGAGAAGACCCAGGGGTTGCCGTAGCTCCCGCGGGCCACCATCACGCCCGCGGCGCCCGTCTCCTCGAGCATCCGCAGCGCCGCCCCAGCGTCCTCCACGTCACCCGAGCCTATGACGGGCACGTCGACTGCCCCGGCGACCCGGCGCACGACGCCCCAGTCGGCGCGACCGCGGTAGAGCTGGCTCGCGCTCCTTCCGTGGACCGCGATGGCGGCTGCCCCGGCGGCCTCGAGCGCGCGGGCGAACTCGGGCGCCTGCTCCTCCCCGTCGCGTCGGCCGCAGCGAATCTTGCAGGTGACGGGCACCTGACCCTGCTCGAGGCAGGCTCCGACGATCCTGGCCGCGAGGGAGGGGTCGTCCATGAGGGCGGACCCCTCCCCCTTGCGGGTCACCTTGGGCACGGGACAGGCCATGTTGACGTCTATGAGGGCGAGACGCGGCCCCAGGCGCTCGGCCACCTCGAGGGCGGCCTCGCGGAACTGCTCGGGCTTCGACCCGAAAAGCTGCACAGCGACATCGGGCTCCCCCTCGGCGGGCAGGACGAGGTCCCAGGTCTTCTGGCCGCCGAAGTGTATGCCGGCGACCGAGACCATCTCGGTGTAGGCGAGGGAGGCCCCGCCCGCCCTCGCCATGAGGCGGTAGGCGCCGTCGGTGACGCCGGCCATGGGCGCCATGAGGAAGGGGTTCTGCGCCAGACGCACCCGCACGTCCGCCCGCGGCACGGGACGGGCGTCAGGAAGCCTGAGCCCGGCTGGCGTGGCGAGGCCCTCGAGGATCCGAAGCGTCCCCTGGCCCCTGGCCGCGGACGTCACTCGTCGTCCACCTTGAGCACGGCGAGGAACGCCTCCTGCGGCACCTCGACCGAGCCGATGGACTTCATGCGCTTCTTGCCCTCCTTCTGCTTCTCGAGGAGCTTGCGCTTGCGCGAGATGTCGCCGCCGTAGCACTTTGCCAGGACGTCCTTGCGCACGGCACGCACGGTGGAGCGGCTGATGATCTTGTTGCCGATGGCACCCTGGATGGGCACCTCGAACTGCTGCCGCGGGATTATCTCCTTCAGGCGGTCGCAGAGGCCACGCGCCAGGGCGTAGGCCTTGTCGCGGTGCACGATGAACGAGAGCGCATCCACCTCGTCGCCCGCGAGCAGGATGTCGAGCTTCACGAGCGGTGACTCGCGATAGTCCGCGAACTCGTAGTCAAGTGACGCATAGCCCTTGGTGCGGCTCTTGAGCTGGTCGAAGAAGTCCAGGATGAGCTCAGCGAGGGGGATGTCGAAGTGCATCTCGACGGACTTCTCGCTGAGGTAGACCATGTCCCTCGTGACCCCGCGGTGGTCTATGGCGAGCTGCATGACCGCTCCCATGTACTCGGGGGGCACGATGACCTTGGCGTTGAGGTAGGGCTCCTCGATGCGGTCTATGCGCGTGACGTCCGGCAGGTCCTGGGGGCTCGTGAGCTCGACCATCTCGCCGTCGGTCGTGAACACGTGGTAGTTGACGGAGGGTGAGGTAGCTATGAGGTCGAGCCCGAACTCGCGCTCCAGGCGCTCCTTCACAACCTCCATGTGCAGGAGTCCCAGGAAGCCCACCCGGAAGCCGAAGCCCAGGGCCACGCTGGTCTCGGGGGACCAGACGAGCGAGGGGTCGTTCACCTGGAGCTTCTCAAGGGCGTCGCGGAGGTTCTCGTACTGCTTGTTGTCTATGGGGAAGAGCCCCGTGTAGACCATGGGCTTCGCCTCGTGGTAGCCCGGGCAGGGCTCGGCGCAGGGCCTGGCCTCCTCGGTGATGGTGTCGCCGGTCTTGACCAGCCCGGGCTCCTTGAGGCCCGTCACCACGTAGCCCACCTCGCCCACCCCAAGCCGGTCGAGCGGGGTCTCGAGCGGGCGCTTGACGCCGACGCCGTCGCAGGTGAAGGAGTCGCCAAGGGCCATCATCTTGAGCTGCTGGCCCTTGCGCACCGACCCGTCGAAGACGCGCACGGTGGCGATGACACCGCGATACTCGTCGAAGTAGGAGTCCAGGATGAGCGCCTTGAGCGGGCCGTCCGGGTCGCCCTTGGGGGGAGAGACGAGGTACACGATGGCCTCGAGCAGCTCATGGATGCCCTCTCCGGTCTTGCCCGAGACGAGCACGCTGTCCTCCGCGGGAATGGCGAGTTCGTCCTCGATCTCGTCCTTGACCTCCTCGGGATGGGCCGAAGGGAGGTCGATCTTGTTGATCGCGGGGACGATGTCCAGGTTGGCGTTCATGGCGAGGCTTGCGTTCGAGACGGTCTGCGCCTCGACCCCCTGCGTGGCGTCCACCACGAGGACAGCCCCCTCGCAGGCGGCGAGCGAGCGCGAGACCTCATAGGTGAAGTCCACGTGACCAGGCGTGTCGATGAGGTTGAACTGGTAGGTCCCCCCGTCGTCCGCCTCGTACATGACGCGGACGGCATTGGACTTGATGGTGATCCCGCGCTCCCGCTCGATGTCCATGGAGTCGAGCATCTGGGAGGCGAGGTCCCTCTGCTCGACCGTGTGGGTGAACTCGAGGATGCGGTCCGAGATGGTCGACTTGCCGTGGTCGATGTGAGCGACGATCGAGAAGTTGCGGATATGTGAGGTATCGTTGGTAGTCATGCGGATGATATTATCCCAAAGGCTGGTGGAGTGCTATACTGCGCTGGTTGACCTCGCCGTGTCAGGTGTCGGATCCCCCACGTCCTTCACCTCATTAAGTTCAGAGGCCTCAGGGATAAGTACTGAAAGGAACCGCACGTGGCTAACATCAAGTCTCAGAAGAAGCGCATCATCACCGCCGAGAAGGCCCGCGTCCGCAACAAGGCGGTCCGCTCCGAGCTGAAGACCGCCGTCAAGAAGGTTCGCGCTGCCGTCGAGGAGGGTGACGCCACCGTCGCCCAGGACGCCGCCAACAAGGCCAGTCGTCTCCTCGACAAGGCTGCCTCCAAGGGCATCATCCACAAGAACCAGGCCGCCGACCGCAAGAGCGGCGTCCAGAAGCTGGTCAACACCCTGAAGTAGGCCGCTTCCCCTCAAATCGTCGTAACGTCAACGGGCCCGGAGCTGAGTTCCGGGCCCGTCTAATTTATGTCGGCGGACCAAACCTGCCGAGCTGCCCCCTCAAGACATGTCGGGCTCCATCCCGAAAGCGCGACCGGGTCGCGTGGGGGCCTAGGGACGCCCATGGACGACGGTCGCCCGCATGAGCTTTTCCCAGGCGGCCAGGTTCGCCTCGTAGTTCTCCTCGTCGAGCGCCACGCGCCTGGAGAAGCGGGAGAACTCCCTGGCAACCTGGCCAAACGGGAGGTGAAAGCGCCTCTCCATCCTTGGGGCGAGGTATCTTAGCTCGTCGCTCACCCTCCGCGCCCTGGAGTCGAAGTCGTCCCGCCCCGCAAGCCACATCAGCAGCGGCTTGTAGCGGATCCACCCGAGGCAGGCCTTGTAGAACCTCTCCACGACCCTCGGATCCGTGGCCTCGATGCGCCCCAGGCGCAGGGGGAGGTTCCCCTGCAGGAGGCCCGAATACCGCATGAAGCCGTCGTGGAAGGTGTAGACCGGCACGCGCGCGACCTTCTGGTCACCCAACGCTGCCGCAAAGAAGGCGTCCTCTCCCCTCGCCCCGCTCGGATTGAAGAACGGGACCGTGCGTGTGCGATCCGTCAGCCCGATGCCGAGGTTCGACCCAGAGATCGGGAGCCCGTCCGTCCTCCCGCGCTCGAGGGCCGTCACCCTTGGCTCCGCGAGCGCCCCGTCATCCGCGTAGGTCACCCCACCGTTCCTCATCACGGCCGACATGCCGTCCCAGTTGAGGATGTCGTTGCTGACGGCGTCGGCGAAGACTCTGAAGTCGTCCTCCGTGAAGTCGTCCGCGAAGCCCATGTGGGGTATGGGCGAGACGTAGCCGCAGTGGTACCCGTTGGTCACGTCAAACGTGCCGAGCGCCTTGACGTGCTCTCGGAAGACGTCTTGGCCGCACCAGTACGCGAGCCCATCCCGACTCGTCACGGCAAGGGGGTACTCGTCGTCATCCAGGAAGAGGAGCGCATCCATGCCCCTGCGTATGGCCTCGTACAGGACCACGTTCCTCTTGCCCGCATAGCCCCTGCCGAAGAGCTGCCGTGCCTCCCTCTCCTCCAAGGCCCCTCCGCCACAAAGGTCCTCGCACATGCCTCGCACTGACTCGAGCCCAATGAAGGAGACTGACCGGAACGTGTCCCTGATCTCGTCCTGGAGGTTGACGTAGTCGTCCACGCTCGTGTGGTTGTACTCCAGGTCGTAGGCGACGATCAGGTGAATGCCTACGGGGTGTTCCCTGATCAGGCCCCTCCAGTGGCAGGCAAAGGTCTTCAGAACGTTACGAAAGCTCTTCCGACCAGTCACGAAACCGATGGCGATGTCTCTCATCGGGTTAGTCCAACCTCCAGTCCTCGACGTGGCAACCAACAAGCGCGCGGCTACGCGGGATGTGCGCGTTGACTCCGGGGCGCGGCCGCCTCGCGAACCTCAATGGCAGCAGCCGCCCTCGTGGTCGTGCCCTCCGCAATCGCCCTCGTGGCTGCCGCAACCATGGCCGTGCTCGTGGTCGTGATGGTTGCAGGTGGCAGACTCGAGCTTCACGAGCCGTCCGGAAAGGTACGCGTCCACCGCCGCGTCCGCATCGCCCTCCTGCCCGGGGTACACCTCTATGCCCGCGCGGGCCAGGGCAGCCTGGGCCCCACCGCCGATGCCGCCACAGACGAGGAGGTCGACCCCTCCCTCGGAGAGCAGCCCCGCCAGAGCGCCGTGGCCCACGCCGTTGGACCCCAGCACCCGGGACGAGGTGACCTTGCCTCCCTCGACCTCGTACACCTTGAACTGCTCCGTCCTCCCGAAGTGCTGGAAGACCTTCCCGTCCTCATAGGTGACCGCAATCCTCATGGTTCGCTCTCCCTTCTCAAGCGCCCAGGACCCGTCCCGGGCGTCCATGCCGGGGCGGAGGCGGACGTTTCCGCCCCCCACCACCAGCTCCCCGCCATTCACGAGGAAGTCCGCGACCTTCTTCCGCGCCCGGTCATAGATGCTGGCGACGGTGGAGCGGGCCACGCCCATGCGCGACGCCGCCCCCTGCTGGTCCAGCCCCAAGAGGTCGATGAGCCGAATGGCCTCGAGCTCGTCGAGGGCCAGCTCGAGCACGCGCTCGTGCGCGACCCCGTCCGGTGCGAAGCGGAGGTACTCGGGCACCAGGCCCACCTCCCTGACCTTGGGTCGCCTTCCCAGCATGGGACCTCCTACTTAATGGCAAATGTCAGCAAGTAGTATAGGGCTTCTTGGGATGATATGTTGGAATATGTCAAAAGATTTAGAGAGGGCAGGTCAGCACGGGAGGCTCCCGTGACGCGAGGGAGCCGCGCCACAGACGTCCAGGATGAGGGAGCTGACGCAGCTGCGTGGGTCGGCGCCGCCCTTCAGGGCGGCATCCGCGCCCCCACAGAGCACAAGCGCGCGCTCCAGCTCCCCATCGCCAAACGAGCCGGCCCACCTCTGGTGGTTCTTGAGCTGCCAATCCTGCTTCGCGCGGGGCTTCGCTGGCCTCTTCGACCCCTTGCGCCTCACCGCGGGAGTCGCCGCGATCGAGTCATAGGCGAGGAGTTCGCCGCCCAGGCCCGCGATGGCGCCACGACGCATGAGCGAGCGGGCGCAGACGAGCTCCCGCAGGCGCGCGGCGAGGAGCGAGACGAGCCTGACCTCGGAGTTCGCGGGCATGAGCGCGTACACCGAGAGGGCCCTTCCGGCGTCCCTGTCGCAGACGGCGTCAAGGAAGTCCCAGGGCTTCACCTCCGCCGTCCGGGCGACGTGCTCCACCACGTCCGCGCGCGTGATGGAGCCGCTTGCCCGGCAGAGCTCGCTCAGGGTCTTGAGCTGGCCGTCTATCAGGGCAATCGACTCGCCAACGCGGTCGACGAGCTCGCGGGCGGCGGACTCGTCGATCGACATCCCCCGGCGCTGGGCGAGCCGGCGGACCTCCGCCGGGAGCTGCCAGGCCTTCTTTCCGCCGCAGTCGATCACGGCGTCCCTGCCCACCGCCGCCACGGCCTTGTAGAGGCGGGTGGTCCTTGCGAGGGCCTCGGCCACCAGGCAGAGGACGCAGCCGGGATTGGGGTTCTGGAGGTACCCGACGATCGCCTCCGAGCAGGGCTTGGCAAGCTTGTCCGCCCCGTGGATGATGACGAGGCGCTGGCCAGGGCCGACGGGCAGCGTGTTGAGGGAGGCGAGGAGCTCACCCGGCTCGCTCACGGCAGCCGACTCCCGCTCGTCGAGGTTGAAGGCCGCGAGTCCGTCGTCGAGGCGCGCGCGGAGCCTTTCGATGACGCGCCCGGCCTTGACGGAGTTGCTGCCCACCGCCAGATATGCGGGGAGAAGAGCCCCCGATGCCTTTCCTGCCAAGACGACCCCCTTCTGCATGTCAGACCACTATGACACATGGCGACCATGGTGGTCGCCCTCTTCCATGCGGACGCATGACCGGACGAGGGCCAATGCGACCAGGCCCGACCAAAGGAGGGGCTCGACCCCTCCCCAATCCGGAAGTCCCACGGCGGCAAGGGGAAGGGCGGAGAGTGCGCCCACCAGAGCGGAAAGCAGGTCGAAGCAGCATCGGGACACGTCCAGGGGGAGTCGGGCCCAGGGCAGCAGACCCTCGAGCAGGAGCCCGGGGAGACCTGTGGCGAGCCCGAGGGTGAAGGGGACGACCGCCAGGAGGTTTGAGAGGGGGGCGACCAGCGAGAGCGTCCCGAACGCAGAGCTGCACAGGGGCAGGGTCGAGACCTGGGCGACGAGGCTGGCCGACGCGAGGTCGAGGGTGACGGACGAGAGCTTGGAAAGCGGCCGGGGCAGGCGACGGCGCCCCATGCCCCATGGGGGCGCAAGACGTCCCAGGGCCCGGCGCAGGGCCTGGGACGTCGGCCAGGAAAGGAGGCAGAGCCCCGCAACTGAGACGAGCGAGAGCAGGAAGCCCAGGCTCCCGGAGAGCGAGGGGTCGAGGAGCGCCATCACCAACCCGACGAGGCAGAGGGACGACAGCGCATGTCCGCGCCTTCCCAGGAGCTCCGAGCCAGAGGCCGAGGCGGACATGAGAAGTGCCCTCACGGCGGACGGTGGCGCGCCACAGAGCAGCACGAGCGCCATCCCCAGGGAGAGGGAGGCCGCGAGACGGGGCGCAAGCGGCATGTCGAGGCGGAGGAGGAGCGTGCAGGCGATGGAGGTGGCGATGGCCAGATGGCTGCCGGAGACCGCCAGGAGGTGCGACAGCCCGCAGCGGGAGAGCCTCTCGCCCATGCCCCTCTCGCGCGCCAGCGCGGGACTGCCGAGGGCGACGCCCGCGATCCATGCCGCCGAGTCGGTGGGTTGGGCGAAAAGCCCCTCCAACCTGTCCGAGCGCCAGGCCCTGAGCCGACCCAAGGGGCCCGGCTGCCAGGACCTGGAGGAGATGGACACGATCCGCAGGCTCCCAACGGCCCCCTGCATCCTGGAGCTCGCGCCAAAGCCGTCCTGGTCGAGGGGCGACCAGCGCGTGCTGCAGCGAAGCAGCTCCCCCATCCAAACCCTCTGGGGCGAGCGCAGCCAGACGCGGCAGCTCCTGCCCGAAGGCAGCTTCACGCTCGCACGACAAGAGTGGCTCCCCCGCCTGCACACGGAGTCCGACTCCACGAGCAGGGTGCAGCTCGACCCCGCGACGCGACCGAGCTCCGCCTCGCAGAGCCCCATCCCCCGGGCAAGGAGGCCCGAGAGCGCCCAGGCGAGGGACGTGGACAGGGCCAGGGTGAGGATGACGCCTGCGACGGGCAGGCGCAGTCCGTCCCCAACAGTGGCCGACGAGGCGGCCAAGACGACCATCGCGCATGACGCGACGACGAGCGCAGTGACGTGGGAGGGAGGCGGGGGCGGCAGGCGGCCACCCAGCACGGCGCGCTCGACGAGGACGCACGCAACCAGCAGGTGGGCGCTCGTGGGAATCTGCGGGCGCGGCATCCCCTCCCCCGCCCGCGCCCTAGACGCAGGCATGGTCCCTGATCCTCTCGAGCTTCTTCTGCCCTATGCCCGACACGCGCGCGAGGTCGTCCACGCTCGCGAAGTCGCCATGAGCCTCTCGGTCCTCGACGATGGCCCTGGCTGTCGCGGAGCCCACGCCCGGAAGCGACTGAAGCGCGGCCACGTCCGCCGTGTTGAGGTTCACGAGCTGGCCCTCGGTGCGACCACCGGTCGGAATGACGGACGCGGTCCCGACCGACCCAGCGGCCTCGCCCTCGTGGGGAACGTGTATCTTCTCGCCATCCCTCACCTCGGCCGCGAGGTTGAGGCTCGTGCAGTCGGCGTCGTCGAGAAGCCCCCCGGCTGCCTCCACGGCATCGTTGGCGCGCGGGCTGCGCTTCCTCAGCTCGACGAGCCCCGGACGCGCGACGGCCCCGTCAACGTGCACCAGCACCGCAGCCGGTTCGGGCGCCTCCTGAACTGCGGCGCCTCCCTCGGCGGCCTCCTCCGGGTCTGCCCCAGGCACGCCCTCGGCCGCGACGTCAACCGTGGCGGCCTCTCCCTGGGACGCCCGCCCTCCCATACCCCAGGCGCCGACGCCTGCCGCGAGGAGACAGGCGAGCGCGCACGCCGCGATCGTACCTCGCGACGGCGCGAGCCCCAACCTCGCGATCGACCCGCCCTTCCTTCCGCCGCCAAATCCCCTTTGTGCCAAAGAGACCACCCCCGCCCCCATCTTGGAGGCGGGGGCGGGGCGAAGCGGCGGGAAATAAAACTGGGCTTGCAGCTGGCTGGCGGCATACTTGCAGGCAGCTGCAAGCATCTAGGGCGTCAGCTGGGGTTTCTATGCGTTCCGGTCAGGCTCGATCGGGGCCAGGCTCGAGTGCCTCGCCCTGAGGCCCCTGGGAGGCCTGTAGGACGGGCACTGGTCGAAGTCGACGTACTCGGCCTTCTCGACCAGCTCGTCGATCATGGCGTCGTGGTCGAAGGAGTCCCAGGCGGCATGAACCTCGTCCATGCGGGCGTGGGTCTCGGGACGGCGCGGCATGAAGAGGGTGCAGCAGTCGTCGGCGGACTGGCTGCTTATGTCGTAAGTCCCGATCTCCTCGGCGCGGCGCATTATCTCCTGCTTGTCGGAACCGATGAGGGGGCGCAGGACGGGCAGGCCCACCATCTCGTTGACCGCGGCGATGTTGTCGAGCGTCTGCGAGGCGACCTGGCCTAGGGACTCGCCCGTCACGAGCGCCTTGGCACCCTCGAGCCGCGCGATGCGCTCGGACACGGCGAACATGACGCGCCGGTAGGTGATGATGCGCAGGCCCTGGGGCACCGCGAGCGAGATCTCCCTCTGGCGCTCCCCGAAGGGCACGACGTACATCCTCCCCACCATGCCGGAGGGCTCGAGCGCATGGACGATGTCCTGGGAGAGCCATTCGCTGGTGTCCGCGGTCATGGGACGGCCCGAGAAGTGCACGGGGACGCAGACGGCGCCCCGGCGGCCCACCATCCAGGTCGCGACGGGAGAGTCGAAGCCGCTCGAGAGCAGGGTGACCACCTTGCCCGCCGTGCCGACGGGAAGCCCCCCCACGCCCGGCATGGAGGCCGCATAGACATAGACGCAGCCCTGCACCACGTAGACGTAGACGGTCACGTCGGGATGGTGCACGTCCACCCTCTTGTCGGGGAACTCGTCGCAGAGGACGGAGCCGACGAGACGGTTGAGCTCGAGCGTGTGGAGCTCATAGGTGGTCGACGAGCGGCGCGCGTGCACCTTGAAGCTCTGGAAGTCCCCCGCCTCATGCAGCGCCCTCACCGCCGCCGCGCTGAACTCGTCGCTGTCGAGCGCGCAGACGTAGGCGAGCGAGACGCGCGCCACGCCAGGAACGCGGGAGACGGCCCTCGCCACCTCCTCGTCGGCGTCGCGACCCTCGAGCGAGACCAGGATGTGGCCGGAGATGCGCCTGACGGAACCGACGGGCCAGTCCCTGAGGGCGCGGCGCAGGTTCCTCACGAGCTGGTTCTCGAAGGTCGAGCGGTTCTTCCCCTTGAGGCCGATCTCGTGGTAATGGACGAAGCAGACTCTTCTCGGCATGCGCTTAGAGGTTGTGCTCGACCTGGGCGTTGGAGCCCTTGATCTGGTTGTCGAACTCGTCCTTGACGAAGCTCAGGGTGCCGTCCTCGATCTCGGACATGGCGATGGAGACGGGGTCCTCCCCGGAGATGACGGGCGTGATGTCGTCGAACTCCTGGATGGCCGTCACGCGCAGGTGCTGGCCGCGCACCATGTTGTTGATGTCGCAGGCGCGCTTGGACGCGACGGCGCAGAGGAGGAAGGGGTTCTGCTCGGTCTGGTCGAGCAGGGTGTCGATCTCGGGCTTAGTCACTGCCATCTTGGGAGTTCCCTCCGTTTTTCTCGAATGAATCGATCGTGTCCGCGAGGCGGGCCGCCGCTGCCTCGAGCTCGTCGTTGACGACGCGCGCATCGTACTCGTGCGCGCGCGTCATCTCGAGCCTGGCGTTGGAGAGTCGCAGCCCTATGGAGGCCTCGTCCTCGGTGCCACGGGCGCGGAGCCTCTGCTCGAGGAGCTCCATGGAGGGGGGCTCGATGAAGACGAGCACGGCATCAGGATAGATGCGCCGCACGTTGAAGGCTCCCTGTGGGTCTATCTCGAGCACCACCGAGCTTCCGCGGGCGAGACGGTCGTCCACCTCGCTTCTCAGCGTCCCATAGCGATGCCCGTGGACGTTCGCCCACTCGAGGAAGGCGCCCTCCGCGACGAGGCGCGAGAACTCGTCCTCGCCGAGGAAGTGGTACGAGACGCCGTCCACCTCGCCGGGGCGTGGGTTCCTCGTGGTAGCCGAGACCGTCAGGCCCAGGTCGGGACGCTGCCTCAGCACCTGCGAGAGCAGCGTACCCTTCCCCGCTCCTGACGGTCCGGAAATGACGAAGAGTCGTGGGGTCCTAGGCACTACTTGGAGAGCACCTCGATGAGCTGCTCACGCTGGCGAGCACCCAAGCCCTTGACGCGACGGGTGGCGGAGATGCCCAGCTCGTCCATTATCTTGGTGGCCTTGGCCTTGCCGTAGCCGGGAAGGGACTCGATGAGGGCGGAGACCTTCAGGCGGCTGGCGATGGGATCCTCGGAGTTAAGAACCTCCTCGAGGGTGATGTCACCCCTCTTGATCTTGTCGCGGAGCTCAGCGCGCTCGTGGCGAGCGGCAGCGGCCTTCTCGAGTGCGGCCTTGCGCTGCTCGTCGGTAAGCTGAGGTAGTGCCATGGTTCCTCCAAACATCGGAAAAATACGTCGTGATCCATACGTCACGGCAAGTACGAGCCGTCGGCGCAAGCCCATAGTTTGCCAATTGACTAGGTATTTTACAAGTCTACAACTGCAGCTTTGTTCTTCAAGGCCATTCTTCTACACAAAATGGCCCCGAATCGACCGCAACCGAAGGGCGCCTAGCCCTCGCAGAGCTCGGAAACGATGGACTCGAAGGTGGCCACGGGGTCTCCCGCCTGCGTGACGGGACGGCCCACCACGAGCTTCGAGGCGCCGGCCGCAATCGCCGCGGCGGGCGTGGCGACGCGCCTCTGGTCGCCCAGCGCGGCGCCCGCCGGCCGCACGCCCGGGGTGACGATCAGGGCGTCGGGGCCGAGGAGGGCGCGCATCGACGCCGCCTCCTGGGGAGAGCAGACGATGCCGTCCGACCCCGCGCCGACGGCGAGCGAGGCGAGCCGGGAGACCTCGTCCGAAAGATCGCGGTCGATGCCGACCGAGCTCAGCGCCTCCTTGTCCATGCTGGTGAGGACCGAGATGGCGACGAGGCGGGTCCTGTCTCTCCCGCACTCCTCGGCGGCCCTCTCCACGCCCGCCCTGGCCTGGCTCACCATCTGCGCGGACCCCAGCGCGTGGATCGAGAGCATGTCGGCCCCACTGAGCGAGGCGGAGCGCGCGGCCCCGAAGACCTGGAAGGGGATGTCATGCAGCTTGAGGTCCAGGAAGACCCTGAGCCCCCTCTCCCCCATCTCGCGGACGATGGAGGGCCCCTCGGCATAGAAGAGCGTCATGCCCACCTTGACCCAGCGGGCCCTGCCCTCGAGCTGGCCGGCAAGCCGCAGGGCCTCCTTGCGGTCGCAGTCCAGTGCGACGATGACGCTCTCGCGCGCCTCTGACTCGCTTAGCATTCCACGGCTCCAATCAGGTCGTTGACGTCCGCGACCCCCTGGTCGCGGACCCAGTCGGTCAGCTCCGCCAGGATCCTGGGCGCAGAGCTTGGGTCGGTGAGGTTTGCGGTCCCCACGGCGACGCTCGTGGCACCCGCCAGGATGAGCTCCGCGGCATCCTCGCCCGTTCGCACGCCCCCGATGCCCACGAGGGGGAGGCCCACGGCCTTGTGGGCCTCCCACACCATGCGCACGGCTATGGGGTGTATGGCGGCGCCGGACATGCCTGCCGTGGGCCGCGAGAGGCGGCTCCTGCGGCTGCGGACGTCTATCGCCATCGCGGGGATCGTGTTGATGAGCGAGAGCGCGTCCGCGCCCTCCGCCTCGAGCGCGCGGGCGATCTCGGACACGTCATGGGGGGCCATCTTCACCACCAGGGGAAGCTTCGTGCGGTCGCGTACGGCCCTCATGACCTCGGCGGCGGCCTGTGGCGTGGCGCCCATGGCCGCACCCCCCTGGCTCACGTTGGGGCAGCTGATGTTTATCTCGAGCCCTGAGGCGAAGGGAGCCAGCTCGTCATAGAGCTCCACGGCGCGGGCGTACTCGCCGAGCGAGTGACCAGCGACCTGACAGATGACCTGGCAGCCGCGGTCGCGCAGGCCCTGGAGGTACTCCCCGGCCTGTTCGACGAAGGCGGGGATGCCCGGGTTCTGGAGCCCCACCGAGTTCAGGATGCCCGAGTCGACCTCCGCCAGGCGCGGCGCGGGGTTGCCGTCCCAGGGGACGGCGGAGCAGCCCTTCGTCGTTATGGCGCCGAGCAGTGACACGTCAAAGAATCCCTCGAACTGCCAGCCGTAGCCAAAGGTCCCCGAGGCGGTGTTGACGGGGTTCTTCATCCTGATCCCGCCAAGGTCGACGGCCATCCTGGGTTCGCTCACCATGCCAGCTCCTCCGCGTCGAAGACGGGCCCGTCGCTGCAGCAGGAGCGGTAGCCCCCTGCCGCCATGGTCACGTTGCAGCTGTTGCAGGCGCCGAACCCGCAGCCCATCATCCGCTCCGTCGAGACCTGGCAGGCGATGCCCGCCGAGCGCGCGAGCCTTGCCACGCCGGCCATCATGGGCTGTGGCCCGCAGCTCATGACGAGGCCGTAGTCCCTCTCCCCCAGAAGGCGGGACATGGCGTCGGTCGTGAAGCCCTTGATGCCCCGGCTCCCGTCGTCAGTGGTGACGAGCACCGTCCCGGCGCCAAGGGACGAGAGCCGCTCCTCTCCCCAGAGCCTGGAGGCGGTCTGCGCGCCCAGGACGGCGTCGAAGGGGACCCCTGCCCCGGCGAGCATGCCCGCGGCGGCGACTATGGGAGGGGCGCCCACGCCGCCCGCGACGAGGAGGACGCGGACGGGCACGGGCTCCGGCAGCCTCCAGCCATGGCCGCTTGGCCCCACGGCCGTCGAGCGCTGCCCGGGAGCCATGTGCGAAAGGCGCTCCGTCCCCTCGCCCACCACCGCATAGACCAGATCGACCGTCCCTGCGACGGCGTCGGCCGAAGCGAACGAGAGGGGGATCCTCAGGGGGTGGCTGGGGTCCCCCGGAACCTCGAGGTTCATGAACTGGCCGGGCCGAATGGAGCCCGCCAGGGCGGGCGCGCGCAGGACGAGCCGCCAGGTGGAGGTAGCGACCTCCTCGTTCGAGACGACCTCGAACTCGTGCAGCCCCACGCCAGAGCTAGGAATCAACTCGCTACTCCCCGCTACGAGGGGAGGCGCCCCGAGGGACGCCTCCTGTCCGACAGAGGCCCAGGCTAGGCGACGACGCCATCGACCAGGGTGCGGCGACCGTCCACGAAGACGTCCGTGGCGGCACCGACGAGGGTCTGCCCCAGGAAGGCGGAGTTCTTCGAGAGCCCCTGGAGGTAGTCCTCGTCCACCTTGACCTCGAGCTCGGGGTCGACCAGCGTGAGGTCCGCGCGCGACCCCGCCTCGACGCGGACGGGGCGCAGCCTGAGGATGCGGCGCGGGTTGACCGCCATGACCTCGACCAGGCGATCCCAGCTCATGCGGCCCGTGCGCACAAGGTGAGTAAGCATGAGGGGAAGCGAGGTCTCGAGCCCGACGGTGCCAAAGAAGGCTATCTCCCACTCGCAGTCCTTCTCGTGCTGGGCGTGGGGGGCATGGTCGGTCACGACGCAGTCGATCGACCCGTCCAGGATGCCCTCGACCAGCGCCTCCATGTCGGAGGGAAGGCGCAGGGGTGGGTTCATCTTGAGGTTGGTGTCGTAGGCGTCGGTGATGTCATCCTCGTTGAGGAAGAGGTGGTGCGGGGTCACCTCGCAGGTGACGGGCAGGCCCTCAGCCTTGGCGGCCTTGACAAGGTCGAGCCCCTTCTTCGTCGAGATGTGCGCGATGTGCAGCGGGCAGCCGGTGAGTCGGCAGAGCTCGATGTCGCGATAGATCTCCATCTCCTCGCCCAGCGCGGGCCAGCCGAACATGCCGAGCCTCGTGGAGGCCCTGCCCTCGTTGATGACGCCGTGTGCCGTGAGCGACTCGTCCTCGCAGTGCGCGATGGCCACGCGGTCGAACTGGGAGACGTAGTCCATGCAGGTGCGCATGATGCCGGCACTCTGGACTCCGTGCCCGTCGTCGGAGAAGGCGCAGGCGCCCTCCATCACCATGTCGCCGATCTCGGCCAGGGCCTCGCCCCTCTGTCCGCGGGTCAGGGCCCCGATGGGACGCACGTGGCAGAGCCCCGCGGCGTGCGCGCGGTCGATCTGGTAGCGCACGCCGGTGCCGGTGTCGATCACGGGGTCGGTGTTGGGCATCGTGGCGACGTCGGTGAAGCCGCCGTGCGTGGCCGCGCGGGCGCCGGTCTCGAGGGTCTCCTTGTACTCGAAGCCGGGGTCGCGGAAGTGGACGTGCATGTCCACCAGACCGGGAAGGAGGTACTTGCCGGAGCAGTCGATGACCTCGCAGCCCTCGGGGGCCTCGAGCGACTCCTTGACCGCGACGACCTCCTTGTCGTCCACGAGCACGTCACGGACGTCGTCCAGGCCAAGCTGAGGGTCGACGACGTGGGCAGCCTTAAGCAGAAACGGCATTGTTCTCTCCTCCCAGAAGCAGGTACATCTCGGCCATGCGGGTGAGGACACCGGCATTGACCTGGTCGAGGATCCTCGAGCGCGCGCAGTCGGCCACGTCGGCGTTGATCTCCATGCCGCGGTTCATGGGGCCGGGGTGGCAGATGATCGCATCGTCCTTCATGCGGCTCACGCGCTTCATGTCAAGGCCGTAGAGGCGGTTGTACTCGCGGCGGGAGGGAATCGCCGCGCCCTCCATGCGCTCCAGCTGCACGCGGAGCATGTAGACGACGTCCATGTCCTCGATGACCTCGTCGAGGCTCGCGGTCTGGGGGCAGCCAAACCAGTCGGGGTCGTCCACCTGGAAGGTCGGGGGGCCGACCAGCGTGACGTCGGCGCCCATGGTCTTGAGCGCGGGCGCCAGTGACCCGCAGACGCGGCTGTGCGCGAGGTCGCCCACGATGGCGACCTTCAGCCCGTCCAGGTGCCCGAAGTTCTTGCGGATGGTGTAGAGGTCGAGCATCGCCTGCGTCGGATGCTGGTGCTTCCCGTCGCCGGCGTTGATCACCACGGCGTCGGTGTTCTCGGTGATCTTCTGCGGGGTGCCCGCCAGCTTGGCGCGGCAGATGAACATGTCGACGTTCATGGCGTCGATGGTCTGGATGGTGTCCGCCAGGCTCTCTCCCTTGACGACCGACGAGGTGGAGCCCCCCATGCTCAGGCTGTCCGCCGAGAGGCGCTTCTCGGCCAGCTCGAAGGAGCTCTTGGTGCGGGTGGAGGGCTCGAGGAAGAGGTTGACGATGGTGCGGCCGCGCAGGGCGGGGACCTTCTTGATGGCGCGGTTGTTGACCGACTCGAAGGAGGCGGCCGTGTCGAGGATCTGCGTTATGTCATCGGCAGTGAGGCTGTACGTGTCGATGAGATGCTTGACCGAGAGCATTTACCTGGCACCTCCGGAGTTCTTCTCGCTGTTGACGTCCCAGATCTCGACGCTGTCGCGGCCGTCGAGGGCCTCCACGCAGACGCGCACGTCCTCCTCGTGGGAGGAGGGCACGTTCTTGCCCACGTAGTCGGCTCGGATGGGCAGCTCGCGGTGCCCGCGGTCGACCATGACCGCCAGCTGGACGGTCTTGGGGCGGCCGTAGTCCATGAGCGCGTTGAGGGCAGAGCGCACCGTGCGACCGGTGTAGAGGACGTCGTCCACGAGGACGATGTCCTTGCCGTCGACCGAGAAGGGGATGTTGGTGGCGTGCAGCACGGGCGCGATGTTGCGCATGACGTCGTCACGGTAGAAGCTGATGTCCAACGACCCGATCTGGGGACGCGAGCCCTCGATCCTCTCGATGGCCTCGGCGAGCCTGTTGGCCAGGGTCTCTCCGCGACGGATGATGCCGACCAGCGCGATGTGCTGGGCCCCCTCGTTGTGCTCGATTATCTCGTGGGCTATGCGGGTCACCGCCCGCTCCATCGCCTGGCCGTCCATGATGGTCGCCTTGGGTCTGGACTGTTCCATTGCTCTCCTCCCAGAACTAGAAAAAAATGCCCTGACCGTCTGTCGACGGTACAAGACACCTGGGATGAGGCTATGTAGGGACGCATCGGTCCCGCACCTTACCGGTATCTCGTACCGCGCTTAAAGGTCAAGGAGAACGATACACGAATTCCGTCGGCTGGCAAGGGCGATTCGCCACCCTTGCCAGACCTGCTCCTCGGGCGAAAAAAATCCAGAAATTCATGCTTGCAGGACCGTCTCTCTTGGCTATACTAGTCACCCGTGCACAGCGCACGACGAATTCCCCGGTGGCGCAGTGGTAGCGCAGCTGACTGTTAATCAGCGTGTCGCAGGTTCGAATCCTGCCCGGGGAGCCAGACGCATCAGGCCCGTGGGACTCGTTCCCGCGGGCCTTTTCCATGGGCGGGCCGCATGCCCGTCGCCTGGTGCTGTCTGGCGTTTGCATGAGGCCGCCATTGGTGTGATAGCATTAAAAGGATTAGTGCAAACATGGCATCTACCTGCATGTGGGCAGGCATTTCATACCCAGGAGGAACCTTGGAAGAAGCTCCGAGCACAGGCGTGCCCAAGGCCCAGAGGACATCCCGAGAGGACGCGTGGTATCCCGCCGGCGAGCGCAACGCCTCGATCCTGCGCCAGCTCGTGTCGAAGGACTTCAAGCTCAAGTATCGCCGCAGCGCCCTGGGCGTCGCATGGAGCGTCCTCAACCCGCTCATGATGATGGCGGTCATGGCGGTGGTGTTCTCCGCCCTGGCCGGCCGCTCCGCGGAGGGCATCCCGAGCTTCCCGCTCTACATCATCCTGGGCAACGTGACCTTCTCGCTCATGAGCGAGTCCACGAGCCAGGGCATGTCGTCGATCATAGGGGCTGCGTCGCTCCTCAAGAAGGTCAAGATCGACCGCTGGGTCTTCCCCATCGAGAAGGTCCTCTTCGCCGTCGTGAACTTCGTCTTCTCGCTCATCGCCGTCGCGCTCGTCATGGGCTTCGTGGGCATCTCCCCCACCGTCTACGTCCTGATGCTGCCCCTCCTTGTCCTCTACCTGGGGACCTTCTGCGCCGGCCTCTCGCTGCTCCTCTCCGCCGCCTCGGTCTTCTTCCGCGACGTGATGCACCTCTGGGGCGTCGTGCTCACCGCCTGGACCTATGCCACGCCGCTCTTCTACGCGGAGGAGATCCTTCCCGGCTGGCTCCGCTCCCTCGAGGTCTTCAACCCCATGTACCACTACGTGCGCTACATCAGGGAGCTCGTCCTCTACGGGCGCATGCCCTCCCTCAAGCTCAACCTCGCCTGCGCGGGCTGCGCCGTCGTCTCGCTCGCGGTCGGCGCGCTCGTCTTCCGCAAGAACGAGCGCAAGTTCATCCTCTACATCTAGGAGCAGCTCGTGTCCGAGACCAGCAGCAACGTTTCCGGCGCGACGCCAGCGAGCCCCGAGGGGTCCGGCTGGGGCGTGACCCTCAAGCTCTCGGCCGACACGGTCGACGACGCGACCCCCATCTTCGCGACAGCCCACGTGGAGGGAGCCGTGGAGTGGACGGACCTCGAGTTCCGCTATCGCTGGTCGCTCGACGTGGAGGAGGACGGGCCGCTCCACGGCAGCTCCGGCGTCTACGACGACCAGTCCCAATGGGGCTTCATCCCGCCGCAGACCGGCTCGTTCTGGCTCTGCGTCAGCGTGCGGCACAAGCACACGGGTGTCGTGATGGAGGCGTCGCGCTGGGTCACCGTCCAGGAGGACGAGAGCTTCAGGAGGCCTCCCCTGCCCTCGGCGGACGCGCCCAGCGTGGTCGAGGTCAAAGACGTCTCGATGATCTTCAACATCGCGTCCGAGCAGTTCAACTCACTCAAGGAGTACTTCCTCGCCCTCGCCCGACACGAGCTCAAGTTCAAGGAGTTCCGCGCGCTCGACCACATCGACTTCGAGGTCAAGCGCGGCGAGGCCTTCGGCCTCGTGGGGACCAACGGCTCCGGCAAGTCCACCATGCTCAAGATCATCGCGGGCGTGCTGGACGCCAGCGAGGGCAGCTGCAAGGTCACGGGCACCATCGCGCCCCTCATCGAGCTCGGCGCGGGCTTTGACATGGACCTCACGGCCAAGGAGAACATCTACCTCAACGGCGCACTCCTGGGGTATCGCAAGGAGTTCATCGACGCCCACTTCCAGGACATCGTCGAGTTCGCCGAGCTCCAGAACTTCATGGACATGCCGCTCAAGAACTACTCCAGCGGTATGGTGGCGCGCATCGCCTTCTCCATCGCGACCATCACCGAGCCCGACATCCTGATCGTCGACGAGACGCTCTCCGTGGGTGACTTCCTCTTCCAGAAGAAGTGCGAGCGCCGCATCAAGGAGCTCGTCCAGTCGGACGGCGTCACCGTCCTGCTCGTGAGCCACTCCATCGACCTGGTGGAACGCATCTGCGACCGCGTCTGCTGGATCGAGAAGGGCAAGATGCGGATGGTGGGCCCCACCGACGAGGTCTGCGACGCCTACAAGCGGCTGGCCGGCTAGGTGCTAGACGCGCGCACCAGGCGAGGGCGCGGACGTCCTCGCCTTCGAATTCCTTTGGAAGCGACCGGGCGACGCCTCGCCCAGAAACGGAAGAGAGCATGACAGACGTGGCCCCGACGTGGACGGCGCAGGACGGCATCGACGTCAGCGTCATCGTTCCCTGCTACAACACCGAGGCCTTCCTGGACCAGGCGCTGAGCTCGCTCGAGGCAAATGACCGCTGCTCGCTCGAGGTCATCGTCGTGAACGATGGCTCCACCGACGGCTCGCTGGCCATCATGCGCGAGCACGAGGCGCGCGACCCCCGCGTGCGCGTCATCGACAAGGAGAACTCGGGCTACGGCGCCAACATGAACCGCGGGATCTCCGAGGCGCGCGGGACCTACGTCGGCATCCTGGAGCCCGACGACTACCTGCGCCCCCACATGTTCGACGTCATGTTCGAGTGCGCCGAGCGCCACGGCCTGCCCGACATGGTCAAGACGCCCTACATACGTGTCTGGATGCCCACGACCCCGCAGGAGCACCTCTACATGTGCTCCTACTACGGTCGCATCAAGCCCGAGGACGAGCCCTTCACGCTCGCGGACTGCCCCCGCCTCATCCAGCACCACCCCTCGATCTGGTCCGCCATCTACCGGCGCGACTTCCTGACGCAGAACGACATACGCTTCATGGAGGTACCCGGCGCCGGCTGGGTGGACAATCCCTTCCTGATCCAGACCTGCGTCCTGGCCAAGTCCATCGTCTACATAAACGAGCCCTTCTACTGCTACCGAGAGGACCTTCCCGGCTCCTCGTCGGTGCTCAGGAAGGCGGGGCTCTCGTTCGAGCGCTGGAACGACATGGCCGACGTCATCGAGCGCTGCGGCGTCACCGACGAGGGCATCCTGAGGTCCTTCTATGTGATCGGCTTCCGCTACGCGGGTGCCGCCATCGACGAGTTCGGGCTCGAGGTCCCCGAGGTCAGGGAGTGGATCAGCCAGATGTTCAGGCGCATGGACCCCAAGGTCGTGGCATCGATAGTCACGCTCTCGGGCTCCTTCAAGCGCACCTACTTCAGGCTTTCCGGCTACGAGCCGGTCCCCTTCAGCGACCTCCCCTACCTCAGGAGCCTCGTGGGCGAGTTCTTCTACAGCTGGTGCACCAACGGACCTGCCTTCGCCCTCTCGCGCCTGGGCATCTTCGCCCGCAGGCGCGCGGCGGAGAAGGGCCTCGTCAAGCCAACGTCCACGCACTCCGCCTCGATCTAGGATGCGGGGAGAGGGACGCGCCGCCCAGGTCGCAAGACCATGTGAAGCGCAGGGCCCGCAGCCACATGGCTGCGGGCCCTGCGCTTCGCTGGCATGACCGTTCGACGGCCTACGTCGCAGAGGGGCCCCTCTCCCCCCTCAGGTCCCAGAGGTAGTAGCCCACGACGGAGACGGCCACTCCGCAGGTCACGAAGACGTCCGCGACGTTGAACACCGGGAAGTCCACGAAGCGCGTGGCGAGGAAGTCGGTCACCGAGCCCTGGAAGAGGCGGTCGATCATGTTGCCCACTCCCCCACCGGCGACGCAGCCGATGGCAACGGCAAGGGGCAGCGGGATGTCCTCCCTCCAAACCAGGGCCACGCAGCCGGCGAGGACCGCGATGGCTATGACCACCAGCAGCGGGCCCATGCCGCGCGCCATGCTGAAGGCGGCGCCCGTGTTCTCCACGTGCAGGAGGTCGAGCACGCCGGGAATCAGCGTCTCTCCCTCCCCCACCGGATAGAGGGCGCGCACCGCGGCCTTGACCGCCTGGTCGACCACCACGACGAGGCACACAGCAAGGAGGAAGGCCACGGAGCGCATTCCGCGACGGGACAGGGGCCTCGTGGCGTCCACGTCAGCCCTCCTACTCTGTCGCGCCGACGACGGAGGAGCAGCGCGCGCAGAGTCCATCCTCGCCCAGCTCGCGCCAGTTCCAGCAGCGGGGGCACTTCTCCCCGTTGGCGGGAAGGACCTCGCAGGAGAGCGCCTCTCCCTCGTGGACGCAGACCTCGGAGCACACGAAGGCCTCGGCGAGGTCGGGGGCGCCATCGCCTGCGAGGAGCGCGAAGGCGTCCTTGGTCAGGGTGAGCTCGGCGCGCGTGGCCTGGGTGGTCTTCTCGCTCACCACGCCGGAGGCGAGCGCCTCGTCATAGGCCTTGGTGAAGGCGCCGCGGGCGTCGACCATCGCCTGGTACGTGGCGAGGAGCGGCTCGTACTCTGACGCCTGCATCGGTGCCTGGAACCAGTCGAGGAGCGCGGCGTAGCGCTGGCCGTCGCGCAGGGACTCGGGCAAGAACGCCATGGCCTCGTCGGTGGTGTAGGCGAGGATGGGCTGGAAGTCGTGGACCAGCATGGAGAGGACGTACGACCAGACGGTCTGGGCGCTCCGGCGCTCGACGCTGCCGGGGGCGCCGCAGTAGCTGCGGTCCTTCGTCGCGTTGAGGTAGTCGTTGGAGAGCTCGGTGATGATGTAGTCGTACAGGGTGCGGTAGACCACGTTGAACCGGTAGCCCTCGTAGGCGCGCGAGACCTCGTCGTGCACCTGGCACATGCGGGCGAGGGCGAGGCGGTCGTACGGCAGGAGCCCCTCGACGGGCAGGCCGTCGGCCACGAGGTCGAACTGGCCCTCGAGCTCCCCCAGGAGGAAGCGGAGGGTGTTGCGGATCTTGCGGTAGGCGTCGCCCACGTGCTCGAGGATGCTGTCGTCGCAGGGGACGTCGGTCGAGGTGTCGACGGACGAGACCCAGAGGCGCAGGATGTCGGCGCCGCGGGTGTCGCACTCGGCGTTGGGGTCGATCACGTTGCCCAGGGACTTGGACATCTTGCGGCCCTTGCCGTCCAGGGTGAAGCCCTGGCTCACCACGGACTTGTAGGGGGCCACGCCATACGCGCCGACGGAGGTCATGAGCGAGCTCATGAACCAACCGCGGTGCTGGTCGGAGCCCTCGAGGTACATGTCCGCGGGGAACTGCAGGTTGTCGCGGTGACGGCAGACGGCGGTGTGGCTCACGCCGGAGTCCCACCAGACGTCCAGGATGTCCTTGTTGGCCTTGAGGTGGTGCCCTCCACACTTGGGGCAGACGCAGGCGTCGCCCAGGTAGCTGGCGGGGTCCTCGGTGAACCAGCAGTCGGAGCCCCGTTCGCGGAAGAGCTCGATCACGGCGTCGAGGGTCTGGTCGTTCATCACGGTCTCGCCGCAGTCCTGGCAGGTGTAGGCGGGGATGGGCACGCCCCAGTTGCGCTGGCGGCTGATGCACCAGTCCGGACGGCCCTCGACCATGGAGCCGATGCGCTTGACGGAGTGCGCGGGATAGAAGTCGACGTGCGAGAGCTCCTCGAGCGCCTGCCTCCTGAGGCCGGTCTTGTCCATGGAGACGAACCACTGGCTGGTGGCACGGAAGATGACCGGGTTCTTGCAGCGCCAGCAGTGGGGGTAGCTGTGGTTGATGTCCTCGTGGAGGATCAGCGCGCCGCGCTCGTCGAGCCACTCGATGATCTTGGGGTTGGCCTCGTTGACCTCCATGCCGCCCCAGGGGCCGCCGGTCCCCATGCCGTCTCCCACGTAGAAGCGGCCGTCGTCGTCGACGGGCATGACCACGGGCACGCCGAAGCGCATGCCGGCGTTGTAGTCGTCCACGCCGTGACCGGGGGCGCTGTGCACGATGCCAGTGCCGTCGTCCAGGGTGACGTAGTCGGCAAAGATGAACACGCCCTCCTCGCCCTGGTCGCCGAAGATCGGCTGCCTGTAGCGGTTGCCCTGGAGCTCGGTGCCCGTCGCGTGCCAGGGCTCGCCGTCGGCGTCGCGCACGAGCTCGACGCCCTCGTAGCCAAACTTGGCGCAGCACCTCTCCTGCAGGGCCTCTGCCATGAGCTCGACCCTGCCGTCGACCCGCACGGCGACGTAGCTCGCCTCGGGATGGAGGATGACGGCGTCGTCGGCAGGAAGCGTCCAGGGCGTCGTGGTCCAGATGTCGACGAAGAGCGAGTCGGCATAGGGCTCGAGGCCGGCTGGCGCGGTGGTCATCCGGAAGCGGACGAAGATGGCGGGCGAGACCTCGTCGGAGTACTCGATCTCCGCCTCGGCGAGCGCCGTGTGGCAGTGGGTGCACCAGTGCACGGGCTTGCGGCCGCGGTAGATGGCGCCCTTGTCGAAGATCGCCTTGAAGATCTCCACGTCGGTGGCGTCATAGTCGTTGACGTAGGTCAGGTAGGGGTTGTCCCACTCGGCGAGGACGCCCAGGCGCTTGAAGCCCTGGCGCTGGGTGTCGACCTGCTCGACGGCCATCTTGCGGCAGAGCTCGCGGATCTTCTCCGTGGGAAGCTGGTTGAACTTCTCGGTGCCCAGCATCTCCTCGACCTTGTGCTCGATGGGCTGGCCGTGGCAGTCCCAACCGGGCACGTAGGGGGTCTGGTAGCCCCGCATGGACCAGTAGCGGTTGATGATGTCCTTCGAAATCTTGTTCTGCGCGTGTCCCAGGTGGATGGGGCCGTTGGCGTAGGGAGGGCCGTCGTGGAGCACGAACTTGTCGTGGCCTTCGTTCTTCTTGAGCATCTGCCCGTAGACGTCGTTGGCCTCCCACTCGGCCAGGCGCTTCGGCTCGTTCTGGGCCAGGCCCGCCCTCATGGGGAACCCCGTCTTGGGGAGGTTCATCGTCTTCTTGTACTCGTTTGCCACGCTCGCGCCCTTCCTCTCGTGCCCTTCGCCCCCGCGCGCCGCGGGTGCGTCCCCTCCGGACGCATGAAAAAAGCGCCCGTCCCTCCTGCTGGGACGAAGCGCTCGCACGACACTTCGCTTGTAACCACCCAGCGAGCGGAAATCCGCCAAACTCGGCTGGCCTGTGACGGCGGCCACTCCGACGGCGCCTACTCGCGAGCGTGCGACCCGTTGCCGGTCGCGCCCGCTTTGGGGCCGCGGCTCCGGGGTGATGTTCTCCGGGACGTGGTCGCGACTTCTCAGCCTCGTCGCTCTCTGTTGGCCACGCTGCCCCGGGTACTCTTCCCCTTCACAGCTTTTGATGGGAGAGATGATAGCACGCAGGCGGTAGCAATGCGCGGGCGAACGGACCCTCCACGCCGGCGGTACGCAAGACGGCATGGCCATGTCGTGCCTCGTCTGGCAACCCTCCGCTACTCGCATGGTCAATCTTGCGATCGTGGACGCTTTTCTGACCGATTCGCACCCGCATCGTCCACGTCTGCAAGATGCGGCGAGCGAGAGGAGCCATGGCGTGCCTTGGCTGCACTATGACGTCGCGGTCTGCGAGGAGTATGTGCGGCGAGCGGCGCCAGGTGGTGCGCAAGCGGCAGGACAAGTGCAGCTAGGCAGACTTTTTTCAAACATGCGAGCATACGGCCCACAGATGGCGCCGTACGAGCGGGGGACGAGGTGTCGAAGAGCGCAACGAGACGGGTGGAACGGCTGCTGGATGAGGGAGAGTCACGTCGTGCCGCCGTGTGGGTGGGAGGGGCTGACTCGCGAAAGCTGCGGCGGATGTGCGCGAGTGGAAAGGTGACCAGCCCGCAACCTGGCTACTTCGCTCGCAAGGCGACCTGGGATGGCCTCGACGCCCTTGACCGCTGCAGGTGGACGATGCGCGGCATGTGCGCAAGGCATCCACGCTGGGTGTTCTGCGAGGCGTCTGCGGCAATCGCCCACGGGCTTTCGGTGTCATGGCGCGAGGCAGACGTCCTGCACCTGGCGACCTCCCTCACGGCACCCGTGGCGAGCAGGACGGGCCTACGCCGCCACCCCATACGGCCAGGACGCGTCATGGTTGTCGACGACATGCGCGTGACCTCGCCGGAAAGATGCGCCTTCGATTGCCTGAGGCGCATGGGGTTTCGCGACGGGCTCGCACTGGCAGACTCATATCTCAGAAAAACAGGCATGGACCGCGACGCCTTCATGGACCAGATCGTGGCCCACCACCATGGCGAGCGTGACATTGGTCGCGCGCTCTCAATCGCTCGGCACGCAGATGGCCGCGCCGAGAGCGGTGGGGAATCCATCGCCCGAGCAACCATGATCGAGCTCGGCTTCGAGCTTCCGGAGCTGCAGGCCGAGGTGCCGGACCCGTTCGCCCCCGGACGCGACTACCGGGTCGACTTCCTCTGGACGCTGCCGGATGGGAACAGGGTCGCCGGCGAGCTGGACGGGCGCGAGAAGTACGTGAACCCGCAAATGACGAAGGGCCGCAGTGCCATCGAGGTGCTTGCCGCAGAGCGCCTCCGCGAGTCGAGGCTGAGCGCCACTGGCGCGGCCGTCATGCGCTTCTCGTACGCAGACGTTCTCGACATCGCGTTCTTCAAGCAGCTCCTTGATCGCTTCGGAATCCCCCGTGACCACGACACCAACGCAGGTAGAGCGCACAGAAGGCGCTACAAGGAGCGCTGGCAAAGGACGTGCATCGGAACGTGGCTGCTGAACACGCGACGGATCTGGCCACCAAGGCGCCGCGCACGCGACGCACGACACTCCTGAGGTGACGGCGGACTCCGGCCGCGGCACCGGACAAGTGCGGGCGCAACGACGCGACAGGCAGAAGGAATCGCGCGCAGGCCAGAGGTTGTGGGCAGGACAGATAGATCTTGCAATCGTGGACATTCTTTCCAGCATTAAAGCGTCGTTTTGTCCATGGAGGCAAGATTGGGAGTGCGTGTTGCGACTTGGCGCTTGCATGCCAGACGGTATGAAGAGCGGGACCCGGTCCACGGGCGGACGCGCGGTTGACTCGGCGGTGGCACGCAAGGCTACCACGCACGGAAATCCACAGCTTGCGCATTGAAAGAGACGCCGCCGTCCCCAACGATGGGCACATGGCACAAGAGTTCCGCGGCCTCGTCCCAGCTGGCGCGGCCGCGACGGGGAGAAGGGCGGGACACCTTGGCAGGCGAGGCTCTGGAACCGACGGGCACGACGGCGGACGAGGCTCACGGAGGCCCTGACGACCTCCGCTACCTCAGGCTCCTCTCGCAGAACTTCCCCACCATGCGCTCGGCCTTCACCGAGATCATCAACCTCGAGGCCATCCTCAACCTGCCCAAGGGCACCGAGCACTTCATGAGCGACGTCCACGGCGAGGACGAAGCCTTCGAGCACATCCTCAACAACTGCTCCGGCGTCATCCGCGAGCAGGTGGACCGCATCTTCGCGACCGAGCTCGGGAGCGGCCAGCGCGCCGACCTCTGCACCCTCATCTACTATCCCAAGCAGAAGCTCGCCCGCGTGCGCGCGGCGGGCGCCAACACCGACGAGTGGTATGCGGCGACGCTCTTCCGCCTGGTGCGCCTTGCCCGCTACCTCTCGGGCTTCTACACCCGCTCCAAGGTGCGCAAGGCGATGCCCGTCGAGTACGCCTACATCATCGACGAGCTGCTGCACGCCTCCGGCCAGGGAGAGACGAGCCGCCACGAGTATCACGAGCAGATCATCTCGTCGATCGTGGGCACAGGTTCCACCGATGACTTCCTCGTGTCGCTGAGCTCGCTCATCAAGCGACTCGCCGTCGACCACCTGCACGTGGTAGGCGACCTCTTCGACCGGGGCGCGCACGCCGACAAGATCATCGAGCGCCTGATGGCCTACCATTCGCTCGACATCCAGTGGGGCAACCACGACATCTGCTGGATGGGCGCGGCGGCCGGCTCCGAGGCCTGCGTGGCCGCCGTCGTCCGCGCCAACGTGCGCTATCGCACCCTCGAGGTGCTCGAGAGCGCCTATGGCATCAGCCTGCGCCAGCTCGCCCTCTTCGCCGAGAAGACCTATGTGGACTATGACGTCATCTCCCCCATGGAGAAGGCCATCAGCGTGATCCTCTTCAAGCTCGAGGGCCAGCTCATCCAGAGGCACCCCGACTTCGGCATGCAGAACCGCCTGCTCCTGGACAAGATCGACGTGGTGGACGGCACGGTGGCCATCGGCGGACAGGAGCACGAGCTCAGGACCTGCGACTTCCCCACCATCAACACGGCCCACCCCTACGAGCTCGACCCCGAGGAGGCCGAGGTCGTGCGCGGCCTGGTCAAGTCCTTCCGCGCGAGCGACCGCCTGCGTCGCCACGTCGCCTTCCTCTACGAGCACGGCAGCCTCTACCTCGTGCGCAACGGCAACCTGCTCTTCCATGGCTGCCTGCCGCTCGACGAGGACGGGCGCCCCAGCACCGTCACGGGCGAGGGCGTCAAGTACGCGGGCCGCGGGTACATGGACTTCTGCGACCGCATCGCGCGCCGCGCGTGGACGCGGGGGGACCAGCCCGCGCTGGACTGGATGTGGTACCTCTGGTGCGGCCGGCACTCCCCGCTCTCGGGCCGCGTCGTCAAGACCTTCGAGCGCACCTTCGTGGCCGACCGCGCGACGTGGGAGGAGCCGGAGGACCCCTACTACCGTCTGACCAACTCCCCTGAGGTCTGCGAGCGCGTGCTCGCGGAGTTCGGACTCACCGGGAGGCACTCGCACATCATCAACGGCCACACCCCCGTGAGGGCGCGCGCGGGCGAGAGCCCCTGCCGCGCCGAGGGGAGGCTCCTCGTGATAGACGGCGGCTTCTGCCATGCCTACCACAAGAAGACCGGCATCGCGGGCTACACGCTCATCTTCGGCGCGGGCGGCATGCGCATCAAGGCGCACGAGCCCTTCCAGGGCGTGGACGCGGCACTCGACCAGAACGCGGACATAGAGAGCGACGTCACCGTCATCGAGCAGGCCGACCGTCCCCTCAAGATCGACGACACCGACACCGGGCGCAGCATTCGCGCGCAGATCCAGGACCTCTCTCGCCTCCTCGACGCCTACCGCTCCGGCCGCATGGGCGAGGGCAAGCGCCCCTAGGGCGAAGGCGAGAGGGCCCGCATCCCGGCACGAATGCGCCTCGCATGCGACCTGCTTCCGCGGCAGGGGGAAGGCGCCTCTCCCCCGCCCCACTTCCTGTGGAGCGGGAGTGAAGCGCCCCAACTTGGGTATCTAAAGCAGAACCGCCCCCTCGCGAGGGGACGGGGGAATCACGGCTCGAACACCAGCACGCGCCCAGAGGCACGGCAGAAGGAGAAATGCCAGATGGAGATGGACAACAGGAAGAAGCGACAGTCGATGATCCTCTACATGGTCATCGCCATCGCCCTGGCCATCGCTGTTCGGACGACGCTCTACCCCAGCATCGTGAGCAGCCAGGTGACCAGCGTCAGCTACAGCCAGTTCCTCGGGATGGTGGACTCGGACGAGGTGAGGCAGCTCCAGCTCGACACCTCGAACGGCAAGATCCGCTTCACCACCGGGGAGGGCGACAGCGAGAAGATATACGAGACCACGCAGTTCCCCGGCGACTCGACGCTGGTTGACAAGCTTCGACAGCACAACGTCGACATATCGGCAAACATCCCCGACCAGAGCTCCAGCGTGTGGTTCTACCTGCTGCTCTCGTATGGCCTCCCTCTGCTCTTCATCTTCGGCGGCGGCTGGCTGCTCAACCGCAGGCTCAAGAAGTCCATGGGCGAGGACGGACCCTCGATGAACTTCGGCGGTGGCTTTGGCCTGGGAGGCGCAGGGCTCGGGCGCTCCGGCGCCAAGGAGGTCAAGGGGGAGGAGACCGGCATAACCTTCCAGGACGTCGCCGGCCAGGACGAGGCCAAGGAGTCCTTGGAGGAGATAGTGAGCTTCCTCGAGAGCCCCGAGAAGTACAACCAGATCGGCGCGCGCTGCCCCAGGGGCGCCCTGCTCGTGGGCCCTCCTGGCACCGGCAAGACCCTGCTCGCCAAGGCCGTCGCCGGCGAGGCCAAGGTGCCCTTCTTCTCCATCAGCGGCTCCGAGTTCGTCGAGATGTTCGTCGGCCGCGGCGCCGCCAAGGTACGTGACCTCTTCAAGCAGGCCAAGGAGAAGGCGCCCTGCATCATCTTCATCGACGAGATCGACACCGTGGGCAAGAGGCGTGACGCGGGCCTGAGCACCAACGACGAGCGCGAGCAGACCCTGAACCAGCTCCTGGCCGAGATGGACGGCTTCGACAACCACAAGGGCATCGTGGTGCTCGCCGCCACCAACCGTCCCGACTCCCTCGACCCGGCGCTCCTGCGCCCCGGCCGCTTCGACCGCCGCATCCCCGTCGAGCTCCCCGACCTCGCGGGCCGCGAGTCCATCCTCAAGCTCCACGCCAACGACGTGAAGATGGAGGGCGGCGTCGACTTCGGCGCCGTGGCGCGCCAGACCCCCGGCGCCTCGGGGGCCGACCTCGCCAACATGATCAACGAGGCGGCGCTGCGCGCGGTGCGCATGGGACGCAAGAAGGTCACCCAGACCGACATCGAGGAGTCCGTGGACACCGTCATCGCCGGCGAGAAGAAGAAGTCGACGGTCCTCTCGGAGCACGAGAAGGAGGTCGTCGCCTACCACGAGACCGGCCATGCCATCGTCGCCGCCGTGCAGGACGGCAAGGCCCCCGTCTCGAAGATCACCATCGTGCCCCGCACCTCGGGCGCCCTGGGCTTCACCATGCAGGCGGAGGAGGACGAGCACTACCTCACCACCCGCGAGGAGTACAAGCAGCGCATCGCCGTGCTCTGCGGCGGGCGCGCGGCGGAGGAGCTAATCTTCGGCCACATGACCTCAGGTGCCGCGAACGACATCGAGAAGGCCACCAAGATCGCCCGGGCGATGGTGACCCAGCTGGGTATGTCGGACAAGTTCGGCATGACCGCCCTGGGCGAGACGACCAACCGCTACCTGGGTGGCGGCTCCCAGCTCACCTGCTCGGAGGGCACCGCCCGCGAGGTGGACGAGGAGGTGCGCGCGCTCGTGGAGGAGGGCCACCAGACCGCCCTCAGGACCCTGCGCGAGAATCGCTTCAAGCTGCACGAGATTTCGCACTACCTGCAGAAGAAGGAGACCATCACCGGCGAGGAGTTCATGAACATCCTCAACCGCGACGACGGCTTCGCGCCCAAGTACCAGCAGGACTAGCGCAACGCTCCAATCCCAGGCCCCGCCCTCTCCGATCGGCAAGCGAAGAGCATCAAGCCCACGCTTTCCTATTCGGAGAGGGCGGGGCCCTTTCTGTCGGCACGCTCCTCCAGGTCCGGCGCGAGGGCGGCGTGCGGATGGAGGAGCGTGGGGAGGGGACGAGCCTAGCGCCTCGCGCAGAGCTCCCAGAAGGCGACGGCGCTGCTGGCAGCCACGTTGAGGGAGTCCACGCCCGCGGACATCGGGATGATGGCGCAGTCGTCGCAGGCGGCGAGCGCCTCGCGGCTGAGCCCCCAGCCCTCGCTGCCAAAGGCTAGCGCGAGGCGCGAGTGCTCCTTGAGCGACGTGTCGTCGAGCCGCAGGGCGCCCTCCACGAGCGCCATGCCCGTGACGTGGAAGCCCTCGGAGCGGAGCACGTCGAAGGCGTCTCCGGGCCAGTCGCCCTCGGCGACGGCCCAGGGAAGCTTGAACACCGTTCCCATGGACACCCTGATGGCGCGTCGGTTGAGCGGGTCGGCACAGCTGGGCGAGAGGAGCATCGCGTCGACCCCCAAGGCAGCCGCGGAGCGGAAGAGGGCGCCGACGTTGGTGATGTCGACCAGGCTCTCGAGCACGGCGACGCGACACGCCCCGCAGAGCGCCTCGGCGGCGGAGAGGGGCCGGGGCCTGCGGGCGACCGCGAGATATCCCCTCGACTTGCTGATGCCCGTCACGTCCTGGAGCAGCTCCCGGTCGCAGCAGTAGATGGGCAGTCCGGCTTCCTCGAGCTGCGGGACGCGCCCGAGCAGGGTGCCCAGGTGCCTCTCGTCCACGAGGACGGACTCGAGCTCCAGGCCCTCTCCCACGGCCAGCTCGATGACGTTGAGAGACTCGAGGACGCACCTTGCCTCCAACTCGTCGCGAAGGCTCCTGAGCTGGCGGTCGGTGAGTCGTAGGTAGGGGTCGAGGCGCGAGTCGCCCTCCGTCGCCATGCGAAGAATTGCCATCGTTGCGCCCTCCATTGGTAGAATGCCCTAGCCGAAGGGTACTATTACTCCCTACCCATGCAGCAGGAAATGACGACGTACCAAGGGATGAGGCCATGAGCCTGCAAGAGGACCCCAAGACGACACCCTTCGTGCCCGACCCGGCGCTGAGCTCCCTCAGCCGCTCGAGGATCGGCTCGCACTTCTCCCCCGCCGACGGGCCGACGCGCCAGGACGAGACCCCCGGCAGGGGTGGCTCCGGCCGCGCCCCCAAGGTCGCGGCCGCCGTGGTGGCTGGTCTCGCCGCGGTCTACCTGGGCGGCGTCGCAGTCTGGTCCAACGTCTTCATGCCCAACACCTCGGTCAACGGCGTCGACGTCTCGCTCGAGACGCCGGCCTCCGTGGCCCGACAGCAGACCGTCGCCACCAGCAGCTACGCGCTCGCCGTGTCGGGCGAGGGACTCGACCTCAAGGTCTCGGCGTCGGACGTGGACCTCAGCTGCGACGTCGACGCCTTCGCCCGCGACGCGCTCGCGCAGACCAACGCCTGGGCCTGGCCCGTCGCCGCGATCAGGGGCAGCAAGGTGGACGTGCGGCCCCAGGCCTCCTTCGACGCGTCCAAGCTCGACGGGCTGGTGGGAAAGGCCGTGGACGCCGTCAACGCCCATGCCACCCAGCCCGTGAACGCCTCGGTCGGCTATGACCCGACGAGCTCCGGCTTCGTGGTGAGCCCCGAGAAGGCGGGAACGGCCCTCGACGCCGCGAGCGTGACCAAGGCCGTCGGCTCCGCGCTTAAGGAGGGCGCTACATCGCTTGCGCTCGACGAGTCGGCGCTCGCGCAGCCCAGCATCCTCTCGGGCGACGGGCGGCTCGCAGAGGCCGTCAAGACTGCCAACTCCTACCTCGCCGCGACTCAGACCCTCACGGTCGACGGCAATGCCGTCGCAACGGTCGACGCCGGCAGGATCGCCGAGTGGGTCCACGTCCAGGACGACCTCTCCGTCACCCTGGACGATGAGGCTATCAAGGCCTGGACCACGGGCGAGCTCTCGCGCCAGCTCGACACGGTGGGCACCACGCGCACGTACACGCGTCCCGACGGGGTCACCATCAAGGTGAGTGGCGGACGCTACGGCTGGAACCTCAACGGCACCGAGCTCGCGGAAACCCTCGCACAGAACGTGAGGGCCGGCAGCGCCACCTCCGTCGAGCTCCCCTGGTCGAGCACCGCCGCGCAGTACGGGAAGCGTGGCGCCGCCGACTGGGGGGACCGCTACATCGACGTCGACCTCACGAACCAGCACGCCCGCATGTATGACGGCGGTAGCCTCGTCTGGGAGTCGGACTTCGTCTCCGGCAACACGAGCCAGGACCACGGCACCCCGGAGGGCGTCTATTCCGTCAACTCCCACATGGGGACCAACCAGACCCTCAAGGGCATCGACGAGGACCACGACGGGGAGCCGGACTACGTCAGCCACGTGAGCTACTGGGTGCCCTTCATCGACAACCTCTACGCCTTCCACGACGCGAGCTGGCGCTCGCGGTTCGGCGGGAGCATCTACCAGACCGACGGCAGCCACGGCTGCATCAACCTCCCCAGCGCGAAGGCAGAGGAGTTGTACGACCTGGCCAAGGTCGGAGACGTCGTGGTGGTGCATTACTAGTCGCCTGGCGAGAGGGGCGCTGGTACCTCTCGCACAGCTAACCTAGACGAGCAAAAGGCCGCACCCCGGAACCCAACGGTCCGAAGCGCGGCCCTCCTTGACCGGGTTGTCTGCGGCGAATGGCGCTAGAACTTCCGACCGCCCTTGCCACCGTACATCTTCTGGAGCGCCGAGAGGTCCATGCCTCCCACGCCGCCGCCCATGCCCATGTTACGCATCATCCCGCGCATCTGGCGCATGGACTTCTTGGAGCCCATGCCGGCAGCCCCCGTCATCTGCCGCATCTTGCCCATCATCTTGTTCATCTCGCCCCATTGCTTGAGGACCTGGTTGACCTCCTGGACGCTGCGGCCCGACCCTGCGGCGATGCGCTTGCGGCGCTGGCCGTTGATCTTCTTGGGCTTGAGGCGCTCCTCCTTGCTCATGGAACGGATGATCGACTCGATGCGCACGATCTGCTCGTCGCCCATCTGGCCGCCCGCCTGCTGCAGCATGCGCTCTCCTCCGGGCAGCATGCCGATCATCTTCTTGAGACCGCCCATCTTGCGGATCTGCTGCAGCTGCGAGAGGTAGTCGTCCATGGTGAAGCCCTCGCGGAGCATGCGCTCGGCGTCCTCGACCTGCTGCTGGTCGGCGACCTGCTGGGCCTGCTCGATGATGCCCACGACGTCGCCCATGCCCAGGATGCGCTTGGCCATGCGGTCGGGGTGGAAGACCTCGAGGGAGTCGGGCTTCTCCCCCATCGAGACGAACTTGATGGGCTTGCCGGTGACCTCGCGGACCGAGAGCGCGCCGCCGCCACGGGCGTCGCCGTCGAGCTTGGACATGATCACGCCGTCGAAGTCGACGCGCTCGGCGAAGGTCGAGACGACGTTGACCACGTCCTGGCCGGCCATGGCGTCGACCACCATGAGGATCTGGTCGGGCTTGACGGCCGCCTTGATGTCGACGGCCTCCTGCATCATCTCCTCGTCGATCTGCAGGCGGCCGGCCGTGTCCACGATCACGATGTCGTTGAGGTGGTCGACGGCCTGCCGGATGGCTCCCGAGGCCACCTGGACGGCATCCTTGCCATCGCCGCGCCAGACGCCGACGCCGATCTCTCCCGCCAGGGTCGCCAGCTGGTCGGCGGCGGCCGGCCGGTGGGTGTCGCAGGCAGCGAGCAGGGGGCTGTGACCCTGCCTCTTGAGCAGGTAGGCGAGCTTCGCCGCGGCCGTTGTCTTGCCCGAGCCCTGCAGGCCCACGAGCATGATCACGTTGGGCGTGCGGTTCTGCGCCAGGACGAGCTTGGACTCGGTCGAGCCCAGGAGCTGCGTGAGCTGGTCGAGGACGATGCGCACCACGTTCTGCGAGGGCGTGAGGGACTCCATGACCTCGGAGGTCAGACACTTCTCCTTGCACGCCGCCACAAAGCCCTTGACGACGCGGTAGTTGACGTCCGCCTCGAGCAGGGCCATGCGGATCTCTCGCATGGCGACGTTGATGTCGTCCTCCGTGAGGCGGCCCTTGCCGCGCAGCTTGTCGAAGGTTCCCTGGAGGCGGTCGGAAAGGCTGTTGAACATCGTCTACTCCCCCTCTCCCTCGCCCACGAGCGCGCGCGAGAACTCGAGCGCGTCGAAGCTCTGGAGGTCGTCGATTCCCTCGCCCACGCCTATGCGCAGGATGGGGAGGGCAAGGTCATGCGATATGGCGACGGCGATGCCGCCCTTGGCGGTGCCGTCGAGCTTGGTCACCACGAGGCCGTCGAGCTCGAGGGCCTCGTTGAACTCCTTGGCCTGGGCGAGGCCGTTCTGCCCGGTGGTGGCGTCTATGACGAGCACGACCGAGACGGGCATGCCCGCGCGCCTGCGCGTCACCTTGACCACCTTCTGGAGCTCGCGCATGAGCTCGGGGGAGGTGTGCAGGCGGCCTGCGGTGTCGATGAGCACGAGGTCGCAGCCCTCGCGCTCGGCCCTCTCGATCACGTCATAGCAGACGCTCGCCGGGTCGGCGCCGCGCTCCCGCGTGACGACCTCGACCCCCGCGCGCTCGCCCCAGACCTGGAGCTGCTCGATCGCGGCGGCACGGAAGGTGTCGGCGCCTCCCACGAGGCAGGAGCGCCCCTCCGAGCGGGCGACGCCGGCGAGCTTGCCCACCGTGGTGGTCTTCCCCGCCCCGTTGATGCCCACGAAGAGGACGCAGGACGGGAGGTCCCGGAAGGGGTCGCGCTCGGCATGCGCGAACTCCCCCGCTATGCGCTGGGCGAGGGCCTCCTTCAGCTGTCGGGAGGTCCTGAGGCCCTCGCGCGCGGCCTGTTCGCGCAGGTCGTCGGTGACCTGCATGGCCACCTCCGCCCCCATGTCACCCATCACGAGGCGATCCTCGAGCTCCTCCCAGAACTCCTCGTCCACCTCGCCGCCCATGTAGAAGATCTCGGATATCGCCTCGCGCGAGCGGGTGAGACCCTCGCGCAGCCTGTCGCGAAGACCCATCAGGCCTCCACCACCTTTCCGCTGGCACGGTCGAGGCGCTGGCTCACCACATGGCTCACGCCGTCGGCCTGCATTGACACGCCGTAGAGGACGTCCGCCTGCTCCATCGTCCTGCGCTGGTGCGAGATGACGATGAGCTGGGTGGAGTCCTTGAGCCGCTCGATGGCGTCGAGCAACTTGGAGAGGTTGGAGTCGTCGAGGGCGGCCTCAACCTCGTCGAACACGTAGAAGGGCACCGTCCTGGTCTTGTAGACGGCAAAGAGGAGGGCGAGCGCGGTGAGGGACTTCTCGCCGCCGCTCATGAGCGTCATCTTCTGGATGCGCTTGCCGCGCGGCTGGGCCACGATCTCTATGCCCGTCTCGTCCAGGTGGTCGGGGTCGCACATCTCGAGGTGGGCGTGGCCGCCCGGGAAGAGCAGGGAGAAGATCTCGGAGAAGTTCGCGTTCACCTGGTCGAAGACCACCAGGAACTGGCGGCGCATCTTGCGCTCGATCGCCGCGGTGATCTTCTGCAGGGACTTGCGGGCGCTCTCGAGGTCCTCGACCTGCTCGCCGATGTAGTCCGCGCGCTCCTTGAGCCTCTCGTACTCGTCCATGGCGACCTCGTTGACGGGGCCGATGTGGGCGAGGTCACCCTTGAGCCGGGCGACGTCGCGCTCCATCTGGGCGCGGTCGTCGGGCTCGGGGAGCCGGAGGGCGTCGTCGAGGCCCCAGCCGCTACCCTCTATGGACTGGATGGCGTTCTGGACCTGCACCTCGATCTTGCCTGACTCGACCTTCACCTCGCCCGAGGACTCCCGTGCGGCGTCGAGCTCGCGGCTCGCCTGTGCCACCGCCTCGCGTGCGTCCGAGATGGTCTTCTTGAGGGAGTCGGAATCCGCCTCGGCAAGCGACGCGCGGTCCTTGAGGCGAGCCGCCCAGGCGAGTGCCCGCTCGCGGACGGCCTCGTAGCGCCCGTGCAGGGGCTCCACCCTCAGCTGGAGGACGTCAAGTGCGCGGGCGCTGCGCTCCATGGTCCCCCGCCTCCGGTCGAGGTCGGCGAGCTGGCGCGAGAGCTCCTCCTCGCGCACGGCGAGGTGGTTGCGCCGCTCGGAGACGGTCGCCAGCTTGAGGCGGGCGTCAGACAGCCTGCCCTCGGCGTCGGACTCCTCGCGCGAGGCGCGCTGCCGCTGGGCGGAGACCTCCTCGAGCTCCTCGCCGAGGCTGGCGGCCCGGGCCGTCGCCTCGTCGGCCGCGGCCCTGTGGCGCTCGACCTCCTCGCGGGCCCGGCTCGCCCTCTGGGCGGCGGCCTCGCGGCCCTTGGTCACCTGCGCGCGCTCGGACTCGGCCTGTCGCAGCTGCGCCTCCAGGCGTCCGAGCTCGCCCGTGACGGACGAGAGCTCACCCGCGAGGCGCGCGACCTCGCCCTTTGCCCTGGCGCTCGCCTCGCGTGCCTCCTGGAGCCGCAGCTCGCTGTCCTGGGCGGCCTGGCTGGCCTTCCCCAGCGTCCCCTCGAGCCGGGGCAGGTCGCCCCGGAGCTGCCTGATGCGGCGCTTGCGCTCGAGGGCGCCCTGCTCGGCCGTGGAGGCGTTGCCCACTACCACGCGTCCGTCGGGAAGCGCCATCGCCCCCTCCGCCGTCACGTAGCAGGCCTCGGGATGGCTGGCATGCGCCTCGATGGCGGACGCGACGTCGTCCACGAGCCGCACGTCTCCCAGGAGCCCCGCCACGAGCGCCTCCGCGCCGGCCAGGGGCACGAGCTCGGCGAGGAGCGAGCGGCCGGGAAGGCCGTCGCCGGGGAGCTCCCGCCCGCGACCCTCGAGCGAGAGCAGGGACGCCCGCCCCTTCGCCTTGCTGGAGGCGGCCTCGCGGGCGAGGGCGACGAGCTCCTCCCCCGTGCTCACGACGAGGCCTCCCAGGTCGTCCCCCAGAAGGGACTCGACGAGGCCCTCGAGCTCGGAGGGGGCCTCGACCAGGTCTGCCACGCGGTACCTGATGGTGGAAGACAGCCTTCCGGCCGAGAGGGAGCCGACGAGGGCGCTCGAGTTCTGCGCCTGGCGGTCCACGGACTCGAGGGCGGAGAGGCGGGCGCGCGCGTCCGAGAGCGCGTGGCGGGCGTCGTTCTCCGCCTTGCGGGCGTCTCGTTGCTCGTCCTTGCAGCCATTGATGCGCGTTGCGAGCGCGGCGTCCTCCTCGCGGGCGGAGGCGAGCGCGCCCTCGAGCTCCTCCCTGCGGCCCCTGCGCTCGGAGAGGGACTCTGTGGCGGTGGCGACCCCATCCTCGATCTGGGCGAGGCGGCTCTCGAACATCTGGTCCTCCACCTGCGCGTTCGAGATCTGGTCGCTCAGCTTCGCGTAGGCGAGCGTCTCCTGGTCCGCCTCGCGCTGGGCGGCCCTCTGGTCCGCGGTCAGCTGGGCCTGCCTGGACCCGAGGGAGCGACGGAGCTCCTTCGCCTCCTTTGCTGCGGGGCCGAGCTCCGCCACCTTGCCGCGCAGGTCGTCCGCGAGGGCGCGGGCCTCGAGGAGCTCCCCCGTGACGCGCTCCAGCTCGGCCGCCGCATCAACGCGCTGGCGCTCCAGGGCGGAGAGGCCACGGCGCGTCTCGGAGAGGCGCGAGACCATGTTGCGGCCCTTCTCCTCCAAGAGGCGCATGTCAGAGTCCATACGGCCCAGGAGGTCCTGCATGCGCCGGCGCTGCTCGCCCAGGTCCCCCACGAAGATGCCCTTCTGCTCCAGGAGGGACTGGTATCGTTCGAGCTCCGCGTTCCTCTCGTCCAGGCGGTACTGAGCAAGCTCGACCGCGGCGTCGGCCTCGCGCCCGCGGTCGGCGAGGGCCTGGTAGCGCTGCTGGAGCTGGCGGAGGTCGTCCACGGCGAGCGTGGTCGTGAGGGTGGAGAGCTCGCCCGTGATGCTGCGGTGCCTCTGCGCCTTGTCGACCTGTCGCTCGAGGGGCTTGAGCTGGCGGCCAATCTCGCGCTGTATGTCCTTGGCACGGGTCAGGTTGTCCTGCATCGCCTGGAGCTTGCGCTCCGAGCGGTCCTTGCGGCGGCGATGCTTGCTGATGCCCGCCGCCTCCTCGACCAGCTCGCGCCGCTCCTCGGGCCGGCTCGCCAGGATCGAGTCGAGCTTGCCCTGGCTGATGATGGAGTGGGTGTCCTTGCCCAGGCCGGAGTCGTGCAGGATGTCCGTGATGTCGCGCAGGCGCGAGGGCGCGCCGTTGATGAGGTACTCGGACTCGCCCGAGCGGTACATGCGTCGCGTGACGGCGACCTCGGAGAAGTCGATCGGAAGGGTGTGGTCCACGTTGTCGAGGACGAGCGTCACCTCGGCGAGGCCCACCGCGGCCCTGCCCGAGGAGCCCGAGAAGATGACGTCCTCCATGGCCTGGCCGCGGAGCATCTTGGCGCTCTGCTCGCCCAGGACCCAGAGGATGGCGTCGGATATGTTTGACTTGCCGCTGCCGTTGGGGCCCACCACGACGGTGAGGCCGGGGTCGAAGACCATGTTGGTGCGGTCCGCGAAGGACTTGAACCCCTTGAGCGTGAGCGACTTCAGATACACGTCGAAAGAATCCCTTCCAGGCGCAGGGCCGCTAGTTCTTCTCGCCGCCCGAGGCGGGCAGCTGCCCCATGCGCTGGAGGGCATCCAGCGCCGCGGCCGACTCGGACTCCTTCTTGGAGCTTCCCTCTCCCCTGCCCATGCGCACGCCGTCCACGAGGACGACCGAGGTGAAGGTGGGGCTGTGCGCGGGACCGCGCTCTCCGGCGAGCTTGTACTCGGGGGCGCAGCGGAGGTCGCGCTGGGTCACCTCCTGGAGCCTCGACTTGGGCGAGAGGGGCCTCTCCGCAAGCTCCGGCGACATGTGCGGAGCCAGCGTGCGGGAGACGAACTCGTGCGTCGCGTCGTAGCCGGCGTCGAGGTAGAGGGCCCCGACTATGGACTCGTAGACGTTCTCGAGGGCGGAGTGCAGCCCCCGGGCGCCGGTCCCGCGCTCGGACTCGCCGAAGACGATGACCTCCCCTATGCCGAGCTCGTCGGCGACGGCGCTCAGCATCTTGCCCGACACGAGCGAGATCTTGAGGCGCGTGAGCTCACCCTCGTCCATACGGGGGAAGCGCTCGAAGAGGTCGGTGGCGACGATGGCGCCGAGTATGGAGTCACCCAGGAACTCGAGCCGCTCGTACGAGGCCGACACGGGCTTGTTCTCCACCGCGGAGGGATGCGTGATCGCCGAGGTGGCGAGGTTCTGGTCAGCGAAGTGGTGGCCCACTATCTCCTCGAGGCGGGCCACCTGCTTGTGGGACTTCAAGTGAGCGTGCCTCCCTAGGCGCCCAGGGCGCTGGCGATGGCGTCGACGGCGTCGCCCAGGGTCTGGATCTTCTGCAGGGAGTCGTCGTCGAGGGTGGAGCCGAACTCGTCCTCGAAGGCGGTGACGAGCTCGAGCAGGTCGAAGGAATCCGCCCCCAGGCTCTTGAACTCGGTTGACTCGTCCAGGCCCGCGGCGTCCGCCTCGAGCTCGTCCGCCGTGAGGGAGACGACCTTCGCCAGTATGTCGGAACGCTCCATGGATCCTCCTCGACCAAGGTGGCGCCATCGCCACCGGCTGCATTCTCCGTCGATTGTACCCTGCTACTGGCCCTGCTGGACCAGGCGGGCGACATTGTCCACAAGCCCTGCCCGCACGGCCCGCGCGCAGGCCAGGGTGCCGTTCATCACGGCGTCGGCGGAGGTGGCGCCGTGGCCGATGAGCACCGGCGCCTTGACCCCCAGCAGGACCGCGCCGCCCTTCTCGTCTCCCGAGAGGCTCGCCGCCACGGCCTTCAGCGCGGGCTTGAGCAGGAGCGCCCCAAGCTTGGAGCGGCCCGAGCTCGCCACCGAGCGCTTGACCTCCGAGAGTATGAACTTGGCGGTGCCCTCGAGGCTCTTGAGTGCCACGTTGCCGGTGAAGCCGTCGGTGACGATCACGTCGTAGCGGCCGGCGAGCACGTCGGTGCCCTCGCAGTTGCCACGGAACCAGTCCGGGCCGGCCTCGGCGAGGGCCTTGTGCGCCGCCAGGACCGCCTCGGACCCCTTGGTGTCCTCGGAGCCGTTGGAGAGGAGCGCGACCGTGGGCTCCGCCACGCCCAGCGCGACGCGCGCGTAGGCGCGCCCCATCTGGGCGAACTGCACCAGCATGTCGGGGCGCGCGTCGGCGTTGGCGCCCATGTCGGTGAGGACGGTCTCGCGTCCCGTCATGCCTGGAAGCGAGCTGGCGATGGACGGCCGCTTGATGCCCTTGACGCGTCCGATGTGGAGCGTCGCCGCGGCGAAGATGGCGCCGGTGGACCCGGCGGAGAAGAAGCCGTCCGCCCCCCCTGCCCTCACGCTGGCGCAGCCCCGCACGATGCTCGAGTCCCTCTTGGCGCGCACCGCGTCCGCGGGATGCTCGTCCATGCCTATGACCTCGGTCGAGACGAGCGCGCGCACCCGCTCGTGGGACGCGGCGAAGGGAACCACCACGTCCTCGTCGCCCACGACGAGGACGCTCAGGTCCCCGTCGGCCTCAAGCGCCTTCCCTATGCCCTCGAGGACGACCCTGGGCTCCTCGTCTCCCCCCATGGCGTCAACGCAGATGGTGGTCATGTCCTGCCTCCCCCGTGCCGCTGCGCGGCGTGTACGTCTAAAGAGGGAGGCCGACCCCGGTTGGGGCCGGCCTCCCCAGGCCTCGTCTGTCAGGAGGGCTACTCGGTGACGACGACCTCGCGGTCCTTATAGTAGCCACAGTTGGGGCACACGTGATGCGGAAGCTTAGGAGCGCCGCACTGGGGGCAAACGGAGCGTGCCGGAGCGGCGAGCTTGCTGTTGGCCGAACGACGAGTGTGCGTGGCGCCACGGCCCTTTTTCTGCTTGGGAACTGCCATCTTGAACCTCTCTTAGACTCACATCATGCCCGCGCGGTTGCCCGGAGCGGTCTGACCTGCAAACACACAAGGACAAATATAGCACCAGACGCCCCCTTGTGAAGGAGAGCGCACCATTTCCACGGCAAATTGCCTCTAGGCGCCACGGTGCGTCCGACATGGTAGCAAAAGCCGGAGTGCATTGGGGATGACCGCGCCCCACCCAACACCCACCAGGGATGGCAGGCTATGCCCTGAGCGTCGCCCTCAGCCGGCTGGGACGCAGAAGGAGGTCAAGCGCCTCGCAGGGTCCGGGCACCAGCACGTCCGCATGCCCGAGCAGGGCAGCGCACACGCCCTCCTCCCCCACCACGGCGATTCGGAGCGCGGCGAGGTCGAACATCCCGATGTCGTTGTAGTCGTTGTAGCCGTTGCCGACGCAGCAGACCCCACCGCCGAGGGAGCGCACGATCTCCTCCTTGCTGAGACCGGCGGAATCCGAGGGGAAGGTCAGGAGCCTGAGCGGCAGGCCCTCGCAGGCAGCGGCGGCGCTCCCGTAGGTGTCGGCCGTCAGCACGATGACGTCGACGAGATCGCTGAGGAGCGCGATGCGCTCGGCCACGCCCCCGACGAGCCTGCCATCTGCGGCGATGGTGCCGTTGAAGTCGAGCACGAGGTGGTCAATCCCGAGCTCTTCCCTTCCCGGTATGTCGATGCGGATCACGTCGGGCCTCCCGATCCTGGACGGGGAACAAGAAGCTGCCCGGCCAGCTCAGCCGACCGGGCAAGGCGACGAGCGTGGCACGGCCCCCGCCTACGAAAGGTCGAGGCCCTTGAGCACGGAGAAGGGATTCGACTCCATGCGAGAGGCCTCCAGCAGGGCGGCATGACCGCAGTTCTCGTGGTTGAGGTTCGTCCCGCAGACAGGGCAGAGCCCCGCGCAGTCCTCGCGGCAGAGGACGACGTAAGGGGTCTCCATGAGCAGGGCGGAGTTGATCGCCTCGCCCAGGTCGATGCTGTGGTCGGGCAGGACGAGCGAGTAGTCGACCTCGTCTTCGTCATCGCCCTCGGGGAGGGTGCCGGGGTCCTTGAAGAGGTAGTACTCGTCCACCTCGCCGTCCACGTCGAACTCGGCGGGGTCGAGGCAGCGGTCGCAGGTGCCCACCACGTGCGCGCGCACCATGCCCGTGGCGAGGATTCCCTCGCCCACGTTGGTGAGGACGAGGTCGTAGTCCATGCCCTCGGGGAGCGAGAACTCGTGCTCGCCCAGGCTGTAGCCCTCCTGGTCGACGTGGCCCGAGAGGGAAAGGGTGTCCCCCGCCTCGGCCAGGCGCTCGTCCAGGATTTGCTTGATCTCTGCCATGGCGCTACCAGGCGACGTCGTTGGTCTGGTTGCGCGGGCCGGAGTTCTCGTCCAGCGTCTGGCGGACGCGCGTGACGGAGTTGGTGAGGGACTTGAGGTTGTCCTCGAGGTGGGCCAGGACGGTGTCGGCGTACTCCTCCGCGTTGTAGCGGGTGTCGCGCTCGTACTGGGCCGCCTTGTCGCGGATGTCGTCGGCCTGCTGCTGGGCGAGGCGCACGACCTCCTGGTCGCCCGCGAGGATCATCGCCTGCTGCTGGGCGTCGGCGATGATGGAGTCGGCCTGCAGCTGGGCGCGCTCCAGGGTCTCCGCCTCCTCCTTGACGATGCGGCGGGCGTCAGAGAACTCCTGCGGGAAGACGCGGCGGATCTCGTCCAGTATCTCGTAGACCTCGTTGGCGTCGACGATCTTCTTGTTGGCGCCCGCGGCGAAGGGCGTCTTGCCCTCGCTCACGATCTGCTCGAGTTCGCCGACCAGGCTCTCGATCTCCTCACCCGGCTGCATACGGGCTCCTTTCGTCATGCTGGCGACCTGACGTGCGCCCCTCGGTTTGGATTCAGGCCGCATCGCTCACATGTTAGCAGATTGGATGAGCTGCCCGTTTGCCGGAAGGCCATTTGCGGGCAGCGTGAAGGCATGGGCGGACGACATGCGGTGGCCGCGCGCCTCTCGCCTAGGTCCTGTAGTGGAGCCTCAGGCGCTCCGCCACCCCCGGGGGCACGAGGAAGCTCACGTCCGAGCCCAGAGAGGCAAGTTCGCGCACGATGGAGGAGGAGACGTAGCCGTACTGAGGGTTGGACATGACGAAGACCGACTCGACGTCGGGCGCCATGTGGCTGTTGAGGTCGGCCTGCTGGAGCTCGTACTCGAAGTCAGTCATGGCCCTGAGGCCCTTGACCACGCCGCCGGCACCGACCTCCCGGCAGAAGGACATGAGGAGCCCCGAGAAGGGCCTGACCTCCACGCCGTGTATGCCCACCTCGCGCAGGGACGAGCGCAGCATGTCCACGCGCTCGTCGAGCGAGAACGCAGGACCCGTGCCGCGCTTGTTGACAGAGGCGGCTACGGCGACCGTCACCTGGGGGAAGAGCCTGCACGTGCGCTGGATCACGTCGAGGTGCCCGTAGGTCACCGGGTCGAAGGTGCCGGGCACCACCACGTGCTGGATCCTGTCGTCTGCCATCCTAGGCCTCCTGCGTCTGGAAGAGGGTCACCGTGGTGATTCCGTAGGACTTGCTGCGAACTAGGCGAGCGCCCGGGAGCGCAAGCTCGTCGGCGTCCGTCGAGCGCTCGTAGAGCACGAGGCAGCCCGGGACAAGCAGGCCCCCGGAGCCCAAATCGACCACCATGTCCGAGACCGTGGAGGCGGGCAGGGCATAGGGTGGGTCAAGCACCACGATGGAGAAGGGCGAGCCCCAGATGCCGCCGCGACGGGCCAGCTTGAGCGCGTCGCCGCAGACCACGCGCGCGACAGAGTCCGCGCGGTCGCCTGCGAGCGACTGGACGTTGCGACGCACGCGCGCGGCGCTGGGCCGGTCACGCTCCACGAAGCAGCAGGACTGCGCCCCGCGCGAGAGGAGCTCGAGCCCGATGGCCCCCGACCCCGCGAAGGCGTCGAGCACCCTCTGGCCCGCGAGCTCCAGCCCGCAGGCCGACATCAGCATCGACGCCATGGACTCCCGGGTCCGGTCGGTCGTCGGTCGCGTCACGTCCCGGCCGTCAGGAGCCTCGATGGAGCGGCCCCTCCAGTCCCCTCCCACTATGCGAATGCGGCTCATGCCCGCTCCATCTCCTCGAAGTAGCTTGGGAATCGGTCCCTGACCTCGAGGGCGAGGGACCTGTCGTCGTCGCCCGAGAGCGAGGGGTCCGCATCCAGGAGGGCGAGGGCGTCCTCGTGGGCCCACTCTGCGAGGGTGGCGTCGGTCGCGAGGTCGGCGACGCGCAACGACACGTTGCTGCCATGCTGCCGGTATCCCAGCACCTCTCCCTCGTGCCTGAGCTCGAGGTCGAGCTCGGCGAGCTCGAAGCCGTCGTCCGTCGACTCCAGGGCGGCGAGGCGCTTGCGGGCGGGCGTGCCCCTCTTGGCAGCGCAGGACAGCCAGACGGAACCCGCCACGGAACCCCTGCCCACGCGCCCACGGAGCTGGTGGAGGGTTGCCAGGCCAAAGCGGTCGGCGTCCAGAACGAGCATCGCCGTGGCATTGGGGACGTCGACGCCCACCTCGATGACCGTGGTGGAGACCAGGACGTCGATCCCCCCGTCAGCGAACTCCTCCATGACGCGGTCCTTCTCCGCCGCGGGAAGGCGTCCCGTGAGCAGGCCCACCCTGAGCCCGGGTAGCACGCGCCTCTGGAGCTCCTGTTGGGTCGACGTGGCCGAATGGAGCCTCTTGGCGTTGGAGCGCACGGACTCCGGGACGTCCTCGAGCTCGCCGCCCTCGTCGGAGTCGTCCACGAGCGGGCAGACCACGTATGCCTGGTGTCCCGCCTCGCAGGCCTCGCGCAGGCCTGCGTATGCGAGGTCCATGCTCTCGGGCGGGATGACCCTTGTGGTCACGCCCGCCCCGGGCACCGGCCTGTGACGGATGCGCGATATCGAGAGGTCGCCATAGAGCGAGAGGGCCAGCGTGCGAGGTATGGGCGTCGCCGTCATGGCCAGGAGGTCTGCGCCCGGGCCCTTGCGCCTGAGGGCGGCGCGCTGGTCCACGCCAAAGCGGTGCTGCTCGTCGATGACGGCGAGCGAGAGGCGGCGGAACTCGAGGTCGTCCGAGAGGAGCGCGGTCGTGCCGAAGAGCGCGCAGGGCTCGCCCGACGAGAGGAGCGCGGCGGCACGCGCCCGCTCGTCTGCCGGGGTGGCGCCCGTGACCAGGGCCCAGGGCACGCCCGCCGCGTCGAGCAGCGGGCCGAGCTTGCGGGCGTACTGGCGCGCGAGCACGGAAGTCGGCGCCATGACGGCGGACTGGTTGCCGGAGTCTGCCGCCGCGGCGAGGGCGAGCGCCGCCACGGCGGTCTTTCCCGTGCCCACGTCTCCCAGGAGGATGCGGTTCATGACCTCGCCGGCCGCCATGTCGTCGAGTATCTGGCGGGCGGCCATGCGCTGCTCGTCGCTGAGCTCGAAGGGAAGGGAGGCCACGAGCCGCGAGAGCCTCGGTCCGTCCGTGACGTGCCTGAAGGGAGTGACGCCCCCAAGCTCCATCTGCCGTCTGGAGTGGAGGGCGAGCTGCAGGCAGAGGAGCTCGTCGTAGGCGAGGCGCTCCCTGGCCGCGGCGGCCTCGGCGAGGCTGAGGGGGAAGTGGACGGCCCTCAATGCACGACCCAGGCCCATGAAGGATCGCCCGAGCCGGAATCGGACGGGGAGGAAGTCCGCCACGTCGCCCGAGCTGGCGAGCGCGGACGAGACGATCCTGCGCATCCAGGAGGTGGAGACGCCCTCCCCCACCGGATGCACGGGAAGGATGCGGGCATAGGACGAGACGTCCCCCTGGCCCTCGATGACCTCGAAGAAGGGGGAGCGCATCTGCTTGAATCCGTAGGCGAAGCCCACCTTGCCCGAGAGGGCCACCTGCATGCCAGGCTTGAGCTGGTCCGCCACCCAAGGCGCGCGGAAGAAGCTGACCCGCATGACGCCGGTCTGGTCGAGCACGTAGACCTCGACCACCTGCATGCGCGGCCGAGGGCGTTTGAGCGTAACGCGGTCCACCGTGGCGATGACCGTGGCGTCATCCCCCACGTCCGCGAGGGCTATGTTGGTCAGCCTGCTGAAGTCGAGGTAGCGGTGGGGCAGGTGTAGGAGGACGTCGCGGACGCGGACGAGGCCCAGGCGAGCCAGGGCCTCATGGCGCGCGCCCGAGACGAACCTCAGGCGCGACGCGTCGTCCGTGAGCGAACAGGTCCTCGAGAGGCGCTCGCCCACCTCTGCACAGGTGGGAACGCTTGCTCTTCCTGCCAAGGCTTACTCTATCGAGAAGACCACCGGGTAGAGGGGCTGCTCGCCGCGGTGCGCGTCGACCTCGAGGTCAGGCTGGGCCTCCTCGATGGCGGCCACGAGCTCTTCGAAGGCCTGGTCGCCGAGGTCGGAGCCCGCGAGGATGGTGAGGGTGTCCCCCTCCTCCTCTTCCTGCATGCGGGCGATGACGTCGAGGGTGACCTGTCGCACGTCGCTGCCCACGACCTCGATGGCGCCCCCCTCGATGCCCATGACGTCGCCCGCGTGGATGGGGGTGCCGTCCGCCGCGGCGGAGTCGCGCACTGCGGTGGTCACCTCGCCGTCACGGATGGTGCCGATGGCCTCTTCCATCTGCTCGACGTTGGCCTCGAGTCCCTCTTCGGCGTCCGCCGCGAACATGGCGGCAAAGGCCTGGAGGACGGTCTTGGTGGGGACAACCGCCGCCTCGACGTCCGTGCAGGCGCTGGCGGCGGCCTCGGCGGCCATGCGGATGTTGCCGTTGTTGGGAAGCACGATGACGCTCGTGGCGTTGCAGGCCTCGATGGCCTCGAGGATGTCTGCCGTGGAGGGGTTCATGGTCTGCCCGCCGGACACGATGACGTCGACGCCCAGCGAGCGCAGGATCTCGGCCTGGCCGGACCCTGCGGCGACGGCCACGAAGCCCAGGTCCTTCTTGGGGGCGGCGTGGCGCGGCGAGGACTCCTTGTCCTCGCGGATGCCCTCGGTGCGCTCCTGTGCCTCGAGGTCCATGTTGTGGACGAACACGTTGAAAATCTGGCCGCGGTGCAGCATGTGGCGCAGGACGCGGTCGGGCCTGTTGGTGTGCACGTGGATCTTGTAGTCGGGGTTGGTGCCCACGAGGAGCTCGCAGTCGCCCATGGAGCTCAGGTACTTGAGGTTGGCCTCCTCGTCGAAGTCCTGGCTGTCGGCATGGAAGAGGAACTCGGTGCAGTAGCGGAACTCGGATCCCTCCCAGTCGTCGTTGATCTCTATGTCGACGACGTTGGCGACCTGCGCCTTGGCGCTCGTGGGGGTAACGCTGGTGTCGAAGTCCGAGACCTCGCCCGCCTTGCCCTCGTAGGCGTTGACGAAGGCCTCGATGAAGGTCGCGAGGCCGAAGGCGCCAGAGTCGACGACGCCGTTCTCCTTGAGGACGGGCAGGAGGTCGGGGGTGCGGGCGACGGACTCGTAGGCCTCCACCACGATGGCGTCGAGGGCCTCCTGGGGCGTGGCCTTGGCCCTCTCCATCTGGTCCGCCCTGGCCGAGACGTCCTTGAGCACGGTGAGGATGGTGCCCTCGACGGGCTTGCGCACGGCCTTGAAGGCCACCTTGACGCCGTTGCGCAGCGCCGAGGCGATGTCCGCCGTGGTGGCGTCCGGGCCCTTGGCGCCGGTGAGGCCCTCGGCCACGCCGCGCAGGATCTGGCTGGTGATGACGCCCGAGTTGCCACGGGCGCCCATGAGCGAGCCATGGGTGATGGCCTTGGCGATGTCGTTCACCGAGGCGTTGGCGGGGAGCGACTCGACCTCCTTCACCACCGTGCCCAGGGTGAGGGACATGTTGGTGCCCGTGTCGCCGTCAGGGACCGGGAAGACGTTGAGCTTGTTGATCTCGTCCGCCTTGTCGGCGACGACCTTGGCGGCGACGGGGAAGCAGCTGCGAATGGTGTTGGCAATCATGATCTGGAGAACCTCGGTTCCTCTCGTATCGTGGGGCACGCCTAGCGGGCGGTGCGCATCCCCTCGACGTGGACGCGTACCTCGACGTTGTCAAGCTCGGCAATCTGCCTGAGGATGAACTTGACGGCGCTCACGAGGTTTTCTGACACGGACGCCATGTTCACGCCCTGCTCAACGACCACGTGGAGGTCCACCTTGACGGTCTCCCCCTCTGCGGAGACGCCGACGCCCTTGCGCAGGCGGTAGGTCGGAAGGAGGTGGGCAGGGCCCTCCTGCTCGTCGGTGACCGCCATGCCCACCACGCCGTAGCACTCGAGGGCGGCATAGCCCGCGAGGTCGGCGATGCAGTCGTTGGACACCTTCAGGGTTCCGGGGACGACCATTGCCATAGCTTCTCCTCTCGCTTGGTCGATGTTCGACCGGCGCATTCATTCATAGAAGTCTAGCACGCGAGGCATGCGGCGCAGGAGGACAACCCGTACGCCCGGCCCACAGCCCGACGCCGCTGCCGTGGAAAGTCCACGCGAACGCCACCGCGGCCCGTCTCCCGTCTGCTAGTATCTTTCGTCGGTGACACGGGGCGGACTCCCCCGGAATGCTCTGCCACCAAAGGTCTTGTGGTCTGGCTACAAAACGCACACAAGCTGTCGCGCTTTGTTCTTGCATGCCGCTGGTCCTGTGCTATATTTGGACAGCTTTTGGTAATTGCTGGCGCCTTGCGCCACCCTATGGAGGTCGTAAACATGTCGAAGGTATGTGATATCTGCGGTAAGCACGCCGTTGCTGGTCGCTCCATCAGCCACTCCCACCGCACCGTCGCCCGCAAGTTCAAGCCCAACATCCAGCGCGTCACCGTCGTCGTCGACGGGCGTCCGCAGAAGAAGAACGTCTGCACCCGCTGCCTGAAGAAGGGCAACCTGGCTCGCTCCGTCGCCCAGGCGTAGCGCGGCGCGCGACATACCGGCGATTCCTCGGAGGCCCCTCGGGGCCTCCTTTCTTGTGCGTCACAGGCGGCTGCCCGCGGGGCGTCGCGCACCCCTCCCCACGGCCGCCGCGGACCTAGCTGACGAGAAAGACGGCCAGCACCCCCTCGTGGCAGGTCACGCTCGCGTCAGGCACGCACACGACGTTGGACACCCCCTCGTCCCCAAGCAGGGGAAGCGCGCGATGGTCGAGCTCCCACCTGAGCCCCCGCTCGCTCAGCACGCAGCCCGGGGAGAGGGCGATGGCAGAGAGCGTGCGCCCCTGCGCCTCAGGGCCCAGCTCCCAGCTGGGCCGGCCCGTCGGCGAGAGGACGCGGCACTCGAAGCCGTCCTCCACGAGGCGAGGCCGCGCGTCGGCGGCGGAGGCGAGCTGGCCGACGACGGCCAGGGCGTGGTCGCTCCTGCCCCCCGACGCGCAGCAGAGCGTGAGCTCAAGCGCCTCCCGCCTGCGAGCCGCCTCGTTGCGGGCACAGGCTATGGCGATGGCGAGGTCGGTCGAGTACTTCTGCGAGGGGAAAGCGATCCTGGTCTGCGCCACCCCCTCCGCCCAGGCCCGGGCCGAGCCCCCCACGGAGTCGAAGTCGCCGCAGAAGGCGTCGGGCACGACGCCGGCGGCACGGAGGGCCTCGGCACCCCTGTCCGCCGCGACCACGTAGTCGGCATCCCGTGCGAGACGTGCCACGAGGCCGGGCGAGCTCGGTTCGGGGGAGCCGTCCACCACGAGCGCCCTGAGGGTGCCCCGCGTGCGCGGGGGCACGGGCTCGAGGTCGCGGATCAACGCCAGCGAGACGTCCACGTACCCATGCGAGAAGATCGTGGATGCGTCCTCGCAGAGCGCACGGTCGCGCCCGCCCCCCTCGCTGTAGACGCAGACCGTGGGGAAGCCCGCCCGGCGCGCGGAGCCCAGCCCGAGGGGGTCGTCCTCAAAGACCCAGGTGGCACTGACGTCGCAGCCCAGGCGCTGCGCCGCCTCGAGGTACACGTCGGGATGGCCCTTGCCCTTGCCGCACCCCTCTGCGGAGACGACGAGCTCGAAGAGCCCGAGCAACCCTTGGACCTCGAGCGCCTCGCGCACGAGGTCGGCGCTCGTGGAGCTCGCCACGGCGAGGTGGATGCCCGCATCATGCAGCTCGAGCAGGAGCTCGCGCGCGCCCTCGACGGGCCGCACGCGCTGCCGATACCCCTCGAGCGCCCTGCGTCGCAGGTCGCGAAGGATGCATTCCGGCTCCTCCCGCATTCCGTAGCGCTCGTGCAGAAGGCGACACATCTGGACCAGGGGCACCGACTCGACCTGCGCGTAGACTTGCCCTGGGTCTGGCGCTCCCCCGTCCTCGAGGAGCTCGAGGACGGCCTCTCTCCACATGGGCGCGGAGTCGAGGATGGTCCCGTCCAGGTCGAAGATCGCCCCGTCTATGCGCATGGCGTCAGCCCTCCCAGCCGCTGGTTGCAGGATTCATGGTAGCAGCCGCTCGGCGGCGGCCCCGGCGCAAGAGCCGGCCACACTTGGGTACAGTAGTCCACGTGGCCGTGAGGCCGCTTTTTGTGCACGCACTCTTCCGGAGGATTCACATGGCTCGCTATGACTACAAGTGCCCCTCGTGCGGGACCCGCTTCGAGGTGGAGCATCCCATGAGCGCCCACCCCAGCGTCAGCTGCCCCAAGTGCGGCAGCAAGGCCCAGAAGGTCTTCTCCAGCTCGGAAATCGTCTTCTCGGGATCCGGCTTCTACAACACCGACCAGAGGGGCAAGAAGTAGCGCGCCTGGTCGCCGCCCGACTCCCACGGAGAATCGGAGTCGCGGTCGCGTCACCATAGCAAGAGCGGGGAGGAGGCCCGTCTGGCAGCTGTCCGGACGGGCCTCCTCTCGTGCGTCCGTCAACCGAAGCCGCTATCCCAACCTGCACAGGCGCGCCATGAAGTGACCGTCACAGAGCGGGGAGCCGAGCCGATTCGCGCGCGAGGTCCTCAGGAAGCCCTCGGGGGTGAGCATGGAGCGCGCCAGGGCGAGCTGCTCGGGGGCGAGGACGCCCGTGGCGGGTGCGTCCAGCGGACCAGCGAAGCTGAATTCTCGCCCGACGTCCGAGGCGAGAAACGCCGCGACGACGTCCTCATCCTCCTGTCTCAGCTCCGAGCAGGTCGAATAGACCAGACATCCCCCGACCTCGACGCGACGGGCCACGGCCCCGAGGAGTTCGAGCTGGAGCTTCGGGAGCTCGCGCAGGGCCGCCTCCTCCCCCAGCGACCAGGCGACCTCGGGATGGCGGCGCAGGGTGCCGCTGCCCGAGCAGGGGGCATCCAGGAAGGCAAGGCGGAACTCTCCCCTGAGCCCTTCGGGAAGCGACTCGTCGGCTCCCGAGAGGGTCCTGCCGTCCAGGGCGTGGCAGCTCGCACGCCCGGCAAGCCCCACGGACCCCAGGCGTCGTGCGGACGAGGCGCTCTTGTGCGGGTCGCTCTCCACGCAGGCCATGCGAAGGTCCACGTCGAGCGCCCTGGCGGCGGACTGCAGGAGCAGGCTCTTGGTGCCCCTGCCCTGGCCGACCTCGAGGAGCCTTCCTCCCCGGGGGCAGACGAGCCAGGCGACGACCTGCGCCGCGAGGTCGGCGGGAAGGACGTCGGACGTGCGCACCAGACCGGAGCCAGCGAGGGCTGACGGGCGGCCGAGCCTGAAGGCGGCCGGCCACGGGAGCGGCTCCGGGGCGAGTCCTGCCGCCTCGAGGGCCAGGCGAGAGGGGCCCTCGCCCTGCACTACGAGGTTGCCGGCCACGCAGGGCGTGGAGGGCTCGAGGGAGCCGAGCGCGACGGCGGCGGCGCGGGAGGCGCCGAGGGAGGAGACGAGCTCGCGGGAGAGCCAGCCGGGAAGGCAGCAACCGAGCGAGATGTCGCCTGCCAGGGAATCGGGGGTGGAGACCTCGTCGACAGGCCGTCCTCCGGGGGCCGCGGCCGCGTGGAGGCGGTCGCGCGCCTCGGCCAGGCGGGGCCGGTCCTCCTCCGCGATGCGGCGCAGGACGGCATTGGCGAGGCCGGCGGCGCGGGGGCTCGCCTCGCGGGCCAGCTCGACCCCCTGGCTCACGGCCGCCTGCGCGGGGGCGGAGAGGAAGAGGAGCTCGAAGGCAGCGACTCTCAGGGCGTCACGCAGCCGGGGCTCGAGCCTCATGCCACGACGGAGATGCCCGTCGATGACCCCGTCAAGGCCGCCGGAGCAGCGTGTCACGCCCAGCACCAGGCGGGTGGCGAGGGACCGGTCGCGGGGCTCGAGGGCGTCAAGCCCCTCCGAGGCCCTCATGAGGTCGCGTGCGCGGGCAGAGCGACGCCGGCATTCGCCCAGCAGGCGCAGGGCCGCCCTCCTGGCGGCGGTCGCCCTCGCCATGCCTATGCGCGCTCCCAGCCAAGGTCCCTCTTCTGGAGTCCCGCCGCCCAGGCAGAGACGTCCATCTCGCGCTTGCCGTCGGGCTTGACCCGCAGGAGCTCGATGGCCCCGTCGGAGCAGCCCAGGAACACGCGGCCCTTGCGAACCAGCACGCCGCCCTGGGATAGCGCCTCGCCAGAGACGCGCGCGTCGAGCACGCGGACCCCCTTGCCCTGGAGCGCCATGCGGGCCGGCGCGGCGTCGAGGGACGCCTGGACGCGCCTGCGGTTTGCCAGACGGCCGTCCGCAGGGTCGAGGAGCATCTCTCGCTTGTCGATCTTGCGGGCATAGCTCACCTGCGACTCGTCCTGGTCGACCCAGCGGGCCGTCCCGTCCTCCATCTGCGCGAGGGCCAGGAGCAGCTCGTCTGCCCCCAGCTCGGCAAGCTCGGACATGACCGTCGCGCAGGGCTTCTCGCCCACCTCGACCGACGCCTGCCTGCAGTAGGCGCCGGCATCGAGCTCGTGGACAATGCGCATGATGGATATGCCCGCGCGCTCGTCGCCCTCGAGCACCGCCCTCTGGATGGGCGCGGCGCCGCGCCAGCGGGGCAGGAGCGAGCCGTGCACGTTGACGCAGCCCATTCGCGCGATGCCCAGGAGCTCGTCGGGCAGGATGCAGCCGAAGGCCGCGACGGCCACGGCGTCCAGGTCGAGGTCGCGTAGGCGATCGAGGAGCTCCGGCGTCACGCGCCTCGCCTCGATCACCTCGAGCCCGAGCTCGAGGGCCGCCGACTTCACCGCGGAGGGCACGAGGGCCCTCCCGCGGCCGCGCACGGCATCGGGCCGCGTCACGACGAGCGCGACCTCATGGACGGCGGCGAGCTTCCTGAGGGAGGGCACGGCGAAGTCTGGCGTGCCCATGAATGCCAGGCGCATCTGCGGCTCCCCTTCCGACTAGTCTACGGAGACGTCGCCGGGACGGGCGCCCGCGGCCGTGGCCTCCTGATAGGCCCTCATGGCGGCGATGCGCTGGCCGGCGCTCAGGTGGTCGACCATGGTCACGCCGTGGATGTGGTCGATCTCGTGCTGGAGGCAGACGGCCATGAGGTTGTCGCGGGCTTCGTACTGCATGAGGTCCCCGTCCAGGCTGAGGGCCTGGACCACCACGTGGCTGGGTCGCCTGACGGGAACCGTGATGCCGGGGAACGACAGGCAGCCCTCGCCCGTCTCGCGCTCCTCGCCGTCGGCGACGACAATCTTGGGGTTGATGAGCACGTAGGGGTTCTTACCGCTGGGGCCGGAGTAGTCGACGTCTATGACGACCATCTGGACGAGCTCGCCGACCTGGGGGGCCGCCAGGCCGCAGCCGTCGGCGGCGTACATGTCGTCCAGCATGCGGCGCGCGAGCCTCTTGATGCGCTCGTCGATGGCCTCGATGGGCGCGCACTCTGTCTTGAGCCGCCCGTCGGGGGCGCGGACGATGTCTTCCAGTGCACTCATTGCATGGCTCCTTGCTATGTGAGGGGCGCCGGGGGCGCCACGCTTTGTCCAGGCTATGTTACTACCCCAGCGACATGCCTCCCAAACCGCCGTCGCATGGGCCAGGGACCCTACATCAGGTCGTACGCGTCCACGTCGATGGCGACGCTCACGCCGCGGGGGACGTCCAGCCCCCGCACGCAGGACTGCAGGAGCTCCCCTGGCTCGGAGCCCAGGGGGGCCTTCACGAGCAGGTGCCGGCGGGTGCGGTCCTTCACGCGGGCCTTGAGGCAGTCGGTGGGACCCAGCACCTCCCATCCCCGCCTCCCCTCCACCCTCTGGCGGACGGCGTGGGCCAGGGAGGCAATCGCCCCCGTCACGGCGGGGGCGCTTCTCCCCCAGACGACGACGTTGGCCAGCCGCGAGTAGGGCGGGTAGTTGCCCTCCTCGCGGTCCCTGAGCTCGGGCTCGAGGAAGAGGGACCTGTCGTGGTCCGCCACGGCCCGGATGGCGGGATGGCTCGCCCAGTAGGTCTGGATGATGACCTCCCCCGGGACCTCCCCCCTGCCGGCGCGCCCGCTCACCTGCTCGAGCAGGTCGTAGGTACGCTCGCCCGCACGGAAGTCGGGCAGCTTGAGCGTGGTGTCCGCGTTGATGACGCCGACCAGCGTGACCTCGGGGAAGTCCAGCCCCTTCGCGATCATCTGGGTGCCCACGAGCACTGCGCACTCCACGGCGTCGAACTCCTCGAGCAGCCGCTGGTGGTCCCCCTTCCCGCGCGTGGTGTCCGCGTCCATGCGAATCACCTGGGCCCGCCCGCCCAGGAGCAGCGAGAGCTCGTCCTCGACGCGCTGGGTGCCCACCCCGAAGGCCGCCAGGTAGCGGCTGCCGCAGTTGGGGCAGGTCGTGGCCGGGTTGGGCCAGGCGACGACCGGCCAGCTCCTGCCGCAGCTGTGGCACATCAGCGAGTGCGTGCGCTCGTGGTAGGTGAGCGAGGTGGAGCAGTGCGGGCACTCGGGCACGCAGCCGCAGTCGCGGCACATGAGGAAGTTGGCGAAGCCTCGGCGGTTGAGGAGGAGGACGGCCTTCTCCCCTCGCTGGACCACGCCCTCCAGGGCGTCCCTCAGGGGTGCCGAGAAGATCGACTTGTTGCCCCCGGCGAACTGCTGCGTCATGTCCACCACGCGGACGCGGGGAAGCACAGCCGAGCCCGGACGCTCCGGCATCGGGACGCGCGTCCACGACACCCCGGCGTGCGAGCCCTGGCGGCAGCGCAGGAGGCTCTCGAGCGAGGGGGTGGCCGACCCCAGGACGAGCGGGCAGCCGCGCAGGCGGGCGAGGCGGGCCGCGACCTCGCGGGCATGGTAGCGGGGGGCCGACTCCTGCTTGTAGGACAGCTCGTGCTCCTCGTCGATGATCACGAGCCCCAGGTCCGACACGGGCGCGAAGAGCGCGGAACGGGCGCCCACCACGACGTGCACGCTGCCCTGGCGCACCAGGTCCCATTGGTCGAAGCGCTCCCCGGCAGAGAGCCTCGAGTGCAGGATCGCGACGTCATCGCCGAAGCGCGAGCGGAAGCGGCCCACGGTCTGGGCGGTAAGCGAGATCTCGGGCACGAGGACGATGGCGCCCCTCCCCTGCCCCACGCAGCGCTCGATGGCGGCGAGGTAGACCTCGGTCTTGCCGGAGCCCGTCACGCCGTCCACCAGGACGACGTCGCCGGCGCCGGCCTCGGTGGCACGGGCGATCTCTGCGAGGGCGTCCCGCTGGCCCTGGGTCAGGCGCTCGGGCCGGCGGGCGACGGCGCTCGAGAGCGTGGTTCCCGTCGTCCCGCGCACGCGGCGCCTCTCCTCTATCTGGACGACGCCATGGCGGGCGAGGGCCTGCGCCGCGGCGACGCTCCCCGGCATCGTGGCCGAGAGCTCCGCCAGACGAAGCGGGCCGGAGGCGAGGGCCTCCATGACCTGGCGCTGGCGCGAGGCGTTGGCGCGGGGGCGCCAGCCCTCGGCCTTGGGGGTGAGGGACGCCCAGCGCTCGTCGACGGGCCCGCTCTTCTCGCATACGAGCTCCCAGGGGTCGTCCGAGCCCCTGCGACGCACGCGGACCGTCTGGCCGGGGGCGAGGAAGGGACGGACGGCGTCGCAGAGGGTGCAGCCGTACTCGTGTGCCATCCAGGCGGCAAGTCGGGCCGAGACCTCGTCGAAGGCGGAGTCTGCCAGCACGCGCGCGACGCCGAGGAGCTTGTGCGCGGCGACGCCCGCGGGAGGCTCGTCCGACACCGACATGACGTAGCCCACCACGTCGCGATGTGAGAAGGGCACGAGGACGGTGGCGCCCACCGCGCAGGACGTCGAGAGCTCGGGAGGGATGACGTAGCTGTAGCAGCCGTCTATCGCGCGCGTGGGGATGTCCAGCGCGACCGAGGCGTAGGCGTATGGCATGTCGTCCCTCCCTCCCGTTGCCGTGTCGTTGTTGCCTTGCAGGCGAGGCCTGCGTTGGAAGTCGATTGTAGCCGCAACGCGGATGGGGGCGGGGGCCTGGCGGCGGGCGCGAAGGGTGGCGCTGAAGACAGCGCGGTGACAGCGCAGAAGGCGGCGCCGAAGACAGCATTCTGTGAGATTTGCTGTCTTTCTCGCCCCTCAACAGGCCAAACGCCAAAATCGACAGCATTCTGCACAGAATGCTGTCTTCGCGAGAGGCGCTGGCGTCATCCATGGGCAGGCGGAGGGTCGAAAAAGCAGGCCAACGGCAAATGCGTCGCTGGCCTGCTGCTCTTGTGGTGGGCCCAGCAGGATTCGAACCTGCAACCCAGGGATTATGAGTCCCCTGCGCTAACCGTTGCGCCATGGGCCCCTATGAAAAAGGCGGCGACCGAAGCCGCCGCCACGTTTCTCGTGGTGGGCGATGCTGGATTCGAACCAGCGACCCCTTCCGTGTGAAGGAAGTGCTCTACCCCTGAGCCAATCGCCCTTAGCGCGTTAGCATCTTATCAGATGCCCCGACGGATGTCAGCAAAAATTTGTCAGAGTCCGTCCCCTCCCCAAACGGGCAGCGCGTCTGCGACCGTGACGGACGCCCCCGCCGAATAGTGCTGCCCAGGAGCTACCCCCCCCCCCCCCCCCCCCCCCCCCCCCCCC